>JAUYAG010000022.1 GCA_030693575.1 Brevundimonas sp. | reverse complement strand
AGGGTGGCGAAGCCGCGCTTCTGGAACAGCTGGTACAGGGTCACGGTGACCGGGTTGTTCATATGCCCGTTCGCCTTGGGGTGCGGATGCAGGATCAGGGCGATCGGCGCGTTCGGGCGTTTGCCCGGCGAGTAGCGGCCTTCGATACGGCCAGAGGCGCCGGGCAGGATGACTTCAGGCATATGCGTCGAATTCCGTGTTCAACTGTCGTTTCGCACCTGCGTAATACTTGACCGCAGCGGTAGGACTTTCTAAGTCCCGCGTGCGCGTCGACGCCTTTGCGAAGGCGCGGGTTCTAGCACAAGAGCCCTGAAAAGCGCGCGATTTTTGAAGGTGGACGATGCGCCTGTCGACCAAGGGACGATACGCCGTGATGGCGATGGCCGATCTGGCCCGGAACGGCCATGCCGATGGCGTGGTTCGCGCCGTCTCCCTGGCCGAGATTGCGACGCGTCAGGAGATTTCGCTGAGCTATCTGGAGCAGTTGTTCGCACGGCTGCGCAAGAGCGGACTGGTGCAGAGCGTGCGCGGTCCCGGCGGCGGTTACCGGCTGGCCAAGGGCGCGCATGAGACGGTGGTGGCCGAGATCGTGCTGGCCGTCGACGAGCCCATCCGCGCCACCCGCTGCATCGGCCGTTCGTCGCCCAAGGGCTGCATGATGGCCGGCGAACGCTGCATCACCCACAATCTGTGGGAGGACCTCGGCGACGAGATTCACCGCTATCTGGCCGGGGTGTCCCTGGAAGACGTGGTGCTGAACCGCACCGGCGCGCGGCGCCGGGCGACCCAGGCTGAAGTAGGAGTGGCGGCGTGAGCGGCGTCTATCTGGACTACAACGCCTCCGGCCTCGTCCGGCCGGAAGTGCAGGACGTGATGGCCAAGGCCCTCGCCGACAACGGCAATCCGTCGGCTGTGCATGCGGCCGGGCGGCGGGCGCGGGCGCGGATCGAGACGGCGCGGGCGCAGGTGGCGGATCTGGTCGGCGCCGATCCGACGGCGGTGGTCTTCTCCAGCGGCGGCACGGAATCCAACGCCCAGGCCATCCTCAGCGCCATCGCGGCGGGCTGCGAGCGGCTGATCGTCGGCGCGACCGAGCATCCGTGCGTGGCCGAGGCGGCGATGGCCTCGGGCAAGCCGGTGACGATGCTGCCGGTGGATTCGCGGGGCGTCGTGGATCTGAACAAGCTGCGACAGCTGCTGGGCCAGCCGGGCCGGGCGGTGGTGGCCATCCATCACGCCAACAATGAGAGCGGCGTCATCCAGCCGATCGCCGAGGCCGCGCGGCTGGTTCGCTCGGCGGGCGGCTGGCTGCACGTCGACGCCATCCAGTCGGCGGGCAAGATCCCCGTCGATATCCGCACCCTGAAGGGGGACAGCCTGACCCTGTCCGCGCACAAGCTGGGCGGGCCGCAGGGCGTCGGGGCCCTGGTGATGGGCGAGGGCCGCGAGGCGGTCCAGATGCTGCACGGCGCGGGCCAGGAACGCGGACTGCGGGCCGGGACCGAGAATGTGCCGGGGATCACCGGCTTTGGCACCTCGGCTGTCTGCGCCGCGCGCGACCTGCCGATGGCCCAGTCGCACGCCGCATGGCGCGATGCGGCCGAGGCGGTCGTCAAGGCCGCCGGCGCCGCCGTCATCGGCGAAGGGGCCGAACGACTGCCCAACACCCTGTTCATGGCCGTGCCCGACTGGGAGAGCCCGCAGCAGCTGATCACCCTCGATCTGATGGGGCTGATGGTCTCGGCCGGCTCGGCCTGTTCCTCGGGCAAGACCAAGCCGTCGCGGGCCATCGTAGCGACGGGCCGGATCAGCCTGGCCACCGGCGGCATCCGCATCTCGGGCGGCTGGGGCACGGTCGAGGACGACTGGAAGCGGTTCGCCGCCGCCTGGGTTGAGGCCTATGCCAAACACCGTGCGCGCACCGCAGAGCGCCAGAAAGCCGACGCCTGATGGCCGCTGTCCAGAAGACCATCGACGCCGTCGCCGCGCTGGAGAAGTACGAGCACGGCTTCATCTCGGACATCGACACGGAATACGCCCCGCGCGGGCTGAACGCCGACATCGTCCGCTTCATCTCCGAGAAGAAGGGCGAGCCGGGGTGGATGCTGGAATGGCGTCTGGCCGCCTATGAGCGCTGGCTGGCGATGGAGGAGCCGACCTGGTCGTCGGTTAAATATACACCGGTCGATTATCAGGACCTGTTCTACTACGCCGCGCCGAAGGAGAAGGCGGGGCTGAAGTCGCTGGACGAGGTCGATCCGGAGATCCTCGCCATCTACGCCAAGCTGGGCATCCCGCTGAAGGAGCAGGAGGTGCTGGCGGGCGTCGAGGGCGCGCCGCGCTATGCGGTGGACGCGGTGTTCGACAGCGTCTCTGTGGTCACCACCTTCAAGGCCGAGCTGGCGAAGGTGGGCGTGATTTTCATGCCGATTTCCGAGGCCTTGCGCGAACATCCTGAGCTGGTGCGCAAATATCTGGGCTCGGTGGTGCCGGTTTCGGACAACTATTTCGCGGCCCTGAACAGCGCGGTCTTCAGCGACGGCTCGTTCGTCTACATCCCGCCGGGCGTGCGCTGCCCGATGGAGCTGTCGACCTATTTCCGCATCAATGCGAGCCAGACGGGCCAGTTCGAACGCACCCTGATCATCGCCGACAAGGGCAGCTACTGCTCCTATCTGGAGGGCTGCACCGCCCCGATGCGCGACGAGAACCAGCTGCATGCGGCGGTGGTCGAGCTGGTGGCGCTGGACGACGCCGAGATCAAATATTCGACGGTGCAGAACTGGTACCCCGGCGACGCCGAGGGCAAGGGCGGCATCTATAATTTCGTCACCAAGCGGGCCGACTGCCGCGGCGACCGGTCGAAGGTGTCGTGGACCCAGGTCGAGACCGGCTCGGCGGTGACCTGGAAATATCCGTCCTGCATCCTCAAGGGCGAGGAGAG
Source organism: Brevundimonas sp. (assembly GCA_030693575.1). Classification (GTDB taxonomy): domain Bacteria; phylum Pseudomonadota; class Alphaproteobacteria; order Caulobacterales; family Caulobacteraceae; genus Brevundimonas. Next base: position 16,751 of record JAUYAG010000022.1, on the reverse strand, counting down.
TTCGGGCGAATTCTATTCGATCGCCATCACCAACGGACATCAGCAGGCCGACACCGGCACGAAGATGATCCATCTGGGCAAGAATTCGAAGAGCCGGATCATCGCCAAGGCGGTGTCGGCGGGCAAGTCGGACTCGACCTATCGCGGGCTGGTGTCGGTGCACCCGAAGGCGACGGGCGTGCGCAACTTCACCCAGTGCGACAGCCTGTTGATCGGCGGCGACTGCGGCTCGCACACCGTGCCCTATATCGAGGCCCGCAACGGCTCGGCCCAGCTGGAGCACGAGGCGACGACGACGCGCCTGTCGGACGACCAGCTGTTCTACGCCCAGCAGCGCGGCCTGTCGCAGGAGGAGGCGGTGGCCCTGCTGGTCAACGGCTTCGTCCGCGACGTGATGCAGAAGCTGCCGATGGAGTTCGCCGTCGAGGCGCAGAAGCTGGTGGCGATCTCGTTGGAGGGGTCGGTCGGATGAGTGCGACCGACGCCCGAAGCGCTTTCGTCGAGCGTGCCCGCACCGTGCCGCGCAACTTGACGGGCGCCCTGGCGGTCGGCGGGATGCTGATGTTGCTGGTGGGTCTGGGCTGTCTCATCGGTGGGGCCGCCGATCTGGCTGCCGGGCGCTCGCCACTGATCGACTTGCGGCTTTCCGGCGCGGCTCTTGGGCTGGGTCTGGTACTGACCGCGTGGGCCAGCAACCGGGTCCACAAACAATTCCTGTCCGCCGCCGCGGCCGCCGGCTTCACCGCCGATGAAATCCGCGAAATCGAGAACGAGGCCGATCGCCTCGACGAAGAAGAAAACTGATGCTCTCCATTTCCAACCTCCACGTCTCCGTCGGCGACAAGCCTATCCTCAAGGGGCTGACGCTCGATGTGCCGGCGGGCGAGGTGCACGCCATCATGGGGCCGAACGGGGCCGGCAAGTCGACGCTGGGCTACGCCGTGGCCGGGCGGCCGGGCTATGAGGCGACTGAAGGCGCCGTGTCGTGGAAGGGCGAGGACCTGCTGGGTCTGGAGCCCGCCGAGCGGGCGGCCAAGGGCGTCTTCCTGTCGTTCCAGTATCCGATCGAGATCCCCGGCGTTCCGGCCCTGACGTTCGTGCGCACGGCGCTGAACGCCCAGAAGCGGGCGCGCGGCGAGGAGGAGGTCTCGGCCCCCGCCTTCCTGAAGCTGGTCAAGGCGGCGTCGGCGGCGCTGAAGATGGATTTCGACATGCTGAAGCGGCCGCTGAACGTCGGCTTCTCGGGCGGCGAGAAGAAGCGGATGGAGATCCTGCAGATGGCCCTGCTGGAGCCGTCGCTGCTGATCCTCGACGAGACGGATTCCGGGCTCGACATCGACGCCCTGCGGATCGTGTCCGAGGGCGTCAACGCCCTGCGCTCGCCCGACCGCGCCATGCTGGTGATCACCCACTATCAGCGGCTGCTGGACTACATCAAACCGGACCGGGTGCATGTGCTGGCGGCGGGGCGGATCGTGGCCTCGGGCGGGCCGGAACTGGCGCTACAGCTGGAGGCCGAGGGCTACGACAAATATGTAATGGAGGCGGCGTGAACGCCCTTCCGCTCATCGATCTGAAGGACGCCTCCAGCTTCCCCTCGCGTCGCGTCGAGGCGTGGAAATACTCCGACCTGCGTCGTTACCTGCGCGAGGCGCCCGCGCCTTCGCCGTCGGCGACGGTGCCGTTGGTCGGCGGCGGGCCGTTCGAGGCGCTGGGCGGCGAGGCCATGGTGTTCGTCAACGGCCGGGCCGTGGGTGAGACCGCGATGTCGATCTCGGGCGACAAGACGGTGCGCCTGCGCCTGATCTCGCGCGCTGAGGGGACCGGTCATGCCCTGACCGCGCGCATCTCGGTGCGGGCGGGGGCGAAGCTACTGCTGCTGGAGAGCCATGAGGGTCACGGCTCGGCCTATGTTGCGAACAACCGGCTGGAGCTGGACGTGGCGCGGGGCGCCGAGGTCACGCGGGTGTTGCTGGCCGACGAGCCGGCGGATGCCATCTCGATCACCCAGGCCCAGGTGAAGGTTGAGGCGGGCGGCGTCTATCGCCAGACGAGCCTGACGACGGGCGCCAGGCTGCAACGGCTCGAGACCCAGGTGATCCACGGGGCGAAGGGCGCGGATGTTCGGCTGGACGGCGTCTATGTGCTGTCGGGCGAGCGGCAGGCGGATCTGACGACGGTGGTCGATCATGTGGCCGCGGACGGCATCACCAGCCAGCTGACCAAGGGCGTGGTGCGCGACACGGCGCGCGGCGTCTTCCAGGGCAAGATCATCGTCGAGCGCGGGGCGGACGGCACAGATGCGCGGATGGGTCACCATGCCCTGATCCTCGGCGAACGGGCCGAGGTCGACGCCAAGCCGGAGCTCGAAATCTACGCCGACGACGTGCAGTGCGCGCACGGCAATACGGTGGGAAATCTGGACGAGAGCGCCCTGTTCTATATGCAGCAGCGCGGCATCCCCGCCGATGAGGCGCGGGCGCTTCTGACAGAGGCCTTCCTGATCGAGGTCGTGGACCGGATCGCGCACGAAGGCGCGAGAGAGGTGGTGCGGGCATGGCTGACGGATCGCCTGTGATCGCCTTCGATCCCTACGCCGTGCGGGCGCAGTTCCCGATCCTGTCGCGACAGGTGAACGGCAAGCCGCTGGTCTATCTGGACTCGGCGGCCTCGGCGCAGAAGCCGCGGGCGGTGATCGACGCCCTTACAGCGGCGATGGAGCATTCCTACGCCAACGTCCATCGTGGCCTGCATACCCTGGCCAATGAGACGACCGAGGCGTTCGAGGCGGCGCGCGAGAGCGTGGCGCGGTTCCTGAACGCGGAAAGCCCCGACCAGATCATCTGGACCAAGGGCGGGACCGAGGCGATCAATCTGGTGGCGGCGGGCCTCGGCCAGTCGATCCGGCCGGGCGACGAGATCGTCGTCACCCAGATGGAGCATCACGCCAATATCGTGCCCTGGCACATGCTGCGTGAGCGGTACGGAGCGGTGCTGAAATGGGCGCCGGTCACCGACGACGGCGCGCTGGATATGGCGGCGCTGGCGGCGTTGATCGGGCCCAGGACGCGGCTGGTGGCCGTGACCCATATGTCCAATGTGCTGGGCACGGTGAACGATGTGCGCGCCATCGCCGATATGGCCCATGCGGCCGGGGCGTTGGTGCTGGTCGACGGCTGCCAGGGGGCGGTCCACTGCAGCCCCGACGTCCAGGCGCTGGACGCCGACTTCTATGTCTTCACCGGGCACAAGCTGTTCGGGCCGACCGGCATCGGCGGCCTGTACGGCAAGCGCGCCGCGCTGGAGGCCCTGCCGCCGTATCAGGGCGGGGGCGAGATGATCGCCACGGTGACCGAGGATGCGGTGACCTATGCGGGCCTGCCGCACCGGTTCGAGGCCGGCACGCCGCCGATCCTGGAGGCCATCGGCCTCGGCGCCGCGATCGGCTGGCTGATGCAGTATGACGCCGCGGCCGTCCGCGCGCATGAAGCGGCGCTGATGGAGCGGGTCCGGGCGCGGCTGGACGGCCTGAACTGGCTGACCGAGATCGGCACGGCGGACGGGAAGGGGGCCATCTTCACCTTCACCGTCGAGGGCGCCCACGCCCATGATATCGCCCAGGTGATGGACCGCTACGGCGTCGCCGTGCGCGCCGGCCTGCATTGCGCCGAGCCGCTGTCACGCCGGTTCGGCATCACATCGAGCGCCCGCGCCAGCTTCGCCCTGTATAACACCCTCGAGGACGCCGACGCCTTCGCCGACGCCCTGATCAAGGCCCGTGAGTTCTTCGCATGAGCGACCCGACGACCGAAAAGACCGACAGCGCGGCCTTCGCCGAAGCCTGGGACGCGCCGCCGAAGAGCGCCCTGGCCCAGGCCGAGATCGACCGGATGACGGACGACATCATCGAGGCGCTGAAGTCGGTGTTCGACCCGGAAATCCCGGTCGACATCTATGAACTCGGCCTGATCTACAAGGTCGACCTCTCCGACGACCGCGACGTGGTGGTCGAGATGACGCTGACGGCACCGGGCTGCCCCGTGGCCGGCGAGATGCCGATCTGGGTCGAGCAGGCGGTGATGAAGGTCGACGGCGTGAAGTCGGCGCGCGCGGAACTGACCTTCGATCCGCCATGGGACGCGTCGAAGATGAGCGACGAGGCCAAGCTGGCCCTGAACATGTTCTGATGGACCGTCCCATGACCGAGCTTCAGACCACGCCCCGTCCCCGCCGCCCACGCCCCGCCGTCGTCACCCTGACGGAAGCGGCGGCCGAGCGGGTGCGCGCCCTGACCGAAGCCGGCGGACACAAGGCGCTGCGCGTCGGGCTGAAGAACGCAGGCTGTGCGGGGCAGGAATATACGTTTGCCTTCGCCGACGAGCTCGGGCCGCTGGACGAGGTGGTGACCGACAAGGGCGCGACCGTCGTCGTTGATCCCAAGTCGATCCTGTTCCTGATCGGGTCCGAGCTCGACTACGAGACGACGAAGCTGGCCTCGAAATTCGTGTTCCGGAATCCGAACCAGACCGACGCCTGCGGCTGCGGCGAGAGCGTCACCATCATTCCCGCAAAGGCGCTGGAAGCCGACTGATGATCCGACTGGACGGAGTGACGAAGCGCTTCAGGAGCGCGGCAGGCGAGCGCGTGGCGCTGGACGCGGTCGATCTGACGGTCGAGGCCGGTCAGGTGTTCGGCGTGGTCGGGCGGTCGGGTGCGGGCAAGTCGACCCTGATCCGGACGATCAATCTGCTGGAACGTCCGGACGCCGGGACGGTGACGGTCGACGGGCGTGAGATGACGGCGTTGCCGCCGGCCGAACTGCGCGCCGCGCGCCGGCGGATCGGCATGATCTTCCAGCATTTCAACCTGCTGAACGCCAAGACGGTGGCGGACAATGTCGCCTTCCCCCTGCGGCTGGAAGGGCGGCCGGCGGCGGAGGTGGACCGGCGGGTCGCGGGCCTGCTGGAGCAGCTGGGCCTCTCCGAGCATGGGAAGAAGCATCCGGCTCAACTGTCGGGCGGTCAGAAGCAGCGGGTGGGCATCGCCCGGGCCCTGGCCTGCGAACCGGGGGTGCTGTTGTGCGACGAGGCGACCAGCGCGCTGGACCCCGAGACGACCGACGAGATCCTGTCGCTACTGGATCAACTGAACCGCGACCTGAAACTGACCATTGTTCTGATCACCCACCAGATGGAGGTGGTGCGCCGCGTCTGCGACCGGGTGGCGGTGCTGAAGGACGGGCGTGTGGTGGAGCAGGGGGCGACGGCCGATGTCTTCCTGCATCCGCAACACGCCGCGACCCGCGCCATGCTGGCCGAGGGTGAGGACGGCTTCGAGAGCGCCGACGTGCCGCCGGGCGGCAGACTGGCCAGGCTGACGTTCCGCGGTGGTTCGACCTATGAGCCGGAACTGAGCCGCGTCGCGCGGTCGGTGGGCGTGGACTATTCGATCCTGTCCGGGCGGATCAGCCGGATCCGCGGCGAGCCTTACGGGCAGCTGGTCGTGGCCTTCACCGGCGGCGATGCCGAGGCGGCGGTGGCCCAGCTGACGGCGCGCGGCGTTACGGTGGAGGCGGTCTGATGGAAGCCTTCTTCGTCAACATTGACTGGCCCGAGATCGCGCGCGCGAGCCGCGACACCCTGCTGATGCTGGGCGGTTCCATGGCGCTGACGGTGCTGTTCGGCATTCCGCTGGGGGTGCTGCTGTACCTGTCCGGCAAGGGGCGGCTGGCGGCCAATCCGGTCCTGAACGCGCTGCTGTCGCTGGTCGTCAACATCCTGCGGTCGGTGCCCTTCATCATCCTGCTGATCGTCATGCTGCCGGTGACGGTGCTGCTGGTCGGGACGTCGCTGGGCGTGGCGGGCGCCATTCCGCCGCTGGTCGTCGGGGCCGCGCCCTTCTACGCCCGTCTGGTCGAGACGGCGCTGCGCGAGGTCGACAAGGGCGTCGTCGAGGCGACCCAGGCGATGGGCGGTTCGACCTTCCAGATCGTCACCCGCGCCCTTCTGCCCGAGGCCATGCCCGGCATTCTCGCCGGTGCGACCGTCACCGCCATCGCCCTGGTCAGCTATACCGCCATGGCCGGGGTGGTCGGTGCCGGCGGGCTGGGCGACCTGGCCATCCGCTTCGGCTATCAGCGGTTCCAGACCGATGTCATGGTCGTGACCGTCGTGCTGCTGCTCCTGCTGGTGCAGGTCCTCCAGATGCTCGGCGACCGGCTGGTCGCCGCCGTTTCCCACCGCTGATCGCTCCCCCGAAAGGCCCGCCCATGATCCGCCGCTCGCTCCTGACCCTCGCCGCCGCGTCCCTGCTGCTCGCCGCCTGCGGGCAGGGGGCCGCAAGGAAGGCCGACGCCGGTGCGCCGTTGATCGTCGGGGCGACCGCCGTGCCGCACGCCGAAATCCTCGAGCACATCAAACCGCTGCTCGCGGCCGAGGGAATCCAGATCGAGATCAAGGTCTTCAACGACTATGTTCAGCCGAACACCCAGCTGGCCGAGGGCCGGCTGGATGTGAACTATTTCCAGACCAAGCCCTATCTGGACGAGTTCAACGCCTCGCGCGGCTCGGACCTCATCACGGTGGCGGGGGTGCATGTCGAGCCGCTGGGGGCCTATTCGCGCCGGTTCCGCTCTCTGGCCGCGCTGCCGAACGGGGCGGAGGTGGCGGTGCCCAATGACGCCTCCTCGATCGGGCGGTCGCTGATCCTGCTGCAGAAGGCCGGGCTGGTGCGGTTGAGGGATCCGGCCAACCCGCTGCAGACGCTGCGCGATATCGTCGCGAACCCGAAGAACCTGCGCTTCCGCGAGCTGGAGTCCGCGACCCTGCCGCGGGTGCTGGACCAGGTCGATATGGCGGTGATCAACACCAACTATGCGCTGGACGCCGGGCTCAAGCCGCGCACGGACGCTCTGGTGCTGGAGGGCGCCGACAGCCCCTATGTCAACTATCTGGTGGCCCGGCCGGACAACCGTGAAGACCCGCGCATCGTGGCGCTGGCGGCCATGCTCCGCAGCCAGGCGGTCAAGGATTTCATTGCGCAGAAATACGACGGCGCGGTGATCCCGGCGGCTTAGGTCGCCGCGCCCACCCTGGCCGCCTTGGCGGCTTCGTCGGGCGCCAGCACGCGAACCGCCGGCGTGACGGGCTGGCCGGTCGCCTCTGCGATCAGTTCGGCGGTCTTGCCTTCGACAGCGGCTTCGAGCCGGGCCAGAAACGCCTCCTTGCCCAAGCCGGTCGGGATGGGGTCGAGGAACTCCAGCGTCGCCGTGCCGGGAGTCTTGCGAAAGGCCTCCTGCGGCCAGAACAGGCCGAGGTTGGTGGCCAAGGGCACGACCGGCATGTCGAAGTCGCGGTACATGTGCCAGACTCCGGAGCGGTAGCGGAATTTCTCACCCACCTTCGCCAGATTGCCCTCGGGGTAGATCAGGATCCTGCGGCCGGCGGCGTGGGCGTCGGCGGAGCGGTGTTTCAGCGCCTCGCGGGCTTCGCGGCCGCCGCAGTTGTTGACGACGATGGCACCGAGCTTGCGCAACACCGTGCCCAGCAGCGGAAATTTCTCGAGATGGTCGCCGGTGACGAAGGCGAGGTCGTCGAACTGGTCGTAGGTGGCGAAGCCGTCGCCCCAGCTCTGGTGTTTGGACGCGATGATGAAAGCGCCCGTCGGCAGCCGCTCACGACCGCGCACGGTGATATGGATGCCGGCGAAGACGCGCATGGCCTGCACCATCCGCTTCACATAGCGACGGATAATCCAGGTGGTCGCGCCGCGGCCGGGGGCCAGGGCCGCGAAGGCCGCGCCCAGGGTATAGACGATCGACAGGAGCCAGTAGGCGACGTTGAAGGCGAAGCTGCGCATCAGGCCACTATGACGTGAAACGCCCGGGGCGGAAGGCTTCAGGCGGCCTGGTCGAGCCGTTCTGCACTGGTCACGCGGTTCCGGCCCGCATGCTTGGACGCATAGAGCGCCGCGTCAGCGCGATCCAGCAGGGCAGACGCGGTCTCGTCCGGCCGCCGCTGGGCGAAGCCGGCCGAAAGGGTCACCGCGCCCAGTTCGTCATCCGTCGACCGGCGGCGCAGTGACCGGGAAGCGATTTCCATGCGGATGGCCTCCAGGGCTTGTTCGACCTGGCCGTGGCTCTCCTCGGGGAAAATCATGGCGAACTCTTCGCCACCGTACCGCGCGGCGATGCGAGGCGCCTTGGCCACCCGCCCCATGACGCTGGCGACATAGCGGAGGACCTGGTCGCCCGTCTGGTGACCCCAGGTGTCGTTGAAGCGCTTGAAATGATCGATATCGAGGACGGCGAGGGTAAGGGCGCCGCCTCCAACCTCGGCCTGGGCGCAGGCGGCTTCGAGGTGTTCATCGAACGCCTTGCGGTTGGCCAGATTGGTCAGGGCGTCGGTCATGGCGTCACGGCGCACCTGTTCCAGGTGCTCACGCAGACGGGCGACCTCGCGGGTCGAGGCGTCGAGCCGCTTCTCCAGCGTCTCGTTCTCGCGCTGAACCTTGCGGGTGGCGGAGGTCAGTCCGGAGACGATGGCCTGGAGGCCGGCTCCGTCGCCGGCGGTTTCAATGCTGGTGGCGGCCTTGTCGAGGGTCTGGCCGTAGGCGGCCTGCGACTTGTGCGCCCTGGAGATGGCGTCGGATACGCTGGACAGTTCACGGTCCAGGACGCGGCCGGCGTCGCGAATCTCCTCGGTCAGCCGCCCCCGCGGCAGGTACTCGGCGGCCAGCATGTCGGCCGTCGCTTCGGTGAAAGGCTCTTCTGCCGCCAGGATTCTCTTGATCTCGCGGCCCAGCGGCCCCTCGGGATCGCCGAGATAGTGGACCCAGATCTCGAAATTCAAAGGCGTCGGCCAGACGCCCGCTGATTCCATCGCTTCGATGACCCTGCGCGCCAGTCCGTAGGCTTCAGGTCCCCGAAGAGTGGTTTCGAGCTGAGCCGCCATACGTAGTTCCCCGCAGGGCCGCTCCGGGGCGACCGATTTCGCCGGTAACGCTATTCGCGCTTCCGTAACGACGGGTTAAATCCGGTTCGTTGACCGTCGATTTGGGAGATATTTCAGCCCTTGATCGACACCGGACGGCGCAGGAAGGCGGGAATGTCGCCTTCGCCGAACGGACGCCCGTTCGAGCGCTGCGGCTCAGAGCTCGCATTGTCGCCACGACGGTCCGACTGGCGCAGGTGGGTTTCCTGCACCGGACGGTCCTGCGAGGGCGCCGCGGGCGTCGGTGCCACGACGGCCGCGGGAGCCTCGGCGACCTCGACGGCTTCCGTGGCGGCGGGCTTGGCGCCGCGGCGGCTGCGGCTCCGGCGCGGCTTGGGCGCATCGGACGACGGCGTATCGATCGCGGGAGCCTCGACAGCGGCTTCTGTATTCACCGGCTCGGCGGTCGGGACGGGAGCGACGACCTCTGACGCTTCAGCGGCGGCATCCTTGGGCGTTTCGCGAGGACCGCGGCTACGACCGCGGGCGGGCGCGCGTTCGGGGCGGCCCGAATCCCGACTCGGCTGGGCCTTGCCCGGCGAGAAGTCGACGCCGTCCAGCGTGAGTTCGATGGGGTCCATCTTGATCAGCTTCAGGACCTTGTCGAGCGAGCGGTCATCCGCCGGCGTCACGATCATGAAGGTCTGGCCGAGCTTGCCCGCGCGGCCGGTGCGGCCGATGCGGTGGACGTAGTCGTCGGCGTGGTGCGAGACGTCGTAGTTGAAGACGTGGCTGACGTCGGGGATGTCGAGACCGCGCGCGGCGACGTCGGAGGCGACCAGCAGCTTCAGCTCGCCCGAGCGGAAGGCGGCGAGGGTCTTCATGCGCAGCGACTGGTCGAGGTCGCCATGGATCGGGGCGGCGTCGAAGCCATGCTGTTTCAGCGACTTGGCGACAACATCGACTTCGGACTTGCGGTTACAGAAGACGATGCCGTTGCGGACGTCGGCACGGCCGATCAGGGCGCGCAGGGCGGCGCGCTTGGCCTTGGGATCGGTCGAGGGAATGCGGACCAGGTACTGGGTGATGGTGTCGGCGGTCTGGGCCGGGCGCGAAGCCTCCAGCCGCGTCGGGTCCTTGAGGAACTGGGTCGTCAGCCGGGTGATCTCGGGCGGCATGGTGGCCGAGAAGAACAGGGTCTGGCGACGCGGCGGCGTCAGTTTGAAGATGCGCTCGATGTCCGGGATGAAGCCCATGTCCAGCATCCGGTCGGCTTCGTCGATGACCATGATCTCGACGCCGTTGAGCATGACCTTGCCACGTTCGAACAGGTCCAGCAGGCGGCCCGGGGTGGCGATCAGGACGTCGACGCCCTTGTTCAGCAGGGTCACCTGGTCGCCCATGGAGACGCCGCCGATCAGCAGGGCCCAGCTGAGCTTGGTGCCCTTGGCGTATTTCTCGAACGAGGAGGCGACCTGGTCGGCCAGTTCGCGGGTCGGGGCCAGAACGAGGGCGCGCGGCATGCGGGCCTTGGCCCGGCCCGACGACAGCCGGTCGATCATCGGCAGGGTGAAGGCGGCGGTCTTGCCGGTGCCGGTCTGGGCGATGCCGAGCACGTCGCGGCCGGCGAGGGCGACCGGGATGGCCGAGGCCTGGATCGGGGTGGCGGTGGTGTAGCCGGTGTCGGCGACGGCCTTGAGAGTCGTGGGCGAGAGGCCCAGCATCGAGAATTCGGTCATAGGTCCTTGGGACTGGTAAGGACGGCCCGCGCATCGGGTCGTCGTGCGATGTCGCGGAACCGCCCTGTCTCTGGGCGAGCGGGCGGCGCGGATTCGCCAGTCCTGTCCCGAACGTGCGCCGGATATAGAAGCCCCCACGCCAGAGTCAACTATTCGTCTAACGGGAGTCAGGGGTTGGCATTTCCTAACCGATTGTTAATAGTCGGGCTCGGGAAGGGCTGAGTAGGGGTGCTCGAATGCTGCGAACGGCTGCCGTAGCGACACTGGTTGTCGCGTGTCTGGCCGCGGGCCCGGGTCGGGCCGAGATGAACTCCGTCTTCGGAAACACCGTGGTGTCCCGCTATCCGGACGGAGGCTGGGTCAAGCACTGGTTCAACCAGGACGGCACCTATGCGGCGCAGTTTTCTGACGGCCGCCGGCTGGCCGCCCGCTGGTCTGTCGCCGGTGAGCAGGTCTGCCTGACCAATATGCGGCCCTATATGCTGATCCCGCGCTTCTGCACCCAGATGGTCGAGGCCGAGGTCGGTCAGACCTGGCAGTCCCGCGATCCGCTGGGCCGCCGGGTCCAGAATGTCCTCGTGGCGGGCAGGAACCCGTAACAGTCAATATCCCCCACCGGTTGCGCGCCCTCGCTGGAAGGCGTGGCAGGGCTAGCGTGCGGGCCTGAGCCTCGGGGAGGGTGTGTGCGTCTGTTCCTGATCGCCCTGACGGCCGCCTTCGCCGTCTGGCTGCCCCGCGCGCCCGCGGAGAGCAGCGAGGTCCCCTATACGCCCCCCGCCACCGTACAGGCGGGTCAGGTCCTGCTGACGATGCCGCCGGGGCGCTATGGCTCGATCCAGCACGTCCGGACGCCGCTGCCGCCCATGGCCATCGCCCTGACCTTCGATGACGGCCCCAGTCCGCTGTACAACAGCCGGGTGCTGGACATCCTCGACGAGCGGGGGATCAAGGCGACCTTCTTCTTCGTCGGGCAATATGTGCGGATGCACCCCGAACAGGTCCGTGAGGTCGTGCGCCGGGGCCATAACGTCGCCAGCCACAGCTGGTCGCACCCGACCTATCTCCGCCACTGGGCTCGCGAGGCCCAGGTCAGCGAGGTGCGCCGGAGCTATGCCGCGCTGGAAGCCGCCCTGGCCGACGCGCCACCCGAGGAGCGCGCCCGGATCGAGCCGATGTTCCGCTTTCCGGGGCTGGGCGAGGGCGCATACATGGCCGACTGGTTGAATCAGCGCGGGGTCATCGTGGTTTCAGCCGAGGCCGGCACCGATGACTGGCGCGGCTATTCTGCTGACTCGATCACCCGGATCACGCTCAACGCCATGGAGAGCAATCAGGGTGGGGTCCTGATCCTGCACGAGACGCGGCCGCAAATGATCGCCGCCTTGCCGGGGCTGCTGGATGAACTGACCGCGCGTGGCTTCACCTTCGTACAGATCACCGCCGGGCCGGAAGGGCGCGAACAGGCGCTGGCGGCGGACGATGCGGTGTTGACGCTGCAGTGACGGGGGGGCCGGTTCACACCGGCGGGGCCGCGCCATTCCCTGAATTCGATTTCAAAGGGAATGGCGCGAGTGACGGGACTCGAACCCGCGACCTCCGGCGTGACAGGCCGGCACTCTAACCAACTGAGCTACACCCGCGTATTCCCGACGCGAAGCAGTGCTCAGCGGCGAGGGGCGTCGTTTAGGCGGGGGGGCCTCGCACTGTCAAGCGCGTCCGGGAAGGAAATCGACGATCATCGCGTTGTGACTCCCGGACCCGCCACGGCGGCGGCTTCCGGAGGCGCGACCGGGCCCGTGATACCGCCGTCCACGGGCAGTTGGACGGCGACCGCAGGCGGCGGTGGCGTGTAGTGGACGCCGACCCCCGGCCCCAGCGGCAGATCCAGCGCGACCCACAGCGCCACCATGGTCAGGCCGGCGACCAGGAAGGCACCGGCGTAGGGCAGCATGGTCGACATCAGCGAGCCGAGCCCGAATCTCGGGTCCCAGCGCTGGGCGAAGGTGAGGATCAGGGGGAAGTAGCTCATCAGCGGGGTGGCGATGTTGGTCACCGAATCGCCCATGCGGTAGGCGGCCGTGGTCATCTCGGGGCTGATGCCCAGCAGCATGAACATCGGCACCACGATCGGGGCGAGGGCCGACCATTTGGCCGAGGCCGAGCCGACGAACAGGTCGAAGAAGCATGACACCAGGACGACGCTGATCAGCAGCAGGGGAGCGGGCATGTTGATCTGGCGCAGCTGCTCGGCGGCGTTGATGGCCAGGATCGGCCCCAGGCCTGACCAGTTGAACATCGCCACGAAGTGGGCGGCGAAGAAGACGAGCACGAGATAGGGGGCGAGCTGGACGATGCCCTCGCGCATCATGCGCACCAGATCGTGGTGGCTGGTCACGCTGCGCGCGCCGATGCCGAAGGCCGCGCCGGACATGAAGAAGGTCAGGGCGAAGAAGGCGGCGAGGGATTTGTAGAGGGGGTTGAACCGCTGGGCCGCCTCGGCGTCGGGGTCGACGAAGGGCGAGCCGGGCAGGGCGGTGATCAGGGCCCAGAGGGCGATCATGGCGAGGACCGTCAGGCCCGCGAAGGCGAGGCCACGTTTTTCATCTGCGGTGATGGCGGTCTTCTCGTCGGCGGTCGCGACGGCGCCGTCGATCGGCTTCCAGGGCCCGAGACGGGGCTCGATGATCCGGTCCGTGATGAACCAGACGATCGGGGTGAAGACCAGCACGACGCCGACGATGAAGAACCAGTTGCCGGCGATGTTCACGGAGTAGGACGGGTCGATCAGATGCGCGGCCGGTTCGGTGATGCCGAGCAGCAGGGCGTCCTGGGCACCGGGGAACAGGTTTCCGGCATAGCCGCCCGAAACCGCCGCGAACCCGGCTGCGAGACCGGCCAAGGGATGGCGGCCGACGGCGGCGAAGATCACGGCGGCCAGGGGGATGACCACGACATAGGCGGCGTCAGAAGCGTGGTGGGAGAGCATGCCGGTGATGACGATGACCGGCGTCAGGATCGCCTTGGGGGCGTTCAGCAGGGCGGCGCGGATCGCGGTTGTGAACAGGCCGCTGCGTTCGGCGACCGAGGCCCCGTAGATGATGGTGACCACGATACCCAGGGGCGGGAAGTCGGTCAGGGTCGAGGGCATGCCGATGATCAGCCGCTCGAGGTTCTCGGGTGCCAGCAGGCTCTTCGCGGCCAGGGTATCGCCCGTGACCGGATTCACCGCCGACCAGCCCAGGCCGGCCCCGACAAGGCTCAGGACGATCAGTCCGCCGATAAGCCAGAGGAACAGAAAGACGGGATCCGGCAGTTTGTTGCCGATGCGTTCGATGCCGTTCAGCACCCGGCTTCCCATGGTCATGCGTCCCTCCCGGACGGTTCTCAGAACAGCGGGCCATAGGGCGGGAGCGGCGCTTGCGAGGCAAGGCTGACGGCCTGCGACATGCTGTCCCTCAATCTGCGAACCATTCTCAAAAAAAACCTTTCGTCACATGGGTTTGAACGGGCGCGGTTCCGGGGCTAGAAAGCGCCGAATCCGCCCCTCCCTCTGGCGACGGACAAGGTCCCTTCCGGATGAATGCATTCCTGCTCGAATATCTGCCGATCGTGATCTTCCTCGGGATCGCGGCGGTGCTCGGCGTCGGTTTCATGCTGGCGGCCTGGGTGCTCGCGCCCAGCAACCCCGACAGCGAGAAGCTGTCGGCCTATGAGTGCGGCTTCAACGCCTTCGACGACGCGCGCATGAAGTTCGACGTGCGCTTCTATCTGGTCTCCATCCTCTTCATCATCTTTGACCTTGAGGTGGCCTTCCTGTTCCCGTGGGCGGTGTCGATGTTCGACCTGTCGCGCGCTGGCATGGTGTTCGCCTTCTGGTCGATGATGGTCTTCCTCGGCGTGCTGACCGTCGGGTTCATCTACGAATGGAAGAAGGGCGCGCTCGAATGGGAGTGACGACCAATACCGTCCCGCTGATCGGTGTCGGCAACCAGGGCGCATCGCCCGTGGGGCCGGCCTCCGCGCGGCTGGCGACGCCGATGAGCACGACCATGTTCAACACCGGCGCGCGTTCGTCGGTGGAGGGCTATGACCCGGCCATTCACGACAAATTCTTCGAGGCCGTGAACGCCGAGCTGGGCGAGCGCGGCTTCATCACCACCTCGCTGGACGACGTCATCAACTGGGCCCGCACCGGCTCGCTGATGTGGATGACCTTCGGCCTGGCCTGCTGCGCCGTCGAGATGATGCAGGCCTCGATGCCGCGCTTCGACATGGAGCGGTTCGGCATGGCCCCGCGCGCCAGTCCGCGTCAGTCGGACCTGATGATCGTCGCCGGCACCCTGACCAACAAGATGGCTCCGGCCCTGCGCAAGGTCTACGACCAGATGCCGGACCCGCGCTATGTCCTGTCCATGGGCAGCTGCGCCAACGGCGGCGGGTACTACCACTACAGTTATAGCGTCGTTCGCGGCTGCGACCGGGTCGTGCCGGTCGATGTCTATGTGCCGGGCTGTCCGCCGACGGCGGAGGCGCTGCTGTACGGGCTGCTGCAGCTGCAGAAGAAGATCCGCCGCACCGGGACGATCGACCGATGAACGCGCTGGCTCGCATCACCGAGATGGAAACGGCGCTCACGCCGCTGGGTGCCGAGATGGTCGGCGCGCTGGGCGTGCAGGCGCAGGTGGCGTTCGGCGAACTGACGCTGATCACCGACCGCGACAGCATCCTCGAGGTGCTGACGGCGCTGAAGGAGCGGTTCGGCTTCCACCAGCTGCTCGACCTGTGCGGCGTCGATTTCCCGGATCGCGAGGAGCGGTTCGAGGTGGTCTATCATCTGCTGTCGATGACCCGGAACGCGCGCGTGCGGGTCAAGCTGACGACCGATGAGGTCCAGCCGGTACCGAGCGCCGTGGGGGTCTTCCCCTGCGCCGACTGGTTCGAGCGCGAGGCGTTCGACATGTATGGCATGCTGTTCTCGGGTCACCCCGACTTGCGTCGCCTGCTGACCGACTATGGCTTCCAGGGGCATCCGCTCCGCAAGGACTTCCCGATGACCGGGTATGTCGAAGTGCGTTATGACGAGGAGCAGAAGCGGGTTGTGTATGAACCCGTCAAACTGACCCAGGAGTTCCGGAACTTTGATTTCCTGTCGCCCTGGGAAGGTGCCGAATACCCGGCGACCATCCTGCCCGGCGATGAGAAGGCGGGATGATCCATGAAGATGAATCGCGCAGCCATCCGTTCAGCGTCATCCTTCTTTCTGGTGACCTTTTCGACGGCGTTTCTGTTCACGCTCGGAGCGCGGCTGACCGGCTGGTTCACGCGGGCCCCCGAGGTGGAGCCGGCGCAGCTGCAGTCGCTGGGCGTGGCGATCATGGTCGCCGTGGTCTGTCTGGCGGTCGGGGCGGGCATCCGTCGGCTGTCGGCCGGCGAGCTGCAGAGCGCGCTGTTGGGCGCCTCGGCGGTGCTGCTGTCGACGCCGCTGGCGCTGGCGGTTCTGACCGGCAACTGGGAGATTTCGACCGCAGCCGTCTCGGGCATGGGCGTGCTGACGCTCGCCCTGGGCTGGCTGGTGGCGCTGACCCGCAAGGGGCGCTCGCACGACGAGGATTCCATTGATGGCTGACGGCCACGCCCCCACCACGCCGATCGGCGCCACCGACATCTTCGATGACGGCCTGACCGAGCACGCCCGTGCGCTGGACGACCGCAAATTCACGATCAATTTCGGCCCGCAACACCCGGCCGCCCACGGCGTGCTGCGTCTTGTGCTGGAGCTGGACGGCGAGCTGGTCACCCGCGTCGATCCGCACATCGGCCTGCTGCACCGCGGCACCGAAAAGCTGATGGAGGCCCGCACCTACCTCCAGAACGTGCCGTATCTGGACCGTCTCGACTATGTCGCGCCGATGAACCAGGAGCATGCCTTCTGCCTGGCGATCGAAAAGCTGCTGGGCGTGGACGTGCCGTACCGGGCCCAATTGATCCGGGTGCTGTATTCCGAGATCGGCCGCATCCTCTCGCACCTGCTGAACGTGACCACCCAGGCCATGGACGTCGGCGCCCTGACGCCGCCGCTGTG
>JAUYAG010000019.1 GCA_030693575.1 Brevundimonas sp. | reverse complement strand
GGATCAGGGCGGCGCGCTCGGCGGCATAGGCCTTGGAGTTCAGCCATTCGACCGGGGTGCGGATGAAGCGGTCGTCGGCGAACCATTTGGCCCGATCCTCGAACGCCAGCCGCTTGTCCTCGGCCTGGTGGTGGATCGAGGCGGCGGACTGGAAGCCCATGCCCTTGAGGTCGAACCGCTCGCAGATGTTGAGGATCTGGTTGGTCGACAGGCCCTGGGTATTGGGGCCGAGGCCATAGACCTCGACGCCGCGATAGTCGGTGCGGATCGGCTCGACCCATTCGGTGCGGTGCGGGGCCAGGTCGGCCCTGGTCAGCCAGCCGCCGATGCGGCGGAAATAGCGTTCGATATGGTCGGCGATGGTGCCCTCATAGAAGGCGTCGCGGCCGCCCTCGGCGATCATCCGGTAGGTGCGGCCGAGGTCGGGATTGGCGAAGACCTCGCCGACCCGGGGGGTGCGACCATCGGGGGCATAGACCTTCCTGCGGTTGTCGTTCTCCTCGATGATCGCAGCGCGGCGGTCGAAGCCGGCCATGTTGCGCTGAAGGTACCAGGCGATCAGCTGGGGCATGGGCACGCCCTCCTCGCACAGCTCCGCCACCGGCAGCAGGACGTCCGCCCACGGCAGTTTGCCGTAGCGCTGGTGGGCGGCCCACCAGGCGTCGACCGTGCCGGGGACATTGACCGTGACCGCGCCATAGGGCGGCAGATAGCCGTCCTCGGCCTTCTTCGACCGCGCGGTCTCCAGCGACAACGCGAGGGGACTGTTTCCGGAACCGTTGAAGCCGACGACCTTCCGCTGGGCCGGGTCCCACAGCATGCAGAAGGCGTCGCCGCCGATGCCGTTGGCGGTGGGTTCGAGGAAGCCGAGGGCGGCGTTGATGGCGATGGCCGCGTCGATGGCCGAGCCGCCACGCCGCAGGGTGTCTATGCCGATCAGGGTGGCGCGGGGATGGGCCGTGGCCGCGGCACCGTGCTGGCCCCAGACGGTCGACCGGCCGACGAACTGCACACCGCTGTTGCGGTTGCCGGGACCGACGCCGGCGAAGGGGTCGGCGGCGGCGGCCTGACGCGCGCGCGGGGCGGCAGCCGGGGCAGGCGCACTGCCTGCGCTCGCTGCACCGGCTCCGGCGAGGAGTGCACCGGCAGGAAGGGTCGAGAGGAAAGTGCGACGGCGCATGGACGGGTTCCCTTACGAGCAGGGTGCGAACCTAGACGGTTCGGTCGCGGTGTGAAGGGCGCAGGGAGATAGCCGCCCGGGAATTGCCGGGCGGGTTGAACAGGGTGCGTCACGTCTCACCTGATCAAACGCCTTGGCGAGACCGCCTGGTCCCCGATCCGGCGCGTGAGTTGATCCTACGGCGCATGGCTGAGGGCCATACGGGCATGGGGTCCCAGACCGCTGCCGAGAACCTGGCCCACGGCGGTAATACTGCCATCGGCCCCGACACGAACGACGCCGATCTCTCCTTCGGCCAGCCGCAATCCGGTGGCCCTGGCAATGTTGCCGGCGTGACTGATCAGCGCCGTGTTGCCGTCGATGGACGGCAGGCCGCGGAGGACATCGGCGAACGCCTCGCCCGCTCGTTCCATGTCTCCGGGTACGTCGGGGTTGTGATGGATCAGGCGCGGTTCGATGCTGTAGGTGCCGAACATGAAGCGCGCTGTTTCAGTCGCCCGGCACATGGGGCTGCTCATGATCGTCGTGACCGGAATGCTGAGGGCGCGCAGGGCCACGCCCGTTTCCTGTGAACCGGCGAGGCCGGCCACGGACAGATTGCGCTGTGCGGTGCAATCGTTCGCAGGGCGGGTGTAGTCGTCCTCGCGGGAGGGAATCTCGGTGCGTTCGTGGCGGATGACGAGCACCAGCCCGCCAGCGCGCATCTGCTCGATCAACTGTCCGACCCGCCCTTGCGGGGGCGCACCATGAGCGGGTCCGCCGCTACCCTGGAGCGTTGGCGTCGCCTGCTGTGCGGTGGCGGGACTGCAAGCCAGCACAGCGGCGGCGGCAAGGGCGAAGAAAAGTCTGCGCATCGATAACTCCCTGAATGTTGAGTGCTCATCAGAGCGGGGTTTCAAGCTGGTCTGGTCCGGTTCCGCCGACCCTGGTCGCGGTCACGCGCCCTCACGCCGCCTCAGCGACCGGTCCCCAATGCGGGAACGGATCGGCGAGCTTTTTCCAGCCCTCGATCCCGCGTTCCATTTCGAACCGGGTCAGCAGGGCCTTGTCGAACATCGCGGTCAGGGCCTCGCGGTCCATGTCCTTGCCGATCAGCACGATTTCCTGACGGCGGTCGCCGTAGGGCTGGCGCCAGGTCCGTTCAAGCGCGGCCAGCCATTCAGGATTGTCGTCGGGCCAGCGGTCCTTGGGTGCCGAGGCCCACCAAAGGCCGCCCCACTGATGTTCGGTGACCGCCCCGGCCTGGCTCCAGCCGCCGACATAGGCCATGCGCGTCGCCAGCCAGAAGAAGCCCTTGGAACGCCACACGCCGGGCCACTCCTGGCGCATCACGTCGAACAGACGTTGCGGGTGGAAGGGCTTCCGCGCCTTGTAGACCCAGGTCGAGACGCCGTATTCCTCGGTCTCGGGCGTGACCTCGCCGCGCAGCGCCTTCTGCCAGCCGGCAGAGGTCTCAGCCAGGTCCATGTCGAACAGACCTGTGCCCATGACCTGATCCAGTGAAACGGCTCCGCGCACGGCATGGACCACTCTGGCGCGTGGGTTCAACTGACCGATCATGGCCGAAAGCGTGGTCAGGCTTTCCTTTGACAACAGGTCGATCTTGTTCAGAACGATGACGTCGGCGAACTCGATCTGGTCGACCAGCAGGTCGGCGACCGTGCGTTCATCATCCGCACCAAGGTGTTCGCCCCGCGTCTTCAGCAGGTCCGTGGACGGGTAGTCGGTAAAGAAGTTGAACGCATCGACGACCGTGACCATCGTGTCCACAGTCGCCAGATCGGCCAGGCTGAACCCGTCCTCGTCGCGGAAGTCGAAGGTCGCGGCGACCGGCATGGGCTCTGAAATGCCGGTCGACTCAATCAACAGATAATCGAACCGCCCCTCGCGAGCCAGCTTGCCGACCTCGATCAGCAGGTCTTCACGCAGGGTGCAGCAGATGCAGCCGTTGGACATCTCGATCAGCTTTTCGTCAGTCCGCGAAAGGTCGGTGCCACCGCCGTCCCGGACCAGTGCGGCATCGATGTTGACCTCGCTCATGTCGTTGACGATGACCGCGACCCGCTTGCCCTCGCGATTGGACAGGATGTGGTTCAGCAGGGTGGTCTTCCCGGCTCCGAGAAAGCCGGACAGCACGGTGACGGGCAGTTTGGTCATGGTGGGCCTCGACAGGGGATCGATCTTCGACTTAGATGTTATGCTATAACATCACAAGTCCAGGCTACACCCTCCTTGACCCCGTCCGCAGTCGCCATTGGAACCCATCCGTCCATCCTGGACCGGCTGTCGGATCCGGCCATCCGGCTGGTCGTCTGGGAGCGAACCAATCCCTGCCTGATGGACTGTTTTCCGGAGTCGGCTCGCCCGACGTCCGACGAGATGGGCTGTCTGCCGGACTGGCTGAACGAGGACATCGGCATCGTCGGCAGCTTGTTTGCCCGTGCCACCGGTTCGGCCTGGAGGGTCCGACTGGAGACCGCGGTTGAGCGCACCTGCCCGCGCTTTCATCAGGATGCCAATTCCCTGCGGTTTCTGACCACCTATCGCGGGGCCGGCACCGAGTGGACTGTCGATCCCCTTGCGGGGGCCATTCAAAGCGCGGCAACGGGTGCCGTGGTCGCTGTGAAGGGCTCGGTCATGGCCCTTACGGGTGCGCCTGTCCTGCACCGGTCACCCAAGGCCAGCCAACGAAGCCCGAGATGGGTGATGGCAATCGACGCGGCCTGAGCAGCCATGTTGTGACTTGTGGAAGCGAGCGCGTCTCTGCCCCAAGCGCAGGCGATCGGGATCGCGGCCGTTCTACCCGGTGATGATGGCTCGCAGCTGTCGCGCTTCCGTCGGGCCGCAGCCTTCGCCGGGGTGCTGACTGTGATGGAGCGTCAGCCGCCCAGATCGAGCGAATAACCCGCCGATCGGACCGTCCGGATCGGATTGACCGTGCCCTCGACGTTCAGCGCCTTGCGCAGGCGGCCGACGTGGACGTCGACGGTGCGGGCCTCGACGTAGACGTCCGAACCCCAGACGGCGTCGAGCAGCTGTTCGCGGCTGAAGACGCGGCCGGGGTGCTGCATCAGGTGGTCGAGCAGGCGGAACTCGGTCGGGCCGAGGTGGATCTCGTTGCCGGCGCGGCGGACGCGATGGGCGACGCGGTCGATGACGATGTCGCCGTGGTTGATGCGGTCGTCAGCCAGACCCGGACGGATGCGGCGCAGGACGGCGCGGATGCGGGCCGTCAGCTCGGTCATCGAGAAGGGCTTGGTCAGATAGTCGTCGGCGCCGGTGTCGAGGCCGCGGATGCGGTCGGACTCTTCCCCGCGCGCGGTGAGCATGATGATCGGCAGGTTGCGGGTCTCGGAGCGGCCGCGGATGCGGCGGCAGACCTCGATGCCCGACAGCTTGG
>JAUYAG010000006.1 GCA_030693575.1 Brevundimonas sp. | reverse complement strand
GGCGGGCGCGGGGCCCGCGGGCGGCGCCGACCGCTCCAGCGCCTGCCGCGCGGCGAAGGCGCGTTTGGTCCAGCCCTCCTTCGCCGCATGTTTGCGCAGGGCCGTCACCGACACCCCGAACCGCGCCGCCACCGTCGGCGCCGACAGGCCCGACAGATAGGCCCCCCGGATCAGGCCCCAGGTCTCCGCCGCCACGGTGACATAGCGGGTCTTCGGCAGGGCCTTCATCGACGCTCTCTCGCCTGATCGCGCTTCAGCGCCGCCACCGCCCGGTCGATCTCCGCCATGGCCGCGTCCTGGGCCGCATCGAGCGCCGCGGTCCCGGTGGGCATGTCCGCCACCGCCCGCGCCCTGAGGGCGAGCCGTTCGACGGCCTCCATGCGCCGGATCGCGCGGTCGAGGGCGTCGGGTTTTCTGGTTGGCTTCTTCATCGTCTCCGCTCCGTGTTGAGGCGGCGGAGTCTGCGGCGGGCGGTTCCTATGGCGGGCTGAAAGGGGCGAAAAGGCAGGGCGCGGGGCGCAAGGGGTTGAAAGGATTGGGGTCGGGAGGGAACGGTGGGGGCGGGATTGTGCTGACAATCGGCGGATTGTGAGCGGTGAAGCGGGCTGGGTCGTCTCTTTCCTTCCTTCTCCCCTCCGAGGGAGAAGGTGGCCCGGAGGGCCGGATGAGGGGGCTGCTTCCGAGGGCCGTACGCCCGGTGATCAGCGGCATGCCGGACGGATGGGTGTCTCACCCCTCATCCGAGCGGCTCCGCCGCCCACCTTCTCCCTCAAGGGGAGAAGGGACCATTGGTCGGCCCCTCTAAGACGACGCCGGTTTGGCGAAGCCGAGCTGGCGCCCGGGATTGTCGTTCCGCCCCATGCAGCCACCGTAGCGGGAGGTCGTTCAGGGGTCAGCCCTTGCCGCGTGAGCCGCCCGATCTGGCTTGTATGCGTTACGTCCGATTTTGACGGATCAAGACCGTAGGCTTACGCAAGAACGCAGACCGGCCGTAAAATACCATTCTGTCGAGCCCGCAAAGAACGTTTTGTATTGAGTTTTTACGCCTGTCGTGCAGAAAGAGCTCACAAAGGGGTGCGGCATGCTCATCGAATTCTCGGCGTCCAATTTCAAATCGATAAAATCGGAGATCCACCTATCTCTGGTCGCGGGATCGTCCCGGAAAGTCCGCGCACACCACAGCAAGGCCACGGGAAATTCAAAAGCCCCTTACGTCCTTAGAGCAGGCGCGATCTTCGGCGGAAACGGCTCCGGTAAGTCGACTACGATTGCCGCGTTATCGTTCATCCGAGACTTCGCCATTGGGTCGGCGACGGATCGCGCTTCCGGCTCAGAGATTGATGTCGCACCGTACAAATTTTCTAAGGAATGCCTCGATCAACCGAGCGAATTCGAGATCGTGTTTCTAGTTGATGATGACATCTATCAACTAGGATTTATTGTAGATTCCAAACGGGTATTCAGCGAGTGGCTATTCCTTACGCCAAAGGGCCAGCCGACTCGCCAGCTAATCGACAGAAACTACGATTCTGAAACCGATTCCTACGAAATCAAGATTTCCAAGACGCTCCCAGGGCCTCGAACCACTTGGAAAACGTCCACGAGATCCGATGCGTTGGTTTTCAGTACGGCAGTTCAGTTGAACGCCTCACCCCTCTTGCCCGCCTACAACTGGCTTAAAGAAAGCTTGCGGATCGTTCCTACCAATCATCGGATCAATCCCGCTTTCACTGCCGAAATGGTACAAGGAGAGCAAGAAGAGAACATCATGAGGTTTCTGAGAGACGTCGGCATCGACGTATTGGCAATCGATTCCTACGAGCAGGACGTTATCGGTCCTGACGACCTTTCTCATTTGCCTTCAGAGCTTAGGTCTTACATGGAGAAAGAGCTAAAGGGCCAGAAGAGGCGACGAATTGTTTGCTATCATGAAGGCGATGATGGCGAGCGCGTCGGGCTTCCCTATGAGGAAGAATCGGATGGGACTCAGGCTCTAATTTCGTTTGCGGGACCGTGGATTGACGTTCTGGAGAACGGACTAACTATCGTTGTCGATGAGCTCGATAGCAGCCTGCACAGTTTTGCGTTGCGTTACCTTCTGGAAAGCTACTTCACGAGTGCTGCGGGCGAAGGCAAAGGCGGTCAGTTGCTCTTTACCACACACGACTCTTTGACCATGGATGCTGAGGTGCTTCATCGAGATCAGATTTGGCTGGTTGAACGAAACCCTCGTAGAGGCACTACCTTGCGGCCTCTGTCGGACTATGAGGTCAGATCAAACGAATCTTATCACGCAGGATATCTCCGGGGTCGATATGGCGGCGTACCTGTTACCGGTCCGCGAACGGTTAGAATCGAGCCTGTTTCGACGAAAAATGGCTCACACTGATGGCGCGTCAGCCAGTCCCTAACCGCATGAGAAGAAACTTCGCTCGGCCGCAACCGCAACGGACGGCACGAGAAACTGTACTGATTGTGTGCGAGGGCGAGAAAACGGAACCAAACTACCTTGCATCGCTGGTTCACGATCTCGGATTGACCGGAGCCGATGTTAGAATATTCGGCAAGGAATGCGGTTCGGATCCGAAGTCCGTGGTCAAACACGCTCTGGACGCAAATCGTATTAAATACCCGTACGATTACGTATTCTGCGTAATCGACACTGATAGCCACGCAAATCTTCAGGACGCAAAGAACGCAGTTCCGAATCCTCCAAAGCGAGGAACAAAAGAATTTTCACTAGTTATATCGACGCCTTGCTTTGAGTATTGGTATATTCTTCACTTTGGCGCCTATGATCGACCATTCGCCCCGAAGAAGGGGGATAGCGTTTGTGATTGTTGCATAAAGGAACTCGCACCGCTCATCCGAGAGCATTGCCCGGAACTTGGCGACTACAGAAAATCCAGTTTATCACTGTACGCATCTTTGAAATCTCGAACTTCAGACGCAATTCGGAACGCAACTCGAAGGTCGGATCAATGTGCGATTGACGGCAGCCACAACCCTTCGACTCAAGTCCATCTTTTGGTTCAGCGGCTGCGAACAATCGCAGCGGAGGCCGTCGCATAGCCCTCACCACGTCCTTCACGAACCCCATATTTGTAAGTGTGATCCGTCCGACCTGATTTCGGCTGCTACGCCCCCCCCCCCCCCCCTACCGCCCCTTCCGGAACGCCTCCGCCTTCTCCGCCGCCGCATCGGCCCGCCAGCGCTTCGGCGCCGCCTTGTCGACCGTCTCGCCCTCGGCGGTCAGCACCTCGTTGGCGAACTCCAGGTCCATCAGCTTCATCCGCTTGATCTCGTCGCGCAGGCGGGCGGCCTCCTCGAATTCGAGGTTGGCGGCGGCGTTGCGCATGCGGCCTTCGATGTCCTTGAGGGCGGCCTGGAAGTTGGAGCCGGTGAAGGGTTTGGCCTCCTCCTTCATGCCCGGGGCGGTCAGTTTGTCGAGGGCGCGGCTCTCGTAAGGGCTGGCCATGATCTCGCGGATGTCGCGCTTGACCGACTCCGGGGTGATGCCGTGTTCGGCGTTGTAGGCCTCCTGCTTTTCGCGGCGGCGGTTGGTCTCGGCGATGGCGCGTTCCATCGAGCCGGTCATGCGGTCGGCGTAGAGGATGACGCGGCCGTCGACGTTGCGGGCGGCGCGGCCGATGGTCTGGATCAGGGAGGTCTCGGAGCGCAGGAAGCCCTCCTTGTCGGCGTCGAGGATGGCGACCAGGCCGCACTCGGGGATGTCGAGGCCCTCGCGCAGCAGGTTGATGCCGATCAGGACGTCGAAGGAGCCGACGCGCAGGTCGCGCAGGATCTCGATCCGCTCCATGGTGTCGACGTCGGAGTGCATGTAGCGGACGCGGACGCCCTGTTCGTGCATGTATTCGGTCAGGTCCTCGGCCATCTTCTTGGTCAGGACGGTGACCAGGGAGCGGTAGCCGGCGCGGGCGACCGCCTTCACCTCATCGATGACGTCGTCGACCTGGTTACGGGTCTGGCCGCTGACCGGGCGGATCTCGACCGGGGGGTCGATCAGGCCGGTGGGGCGGATGACCTGTTCGGTGAAGACGCCGCCGGTGCGCTCCATCTCCCACGGGCCGGGGGTGGCGGTGACGAACAGGGTCTGGGGGCGCATGGCGTCCCATTCGTCGAACTTGAGCGGGCGGTTGTCGATACAGCTGGGCAGGCGGAAGCCGTACTCCGCCAGGGTGGATTTGCGGCGGTAGTCGCCGCGGTACATGCCGCTGATCTGGCCGACGGTGACGTGGCTCTCGTCGACGAACAGCAGGGCGTTGTCGGGGATGTATTCGAAGAAGGTGGGCGGCGGCTCGCCCGGGGCGCGGCCGGTCAGCCAGCGGCTGTAGTTCTCGATGCCGGCGCAGGAGCCGGTGGCCTCCATCATCTCCAGATCAAAGCGGACGCGTTGCTCGAGCCGCTGGGCCTCCAGCAGTTTGCCGTTCTCGACCATCCAGTCGAGCGTCTCCTTCAGCTCGGCCTTGA
>JAUYAG010000005.1 GCA_030693575.1 Brevundimonas sp. | reverse complement strand
CAGGGAGGCGGCGCGGTTGTAGCCGATCTGCAGGCGGCGCTGGATGTAGCTGGTCGAGGCCTTGCGGTCGCGGGTGACCACGGCCACGGCGCGGTCATACAGGTCGTCGCCCGAGCCGCCGCCTTCATCATCGAAACCGGCCGCGTCGCCATCGCCGTCGGGATCGTCGGTGATCAGGTCCAGATAGTCGGGCTCGCCCTGGCTGCGCAGGTGTTTGCAGACCTCATCGACCTCCTGATCGGTCACGAACGGGCCGTGCAGACGGGTGATGCGGCCGCCGCCGGCCATGTAGAGCATGTCGCCCTGGCCCAGCAGCTGCTCGCCGCCCTGTTCGCCGAGGATGGTGCGGCTGTCGATCTTGGAGGTGACCTGGAAGCTGATCCGG
The DNA here is from genome assembly GCA_030693575.1 of Brevundimonas sp. GTDB lineage: Bacteria > Pseudomonadota > Alphaproteobacteria > Caulobacterales > Caulobacteraceae > Brevundimonas. Next base: position 16,922 of record JAUYAG010000005.1, on the reverse strand, counting down.
GTCGGGAAATTGGCCTTGATCGTGCCGGTGATGACGTCGACCGACGGCCGCTGGGTGGCCATGATCAGGTGGATGCCGGCGGCGCGGGCCATCTGGGCCAGACGCTGGACGGCGCCCTCCACATCCTTGCCGGCGACCAGCATCAGGTCGGCCATCTCGTCCATGACGACGACGAGGAAGGGCAGGGGTTCGGGACGGATCTTCTCGGATTCATAGACCGGGCGGCCCTGTTCATCGAAGCCGGTCTGGACGGTGCGTTCGAAATGCTCGCCCTTGGCCACGGCCTCGCGGGCGCGCTCGTTGTAGGAGGCGATGTTGCGCACGCCGAGCTTGGACATCCGCCGATAGCGGTCCTCCATCTCGCGCACGGTCCATTTCAGCGCGACCACGGCCTTCTTCGGATCGGTGACGACCGGGGCCAGCAGGTGCGGGATGCCGTCATAGACGCTGAGCTCCAGCATCTTGGGATCGATCATGATGAAGCGGCACTCGGCCGGGCTGTGCCGGTAGAGGATCGACAGGATCATGGCGTTGACGCCCACCGACTTGCCCGAGCCGGTGGTGCCGGCGATCAGCAGGTGGGGCATGCGCGCCAGATCGGCGACATAGGGCTCGCCGCCGATGGTCTCGCCCAGCGCCAGCGGCAGAAGGTGGGCGGGCTTGTCGTATTCGGTCGAGGCCAGCAGGTCGCGCAGATAGACGGTCTCGCGCTTGGCATTGGGCAGTTCGATGCCGATGGCGTTGCGCCCCGGTACGACCGAGATACGGCAGGCGCGGGCGCTCATCGAGCGGGCGATGTCGTCGCTGAGGGCCACGACACGGCCGTGCTTCACGCCGGGGGCCGGCACCAGTTCGTACAGGGTCACGACGGGGCCGGGCCGGATCTGGTCGATGACGCCGCGTACGCCGAATTCCTGCAGCACGCCCTCCAGCATCTTGGCGTTCTGCTTCAGGGCCTCCTCATCGACCGAGGCGACGCGCTTGGCCGGTTTGGTCAGCATCGACAGCGGGGGCAGGTCGAAACCGGTCGAGGGCCGGACGAAGTCGAAGGCCGCCTGGCTGTCGTCGGCCTCGCGGCGCGGCTTCGGCGCCTTGGCGGCCGCGACCTTGGGCTCGGGCGCGCCGCGCACGGGGTCCGGGGCCTCCCACGGCGGCGACGGGTCGAGCACGACGGGGCCGTCGTCCAGTTCCAGTGCGGGGCGGGGCCGCGGCGGGGCCTTGGCGGCGGCGGGCCGGCGGGCTTTCGGGGCCGGTGGCGCGGGACTACGGATGCCGCGGACCCAGGCGAGACCATCCGCGAGGTCGGCGAACCTCAGGCCGACGGCGTAGCCGATGCCCCACAGGGCGAGGGGCAGGAACAGAAGGCCGGCAATGACGGGCGCGCCCGGCAGGCGCAGGCCGCTGCAGATCAGGCGGATCAGGCCGACGATGGCGTCGCCCCACAGTCCGCCGAGGCCGGCCGCCAGGGGCCAGGCGGCGGGCGCCGCGAGGGCCGACAGGGCCGCCGAGAGGGCCAGGACTCCGCCGGTGGCGGACAGCGCCTTGAGCGGCGTCGGCTTCAATCGCTGCTGGATGGCGTCGCCGATGGCGGCGGCCAGGCCGAAGGCGATCAGGAGCAGGGCGGTTGGCCAGGCGGCCAGACCCAGCGACTGCATGAACAGGTCGGCGAACAGGGCGCCGTTCAGGCCCAGCCAGTTGGTCGGCTCCGCGCCCGAGGCCGCATTGAGGCTGGGATCGGCCGGATTCCACGAGATCAGCGCCACCAGCAGCAGGGCGGCGAGCAGGGCCTGGAGCACGCCGCGGAATTTCACCGTGATCGGCGCGCCCCACAGAAGGCGGGCGCTGACCCAGGCGCGCTGGCCGATGGCGAGGGCGGCGGACATGCGGCGACGAACTCCGGACGGACGGGACAGTCCGCTGTTGTCGCGCGAGGAGGGTTAAGGGGCTGTTTACCAGCCGCCGACCGCCCACATTTGCCGCACTGGACGTTCCGCTCCTCCGGCGCGACAACCACCCCATGAGCCAGACTGACCGCTATGACGTCATCATCGCCGGCGCCGGCCTCGCCGGGGCGACGTTTGCACTCGCGGCGGCACAGGGCGGCCTGAAGGTTGTTCTGGTCGATCCCCAGCCGTTCGACGCCCAATTGGCACCGAGCTTCGACGGGCGCTCGACCGCCATCGCCTTCTCGACCTTCCGCATGCTGGACGCGCTGGGCGTCGGCGCGGCCCTGCGGCCCCACGCCTGCCGGATGGACCGGATTCTGGTCACCGACGGGCGGCGGCCCGGCGCGGCGTCGCGGCCGCAGTCCTCCACCTTCCTGCGTTTCGACGCCGACGAGATCGGCGACCGGACCGACGGCGAGCCGCTGGGATACATGGTCGAGAACCGTCGCATCCGCGTCGCCCTCTCCGAAGCGGTGACGGCGGCGGGCATCGAGGTGCGGGCACCGGCGTCGGTGACCGGGGTCGAGGCCCGCCCGGCGATGTCGCGGGTCACGCTCGCAGACGGCTCGGTCATCGAGGCCCCGCTGACGGTCGGCGCCGAGGGCCGGGGGTCGACGGTCCGCAAGGCCGCGGGAATCGAGACCGTCGGCTGGGGATACGGGCAGAGCGGGGTCGTGGCGACCGTGTCCCTCGGCCGGGACCACGGCAATGTCGCCCATGAATATTTCCTGCCCTCAGGGCCTTTCGCCATCCTGCCGTTAACAGAACGCCGCGCCAGCCTGGTGTGGACGGAATCGACCCGGCGCGGCGAGGCGCTGCGGGCCGCTTCCCACGAGGCCTTCCAATCGCACCTGATGCGGCGGTTCGGCGACTTCCTCGAGGGTGTCACGGTGGTGGGACCGCGCTTCGTCTATCCCTTGTCCCTGCAACTGGCTCAACAGCTGACTGCCCCGCGGACCGCCCTGATCGGCGACGCGGCCCATGCGGTGCACCCGGTCGCCGGCCAGGGCCTCAACATGGGTCTGAAGGACGCCGCCGCCCTCGCCGAGGTGCTGGTCGAGGCCTTGCGACTGGGCGAGGACATCGGCGCGGAGACCGTGCTGGACCGCTACGCCCGCTGGCGTCGGTTCGACAACGCCGCCCTGGCCGCAGGCTTCGACGCCTTCGTCCGGCTGTTCTCGAACGACCTGCCGCCCGTGCGGCTGGCGCGCGGCCTCGGCATCGCCGCGGTGAATCGCATCGCCCCCCTGCGCCGTGCCTTCATGCACGAGGCGGGCGGCGCCACGGGCGATCTGCCGCGGTTGCTCAGGGGTGAGGCGGTCTGAAGGAGTGATTGGTGGTTGGTGATTGGTTGGCGCGTGCAGTCTGGAGCCAACCCGATCCGGTCTCTGATCGAGCACCCACCAATCACCAACCACCAATCACCTAGTCAAGCGCCCGCGCCTCTTCCGGCAGCATGATCGGCACGCCGTCGCGGATCGGGAAGGCCAGTTTCGCGCCCTTCGAGACCAGCTCCTGCCGCTCGCGGTCATAGGTCAGCTTGCCGCGCGTGACGGGGCAGACCAGCACCTCCAGCAGGCGCGGATCGACGGACGGGGGGGTGTGGAAGGCGTCGCTCATGATCGCACCTATTGCATGGACGGCGCTTCGCCGTCTCCGTCCGCCGCTGCGTCGATCGTCAGCAGGGCGGTCAGGACGCCGGAGCGGTCGGTCAGGCTGACGGCCTCCAGCAGGGCCTGTTTCTCGGGCGGGTCGAAGGGCAGGGCCATCGACAGGCTGTTGATCAGGGCCTCGGGCGGGGCGGTCTCGGCCGTGTCCCAGTCGATGTCGAGGCCGCGGGCTTCCAGATAGGCGCGCAGGGCGTCGAGAAGGCCGTCGCGGTCGAGACCGACGTCATCGACCGGCGGCGGGCTCAGGTCCGCTTCGAACGGAACGAAATCGGCGCGGATCTGGCGATAGGGGGTCTGGGTCGGGATCTCGCTGCCCAGCCGGAACCGGGCGCAGCCGGTCAGGGTGATCAGATAGCGGCCATCCGAGGTCTCGGCGAAACTGGTGATCCGTCCAGCGCAGCCGATCGGCGACAGGCCCGGCAGGCGCTGCGGCCCGCCCTGCGGCTGGAGCATGCCGATGATCCGGTCCCCGGCCATGGCGTCGTCGATCATGTTCAGATAGCGCGGCTCGAAGATGTTGAGCGGCAGCTGGCCCCGCGGCAGCAGGATGGCGCCGGGCAGGGGAAAGACCGGGATCACCTGCGGCAGGTCGGCGGCCCTCACATATCCCTGCGCCACGCCCGTCTCCTATGCGAACAGAATGGAGGACAGGCGGCGACGGCCGTCCCGCGCCACGTCCGACCCGGCGCCGGCGGCCTCGAAGACCACCAGCAACTGTTTGCGGGCGGCCTGCTCGTTCCATTCGCGGTCGGCGGCGACGATGGTCAGGAGGCTGTCGACGGCCCCTTTCAGATCGCCCGATGCGGCCTGGGCCAGCGACAGGTCGTAGCGGGCCTGATGGTCGGCCGGATTGGCGGCAACCTTCGCCTTCAGCTCGTCGTCCGCGCCCGCCGGGGCGGCGGACAGCAGCGACAGCTGCGCGCGGACGGACTGGACCGTCGCGTCCCTGGAATCCTGCGCGGCCATGGCGATGGTCTGGCGCGCCTGATCCACGTCACCGTCGGCCAGATAGACCCGCGCCATGCCCGCGATCGCCTGCTCGTGAGCCGGCTCCAGCGTCAGCACCTGGGCGAAGGCCTGGGCCGCGCCGCCGAGGTCGTTGAGCGTCAGGGACTCCTCGCCCAGCGACATCAGCTGTTCGATATCGGAGTTGGCGCTGGTGCCGCCCGTCAGCTTGTCGATGAAGGCCTTGAGCTGGCTGTCCGGAACCGCGCCCTGGAAGCCGTCGACCGGCTGGCCGTTGACGAAGGCATAGACGGTCGGGATCGACTGGACCCTCAGCTGGCCCGCATAGGCCGGGTTCTTGTCGACATCGATCTTGACCAGCTTCACCGCCCCGCCGGCGGCGCGGACGGCCTTTTCGATCATCGGCGTCAGGGTCCGGCACGGCCCGCACCAGGTCGCCCAGAAATCGACCAGCACCGGCTGCGACTTCGAGGCCTCGATGACATCGGTCATGAAGCCGGCGTCGGAGCCGTCCTTGATCAGGTCGTCGGGGAGTGCGGTCGGGTCGGCGAAGCTCATCAATCGATCCTGTATCGGAAAAGGCGGAACGCGGCAGGCTTCAGATGGTCGCGGGCAGACCCGGACTCAAGTGGGGTCGGTGCCGGCACCCGCGGGACTCAGCTTCCAGCGAATCTTGGTCTCGGAGTCGGTCCGGGCCGAGCCGCGCACCACGATCTGCAGCGACCGCCGGGTCAGGCCCTCGTCGATATGGACCGAGGGTTCGATGGCGACGTCGGGGCCGTCGGTGCGGAACCACCAGCCCCGGCCCGAATGGCCGCGCAGCAGGATCGAGCGACGATCCCGCGCCAGCGACGCCTGGACTCCGGGCTCCAGCTGGAAGCGCACGGCATAGGGGGCGGCGATGGCGCGCACCACGTCCTTCTGGCCCGGGGCGGGGTGCAGCCGCTCCTCGGCGCGCAGCTCGTCCAGCCGCTGGTCCAGATACAGGCGGCGCTGGTGCAGCAGGCCGTAGTCATGGACCCAGCCGTCGTGTTCGACCTCCAGCCAGACAGCGCCCTCGCCGTCGCGCTGCTGCACATCGACATGCAGCGGCCGACCCATAAGGCGGTGCCCCATGAGCTCGGCCTTCCAGCCGCCCAGGGGTTCTCCGGTCGAGCCTTCGCCAAGGGTCAGGGTCGAGTGGCCGGGCGGCAGGCGCAGGCCCTGACGGTCGCCCGCGCGGGGCGTCCAGCCGCAGCCGGTGACCAGGCGGTCCTTGCCGCAGACGATCTCCAGCGCCATCGGCTGGGCGCAGGCCGCGCCGGACCAGATGCCCCGCGCCGGTCCCGCGACATCCGCCGCTATGGTCAGCAGGGGGCTGCGGATGCGGGCGACGCCGCCCACGATCCGGCTGTGCAGGTCGGCGGCGGGTGTTTCGTCATGGGCGCGGGCGGCGGCGATCCGGGCCTGGGTCGAGGGACCTCCGCCCTGCATGGTGATCAGGCGGCCGTCAGGCAGGGTCAGCAATCGCAGCGCCACGGTCAGCCGCTGGATGGTCGCGCGAACCGCGTCCGGGCCGGCTTCCGACAACTGCGATAGGGCGTCGTCGAGGGTCAGCAGGTCGAGCAGCAGCTCCAGCCCCGCCTCGGGGCTGCGTGAGGCATGGCCGCCGTCGGTGCCGACCGTACGGTCCAGCGCCCCGGATAGCCGGCGCAGGGCGGCGCGGCGCAGCGAGACTCCGGGCGGGCCGGCGAGCACACAGCCGGCCACGGCCGCGGCCGTCAGCCGTTCGGCGCTTCCGGCCAGACCGCCGGGCGGACGCAACAACTGCCGTCCCTGACGGCCGAGGATGTCAGCGAGCCGCAGCCGTTCGGCTTCGGTCGCCACCTGCCCCATCCGCCGGGCGGCGCAGGCGAGATTGAGGGTCCGCCGCGCCAGAACCTCCGGCCCCCAGGCGAAGGGCGACCAGCGCGCGAAGGCGGAGCCCCAGGCCAGGGTCAGGCGCACGGCCTCACGGGCCCCGCGCTCGCCCTGCAGCATCAGCGAGGGCAGCCAGGCGAAGGCGTGGAGTTCTGTGGCGAAGGCGCGGTTCGGGCTGGGGCGGTTCCACGGGTCCTCGGGCGCCGCGGCCTCGAGGCTGGAGCCGGCGAGGATGAAGCGGCCATCCACGGCGGCCTTGCCGGGGGCCGGGTCAACCGGCCGGAAGTCGCGGGGCGTCGCCGCGAAGGCCTGTACGGGCGGCCCCTTCAGCGTCAGGCTGTAGCCCGGAAGGCCGTAGAGCTCGATCCAGAGCTGGCGGACCAGCATCTGGCCGATGACCATCGGCCACAGGCCGGGACCCGTCGCGGCGCCGGCGCTGCGGACGGGCGTGCGCATCGGGGCGCCGCGCAGGCCCGGAATCTCGCCCGGCGGCGGGGCGTCGGCCTCGGTGCGGGAAAAGGCGGCGAGCGGGTTCACGCGGTTTTCAGGGCCTGGATATTGGCGGCATAGGCGGATGGGCCGCCCCGGAACACGGCGGTGCCCGCGACGAGGGCGTCCGCGCCGGCAGCCACACAGGCCCCGGCGTTGGCGGCGGTGACCCCGCCATCGACCTGCAGGTGCGCCTTCGATCCCGCGGCGTCGAGCAGGGCGCGGGTCCGCTCGATCTTGCGCAGCGTGGTCCCGATGAAGGACTGGCCGCCGAAGCCCGGATTGACCGACATCAGCAGGACCAGGTCGACCAGGTCGATGACCTCCTCCAGCACGGTCAGGGGCGTGCCGGGGTTCAGCACCACGCCCGCTTTCGCGCCGAGCTGGCGGATCCGGCCGAGGGTGCGGTGCAGGTGCGGCCCGCTTTCGGGGTGGACGGTCAGGATGTCGGCACCGGCCTCGCGATAGGCCTCCAGCCAGGGATCGACCGGCGCGACCATCAGATGGACGTCGAAGGGCAGGGCGGTGTGGGGCCGCAGGGCCTTCACCACATCGGGGCCGATGGTGATGTTCGGCACGAAATGGCCGTCCATGACGTCGACGTGGATCCAGTCCGCGCCCGCGTTGTCGAGGGCGCGAATTTCTTCGCCCAGCATCGCGAAGTCGCTGGCGAGGATGGACGGACAGATGAGGGGCGCGGCCATGGACCGGGGATAAGGCGGGTCGCGGGCGGGAGCAAGGCGTGGTCTGGGTTTCACCACCGTGCCGCGCTACACGGTTCGGTCATCGCCCTCTGGAGAACGATCATGAGCGAACATCTGGCCACCGTGGAATGGAGCCGCGGCGATCAGGATTTCACCGGCAATCGCTATTCCCGCGCCCACGACTGGCGGTTCGACGGCGGGGCGGTGGTGCGCGGGTCCTCGGCGCCGACCAGCGTGCCGGAACCCCTGTCCGATCCCGCCGCGGTCGATCCCGAAGAGGCGCTGGTAGCGGCCCTGGGCAGCTGTCACATGCTGTTTTTCCTCGCCTTTGCAGCCAAGGGTGGGTTCACGATCGACTCCTACCGGGACGAGGCGGTCGGGGTTCTGGGCCGCGACGAACGGGGCAAGACCTCGATCACCACCGTCGCCCTGCGGCCGGCTGTGGTCTTCTCGGGCGATAACCGCCCCGACGCCGCCGCCATCGACGCCCTGCATCACCGGGCGCACGAGGCCTGCTACATCGCCAACTCGATCCGGGCGGATGTGACGATCGAGGCGCGCCAGGTCTGATCGATCTTGTCATCCCGGCCGAAGCGAAGCGAAGAGCCGGGACGAGCAAGGCCGGTCTTTCTCTTGCTCCCGGACAGCCCGCAGGGCTGAGCCGGGAGACGGGTGGGGCCAGCCTCCTCGGTGGAATCTCGCGCCGACCGGAAGGGGTCGCTCCATTGGCCTGCGCCATTGCGTCCGGCTGTCTCCCGGCTCAGCCCTGCGGGCTGTCCGGGAGGGATGCTGGGAGTGGCATGTCCCGTCCCCGATCTCCGCTTCGCTCCGTCGGGGATGACAAGGTGCTCCGAACTCAGACCGCCGGGGCGACCGCGACGTCGTTCAGCAGGGCCACGAACCGCCGCTCGGCCTCGGCCGCCAGCTCCGGATGGTATCGCATCGGCGGGGCGGTCATCGGCTCGTCGAAACTGTGGGTGCCGTCGGCGATCCAGGTCTCCACGTCGGCCCCGCAGTTGCGGACCATGTCGTGCACCTGCTGGGCGTTGCGCACCGTGGTCAGGTGGTCGGTGCGCGAGATCACCGCGACGGTCTTGGGACAGTGCCGCCAGGGCCGCATCCGGTTGAAGGCGCCGATGCCGACATAGGGATAGGCCAGCCAGGTCCCGATCACGCCGTCCAGCGAGACCGCGCCGGGGTCGGCGACACCCAGCATGCCAGCGGCGCGTTCCGAGCTCATCGCCTCCATGATGCCCCAACCGCCGTGGCTCCAGCCGGCCAGGACGATTTTCGACGCATCCACATCGGGCCGCTGCGAGACGCCGAGCAGGGCGGCCAGAACGTCGCCCGCCCGCTGCGACCCGTGCAGCAGGATGCCCGTGCAGACCATGGCCATGGCGAACTGACGGCTCCAGCCGCGCGGCCCGTAGGAATCGACGATGAAGGCCCGCCATCCGGCCGCCTTCGCCGCCGCCGCATATTTCGGCAGATGGCCGCGCAGGCCGCCGCAGCCGTGGAACAGGATCACCGCCGGGCGGGGGCGGTCATCGTCCGGGCCGACGACGGTGACGGCCGGCTCGAGCATGGACCAGCGTTGGGAGAGGGTTTGCATGGCGTTCACCTAACCCTTCTCCCCTTGCGGGAGAAGGTGGCCCGCGAATCGGGTCGGATGAGGGGTCTCTCAGGCAGAAGGAGCAGCCAGCGCTGCGACCCCTCACCCGCCCGCGCAAGAACGACGGCTGCGCCGCCGTGCGCGGCCTCCCTCTCCCGCAAGGGGAGAGGGCTCAGGTCTAGTGCCTGAACACCCGCACGCCCGTGAACGCCATTGCCACGCCCGCCTCGTCCGCCGCTGCGATCACCGCGTCGTCGCGGATCGAGCCGCCGGGCTGGATCACCGCCGTGGCACCGGCCGCGACCGCTTCCAGCAGGCCGTCGGGGAAGGGGAAGAAGGCTTCGGAGGCGCAGGCGGAGCCCTGGGCCAGCGAATGGGCCAGGCCCTTGGCCTCGCCGGCTTCACGGGCGCGGATGGCGGCGATGCGGGCGCTGTCGCGGCGGTTCATCTGGCCGGCGCCGATGCCGGCGGTCTGGCCGTCCTTGGCATAGACGATGGCGTTGGACTTGACGTGCTTGGCCACGGTGAAGGCGAATAGCATGTCCTCGATCTCCTGCGGCGTCGGCTGGCGGCGGGTGACGATCTTCAGGTCGGAGGCGGCGATGCGCGAGCGGTCGCGCGACTGGACCAGGAAGCCGCCGGCCACCGAGCGGAAGACCTCACCGGCCGCCAGCGGATCGGGCAGGCCGTCGGTCAGCAGCAGGCGCAGGTTCTTCTTGGCCGCGAAGATGGCCTGGGCCTCCTCGTCGGCACCGGGGGCGATGACCACCTCGGTGAAGATGTCGGTGATCAGCTTCGCGTCGGCCCCGGTCAGGGTCCGGTTGACCGCGATGACGCCGCCGAAGGCCGAGACGGCGTCGCACTCCAGCGCCCGGGCGTAGGCGGTCGCCAGATCGGTCCCGACGGCCACGCCGCAGGGGTTGGCGTGTTTGACGATGACGCAGGCGGGGGCCTCGAACTCGGCGACCAGCTCATAGGCGGCATCGGCGTCGGCGATGTTGTTGTAGCCCAGCTCCTTGCCCTGCAGCTGGCGGGCGTGAGCCACGCCGGGGCGCGCATCCCCGGTGCGGTAGAAGGCACCCGTCTGGTGCGGGTTTTCGCCGTAGCGCAGGGTCTGGGCCAGCGAACCGGCGATGGATTTGCGGGCCGGGGCGGCGTCTCCCACCTGGCCGGCGAACCAGCCGGAGACGGCGGCGTCATAGGCGGCGGTGCGGGCGAAGGCACGGGCGGCCAGCCGCTTGCGCAGGGCGAGATCGGTCGTCCCGTCGGCCTTGAGGGCCTCCAGCAGTTCCGCCACCGAGGCCTGATCGACACAGACGGCGACATAGCCGTGGTTCTTCGAGCCCGAGCGAATCATGGCCGGGCCGCCGATGTCGATATTCTCGACCACGGCGTCGAAGCCGGCGCCCGAGGCGACGGCGGATTCGAACGGATACAGGTCGACCCAGACGATATCGATCGGCCCGATGCCGTGCGTCGCCATGGCCTCGGCGTGGTCGGCCGCGTCGCGTACGCCCAGCAGGCCGCCGTGGACCACGGGGTGCAGGGTCTTGACCCGGCCATCCATCATCTCGGGGAAGCCGGTCAGATCGGCCACGTCCTTCACCGGCAGGCCGAAGCCGGCGATGGCGGCGCGGGTGCCGCCGGTCGAGACCAGTTCGACGCCGAGCCCGTGCAGGGTGCGGGCGGCGTCCTCCAGCCCGGTCTTGTCGGACAGGGAGATCAGGGCGCGCTTCGGCGCCACGCGGTTCGGCGCGGGGGGAAAGTCGGGAGCGGCGGGCATGGCGGCGTCCGTATCTGGCGTGGGGGTCGGGGAGACGCGGGGCGTTTAGCACCGGAAGCGTCGGGATAGAACCGCTGTGGTCGGATCAAGTCCGGGAAATCGCGGCAGCGCCGCAGAGCGGGCGAGGTGGATTTGGAAGATCCGCTTTACGACCACGATTGGAAGCGAACCGTTCGATGCCTAATGTCCGGTTCAGGCTCTGACGTCGCGCGCCCATCGGGTGGGCCGGCAGGGGGGAAGGACCGCATGGCGAAGCAGGACGAACGAGTCCAGGGCGAGGCGTTTCAGGGTGCGCCCGCCACGCCGGGTGGGCGCCCGATCGGACTCAAGATCCGGGAGATCGGCCAGTTGTTCCTGTCGCTGGATCCGCTGCCGTTCCGCGAACGGGATCTGGACGCGGCGGTCGAAGAGTATGTCGTGGCCCGGGCGCGCGAACAGGGCGGGGCATGGCCGATCCGTATTCTTGTCCACCTGCCCCTGGACCAGGCCGAACGCGAGGAAGCCGGACATATCGCCGACGCGATGCGCAACTATTTCGTCTATCGGGCCGAGGCTGCCGGGTGGCAGCTAAAGGAGCTGTTTCGAGTGGGGCGCGCCTCGTTCGCCATCGGCCTGACGGTTCTCGCCCTGTGCGTCGTCCTCGGGGCTGAGGTCAACAGCCGGGCCGGGGAAGGCTATGTAGGCCGGTTCTTCGATGAAGGCCTGATCATCCTCGGCTGGGTCGCCAACTGGCGGCCGATACAGATATTTCTTTACGACTGGTGGCCTTTGACCCGTCGTCGCCGGCTCTACCGGCGACTGGCCCGGGCGACCATCGACCTGAAGCCGCTGGAGGTGTGAGCTCGGCCTGCTCTCGGCCGTTACCTTACGCGAGCGTCAGGCCGTCAGCTGACCGAAATCCACCACGATCGGCTTCCGCCCGATCAGCGACAGGAACTGTCGGAAGTCCGTCTGCGCCAGCGCCGTCGTCGCCGTATTGGTCAGCGGGTGGAAATTGACGATGTCCGCGTCCCACAGGGCCTTGTCGAGGATGAAGGTCACGCGTTGGTCCCGATCATTGATCAGTCCCAGCGCCGTCACCGAACCGCCGCGCACGCCCAAGGTCTCGTACAGCAGCCCCTCATTGCCGAAAGACAGCCGGTCCGAGCCGATCGTCTTCGGCGCCCGCTTCAGGTCCACCACCGTGTCCTGCCGCGCCGAGATCAGCCACAGCCGGCCCTTCTTGTCCTTGAGGAACAGGTTCTTGGTGTGGGCACCGGGCATGGCGGCCTTGAGCTCCAGCCCTTCCTCGACGCGGAAGACGGCGGGGTGGTCGTGCGTCGTCTGGGCCACGCCGTTCGCCGCCATCCAGTCCAGCAGGCGGTCGCGATCAAACGCGGGTTCGGTTGGCTTGTCTTCGGTCATGCGGCGCCGCTAGGGATGGAGACGTCCCTCGATACCGCCCGGAGGCCCGCCTTGGAACTGGAATGCTATCCGATGACGGCGACCCCGCCCGACCTCGTGCCGGGACGGCAGTCGCGCAACTGGATGGACGCCTTCGCCAGCCGCCACCCCTATCGCTGCCTGCCGCTGACCATGGCCAACACCACGGGCTGGGAAATCCTGTGCCCCCTGACCTTCACCGCCGAGTGGAACGGCGGCCCCAGCCAGGCCGACATCGTCATCACGCCCGAGCGGCACAACGCCAATCTGACCCATGTGGTGACCTCGCATTTCTCGCGCGGGGTCCTGACCATGCATCCGCAGTATCTGTTCCGCACGCCGCCCGGCTGGGGCCTGCTGGCGGGCGGCTCGCCCAATCACATGAAGGACGGCATCCAGCCGCTGACCGGGCTGATCGAGACCGACTGGCTGCCCTTCCCCTTCACCATGAACTGGCTCTTCACCCGTCCCGGCCGGGTCAAGTTCGAGAAGGGCGAGCCCTTCTGCTTCATCACCCCGATCGAGCACCGCAAGGTCGAGACCATGCAGCCGGTGATCCGTACCCTGGAATCCAACCCGGTCATGCATGGCCAGTTCGAGGCCTGGAACCGCGCCCGCACCGACTTCAACAAACGCCTCGCCTCGGGTGACCCCGACGCGGCCAAGGAGGCCTGGCAGCGCTACTATTTCAAGGGCGAGGTGCCCGAGGACCTGGGCGTCGCGCCGGAGACGCATGTGAACAAGCGGCGGCTGAAGTCGCCGCGGATCGGGTAGGAGGGATTAGGGATTAGGAGGCGGAGGTCGACCGCCACCAGCCAACCTCTCATCCCTAATCCCTAGTCCCTAGTCCCTACCTCACATCGCCCGCGTCACCCGCGGCCCGAGGTTCTGGATCACCTCGCGCGCGTCGAAGGCGTTGGCGTCGCCGGCCGGCTTCGCCCCGCGGCCCATGATGATTTCAGCCGAGGCCTCGAACCGGTCGATCTCGCGCACGTCGTAGTCCCGGCCGAAGGGGTCGCCCCACGAGCTCCACAGGCCGCGGCGCTGGTAACGCCAGGACGGACCCCAGAACGGGCCGTAGCGGTCGCGGTAGAAGGGATCGGGGATGCCTTGCAGGCGGACGTCGCGGTCGGTGGCGCGGTTGACGGTGGAGAACCAGTCATAGCCGCTTTCGGCCGTCACCTCGGCAGCGCGCAGCAGCAGGGCCATCTCGACCTGCTCGCGCGAGGTGACGGAGTTGCCGGCGAAGCTGACGCGATAACGGTCGGCGTCCACCCGTTGGTCGGAATAGCCGTAGCGGCTGTCGACGCCGGCCGGGCCATAGGGCGTGGCCGTGACGCAGGCGGACAGGGTCAGAGCCGCCGCCGTCGCCAGCAGAACGGGCTTGAGGAAACGAAGTCTCATGGGAACTCTCCTTGGCGCGGCAGTGCGCGCCCTGTCGGCTGAACGGGACATGAACGGCGTAGTTCCGGCTGTCGGCAAGTCCCTATAAACGCGAAACAATAAGTACGGCGGCGGCCAGCAGAAGGATGCCGGTTAGCAGGGCGAAACCCTTGCGGAAACGCGGCTCGGTCATGCGCCGGGCCAAGGCTGCGCCGCCCAGACCGTAGGCGGACATGGTCAGCGCGTCCATGCCGATGGTGGCGAGGGCGAACAGGGCCAGCTGTGGCGCGGCGGGGCGGGTCACGTCCATGAAGGGCGGCAGGACGGCGGTGAAGAACAGGATCGCCTTGGGGTTGGCGATCTGGACCATAAAGCCGTCCACCAGGGCGCTCCGGCCCATGCGGATATCCGGCGTGTCGGGATCCGAGGCGTTGCGAAACCCCCCGCGCAGGGCACTGATCCCCAGCCAGGCCACATAGAGGGCGCCGCCGGTCGAGATCAGGCGGAAGACCTGTGGAAAGGCGGTGACCAGGGCGCCGAGCCCCAGGGCCGCGGCCCCGAACCAGACAAGGGTCGCGGCATTCATTCCGACCACCCCGGCCATGGCGGCGGCCTTGCCGCGCTGCACGCCATTGGCGACCGAAAACAGATTGGCCGGCCCCGGCGTGATGGCCATGACCATCATGACGCCGAGAAAGGTCAGATACAGGTGCGGATCGACGGGCAGGCTGGCCATGGCCGTCCTGTCGGGCCGGCGACGGCGCGGGTCAAGCCTGCAAGGCCTTCAGGCCGCGGAAGGGCGGGTTGGGCGGGGCTCAGTCGTCCCGGTCGTGGTCGGGGCCCGCTTTGGCGGCTTCGGCGGCCGCTTCATTGGCCTCCTCGACGGCGGCGTCGACCTCGCCCTGGACCTCTTCGATCGAGTCCATGGCCGTGCCGAGCGCGTAATCCGCCATCAGGCCATAGGTGGCCATGTGCTCGGGGTCGTTCGACGCCCAGGCCCCGTTGGCGGCGATGCCCTGCGCGCTGGCGAGGGCGCCCGACTCCTCGACCGCCGACAGGGCTTCGGCGACGAGCGCCTCGACATCGATCCCGGCGAGGGCCTCGGCGGCGATGCTCGAGGCGTGTTCGGTCACCACGGCGGTGAAGGCGTTGAGGTCAGGCTGGTATTCGGCCCAGAGGGCGGCGATCCGCGTTTCGCGCTGCGCCTCGGTCAGGCTGGCGTCCTCGGAAATGGCCTCGGCGCGTGCGCCGAAGGCTTCCATCCGGGCCTCGAAGGCTTCGGCGGCGGCTTCGATGGCGTCTTCCGACGGTCCGCGCGACTCTTCAGCGACGGCGGCCGACAACGGCAGCAGGGCGAGGGCGGCGGCGAGTGACAGGGCCTTGATCATGGCGGCGCTCCGAATGAGGTCGCCGCCAGGGTCCGCCGAACGCCGTCCGGCCTCAAGTGAAATCGCGGTAAGGCGGCGGGGCTGGCCTGCCGCCTTACCGGATCAATGACTTACTGGGGCGCTGCCGGGGCGGCGGCCGCGGCGGCCTGCTGGAGCAGTCCGGCCTTGATCGTCGCCGGCGCGCTGGTGATCTGGGCGCGCACCATCGGACCCATCTGGGCCATCTGCGCCTGGGCCTCGGGCGGCATGACCGACAGCTGGGAGGTCATGAAGGCGTCCAATTCGGTGGCGAAGGCGTCGGCCTGCGGCTGATAGCGGGCGGCGATGGCGTCCATGTCGGCATTGGCCCTGGCCTGGTCCGCGCCGGCGGCGGTGAGGGCGGTCCGCATCTCGCCCTGCATCGCGCCCATCGCCTGCTGGAAGGCTTCCGCCCTGGCCTCAAAGGCGGCTTCGGCCTGCGCCGCTGCGGCGGCGGCCGGATCCGCGGGAGGCGCGTCCTGGGCGAAGGCGGGGGTCGCGAGCGCCAGAACGGCGGCGGCGGCGAGGGCGGTACGAAGAGACATGTCGGAGTCCTGAAAGAGGGTCGGCGGAGCCCATGCTCCTGTCCACAGGGTGGCGCCGATCCGGCCAAAGGGCGAGGGGGCTGGCAGTTCTAGCCCCTGTCGCGTGCGTCCCGCTTGCCCAACACCCGCAGGCGCAGGGCGTTCAGCTTGATGAAGCCGGCGGCGTCCTTCTGGTCATAGGCGACGGCGCCGTCCTCGAAGGTCACCAGTTCCTGGTCGTACAGGCTGTTCTCGCTCTCGCGGCCGATGACGGTGGCGTTGCCCTTGTAGAGCTTGACCCGGACCGTGCCGGACACCTTGGCCTGCGAGTGATCGATGGCGGCCTGCAGCATCTCGCGCTCGGGCGAGAACCAGAAGCCGTTGTAGATCAGATGGGCGTATTTGACCGCCAGCTCGTCCTTCAGATGCATGGCCCCGCCGTCCAGGGTGATCGACTCGATGCCACGGTGCGCCGCCAGCAGGATGGTGCCGCCAGGGGTCTCATAGACGCCGCGCGACTTCATGCCGACGAAGCGGTTCTCGACCAGGTCCAGCCGGCCGATGCCGTTGTCGTGGCCGTACTGGTTCAGGGCGGTCAGCAGGGTCGCCGGCGACAGGACCTCGCCATTGATCGAGACGGCGTCGCCCTTTTCGAAGCCGATGGTGATGACGGTGGCCTTGTCCGGCGCGTCTTCCGGCGAAAGCGTGCGCTGGTGGACGAACTCGGGGGCCTCGACGGCCGGGTCTTCCAGCACCTTGCCCTCGCTGGACGAGTGCAGAAGGTTGGCGTCGACGCTGAACGGGGCCTCGCCGCGCTTGTCCTTGGCGATCGGGATCTGGTGCTTCTCGGCGAAGTCGAGCAGGTGTTCGCGCGACTTGAAGTCCCATTCCCGCCAGGGCGCGATGACGCGGATGTCGGGCTCCAGGGCGTAGTAGCCGAGCTCGAACCGGACCTGGTCATTGCCCTTGCCGGTCGCGCCGTGACAGACGGCGTCGGCGCCGACCATGCGGGCGATCTCGATCTGGCGCTTGGCGATCAGCGGCCGCGCGATCGAGGTGCCGAGCAGATACTGGCCCTCATACAGGGCGTTGGCCCGGAACATGGGGAAGACATAGTC
>JAUYAG010000004.1 GCA_030693575.1 Brevundimonas sp. | reverse complement strand
GCGCAGCTCGCCCGTGTCCTTGTCCTCGACGTGCGGGTTGGAGCCCAGCGAGTCGTGCGAGCGGCGCATGTTGCGACGCGAGGGCGATACTTTGCGCTTCGGAACGGCCATGTCCGTCTCAATCTTCTCAAGGGTGGCGCCGGCGGAGGCGCGAAAACAACAGCGGCGGCCCGAAAGAGCCGCCTGCGAGGGCGGGCTTATGCCTCAACCCGGCCCGGAGTTCAAGCGGGAGCTTGTCCGACCACACCGGCGGCCCGATCCGCCCGCGACAGCGCATAGAAGACGCTGTCCTTCCAGACGCCGCCGACGTTCCAGGTGCGCTCGCCAAAGCCGGTCCGGACAAAGCCCAGCCGCTCCAGCAGGCGAATCGAGGCGGCGTTCTCCGGATCGACGTCAGCGGTCAGGATGTCGAAGTCGCGTGTCTCGAACACATGGTCGATCGCAGCCCCCACGGCCTCGGCGGCGAGCCCCTGACCCCAGCAGTCGGGATGCAGGATGTAGCCGACGTCGGGCAGCTTCCAGAACCCGACCTTGCCGATCACCCGGCCGTCAAGCTCGATGACGAAGTCGGGTTGGCCGGGACCATTGGCGATCATGGCGTCCAGCCATGTCCGGCTCTCCTCCAGCGTCTCGTGCGGCGGCTCCGACCACCAGAGGGTGGCGCGTGGGTCCGACAGGACGGCGTGCATGGCCTCCAGATCGTCCGGTCGGGCCGAGCGCAGGATCAGGCGGGGGGTGCGGATTTCCACAGGCTCAGGCCAGTTCGCGTTCCATGACGACGAAATACAGGTCGTCACGCAGCGGGAGACCAAAGCGAGGGTTGCCGTAGGGGAACGGCAGGGTGTCGCCGGTCTGCCGGTAACCCAGCCGTTCGTACCAGGCGATGAGGGTCTCGCGCTGGGGAAAGACCGAGATACGCATGCGGTCGGCACCAAATCGCGCCTTGGCGACGGCCTCGGCCGCTGTCACAAGTTGCCGCCCCACGCCGAGGGACTGCATGGGCGGAAAGACCGACAGCATACCGAAATAGCCGCATCCGGAGCCTCGATCTGCGAGGAGTATGCAGCCCGCAAGATTGTCCCCGCGCCACGCCGTGAGGATTCGCTGGGCCGGATCGGAAAGAATGGTCGCCAGGTCATCCGGGTCGGTGCGTTGGCCGGCCAGCAGGTCAGCTTCCGTCGTCCACCCCGCCCGCGACGCTTCTCCCCGGTAGGCCATCTCGATCAGCTTGTGCAGATTCGGAATGTCGTCCGCCGTGGCTTCGCGAATGTAGAGCCTAATCATAGGCCAGCATTTCGCTGACCGCCTCGCCGATCGCAAGGGAGCTGGTCAGGCCGGGGCTTTCGATGCCGAACAGGGCGACCAGACCGTCGAGGCCATGGACGTCGCGGCCGTGCAGCTGGAAGTCCGGCTGCGGCTCGCCCGGCCCGTGCAGCTTGGGGCGGATGCCGGCGTAGTCGGGGGTCAGGGCGCCATCCGGCAGGCCGGGCCAGAAGCGGCGAATATAGCCCTCGAACTCGGCGGCCTTGGCGGCGTCGACCGAATAGTCTTCGGTTTCGACATAGAGGAGGTCGGGCCCGAATACGGCCTGTCCGCCGAGGTCCTTGCGGTAGTGGGTCCCGAGCGCGCCGGGGATGGGCGGCGGATAGATCAGCCGCTCGAACGGCGCCCTGCCGGTCAGGCGGAAATAGACACCCTTGCCGAAATGGCCGGCCGGGATGCGGTCGGCGGGATAACCCTCGATCCGGGCCGCCACGGCCTGGGCACCGAGACCGGGAGCCGTGACCAGCAGACGGGTGGTCAGGGTCGCCCCGCCCTCCCCGCCCGCGGTGATGGTGAAGCCGCCGCCGGGCAGAGGCTCGGCGCGCTCGAACGGGGTGGAGACGACGACCGAGCCGCCCGCCTCTCCGATCTCGCCCTCGAGGGCCAGCATATAGCCGTGGCTGTCGAAGACGCCGCTCTCGGGCGACAGGATGGCGGCGTGGGCGTTCAGGCCCGGCTCCAGCGCCCGCGCCTGGGCGCCGGTCAGATGTACGAGCCCCTCGACACCGTTGCCGGTCGCCTGGGCGAAGATGGCCTCGATCCGCTCCACCTCGGCCTCGTCCGTGGCCACGACCAGCTTGCCGCATTTGCGATGGTCGACCTTGTGGCTGTCGAGGAAGGCGTAGAGCGCCCGCCGCCCCTCGACGCAGAACCGCGCCTTCAGCGAGCCGGTCGGATAGTAGAGGCCGCCATGGATGACCTCGGAATTGCGCGAGGACACGCCCTGACCGATGTGGGGCTCCTTCTCCAGCACCAGCACCGACAGGCCCCGCGTCGCCAGCGCCCGGCCACAGGCCAGACCGACCGCGCCGGCACCCACCACCGTCGCGTCGAAGTCGAAGCTCATGCTTTCGGGCCGTAGAGCTTGGCCGCCCGGGCCTCGAAACAGCTCATCAGCTTGCCGACGGCGCGGTCGAAATTGGCGTGCAGCATGCCGTCCAGCAGCCGCGACTTGAAGGCGAAGTCGATCATGAACTCGACCCGGGTCCCCGCCGGGTCGGGGAAGAACTCCCAACGGTTCTTCAGGTGCCGGAAGGGTCCGCGGATCAGGCCGACCTCGACCGTGTTCAGGGTGCGGTCATGACGGGACCATGTCGAGAACCGCTCCCTGAGAAAGGAGAAGCCCACGGCCGCCTCGGCATCCAGCACCGAAACCCCGGGAGCATCCTCCCGCTCGTTCCAGACCCGCATGGCGGTGACCCAGGGCACGAACTCGGGATAGGCCCGCACGTCGGCGACCAGGTCGGCCAGCTGGGCGGGCGCGTACGGCAGGACTTTGGTGACGCGATGGACGGCCAAGCGCGGCTCAGCGTCCCGTCTGCGCCAGACGCGCCGCCCTCAGCCGGGCGAAGTCGTCGCCGGCGTGGTGCGAGCTGCGGGTCAGGGGCGAGGACGAGACCATCAGGAAGCCCTTGG
>JAUYAG010000003.1 GCA_030693575.1 Brevundimonas sp. | reverse complement strand
ATTGCATGGAGGGCAGGTCGCCGGGGGCGACGCCGCGCACGATGGCGCCCGTCGTGGCCCCGCCCGCGCGGACGATGCTCTGGTCATTGGTCATCGGGGTGACGAAGGCGACGCCCGGGACGGCCTTCAGACGAGCGACTGCCGCGTCCCGCTCCGGCGAATTCAGCAGGTCGCCGGACACATACATATGCCCGTTGAACGACAGCATGCGGTCCAGCAGCGTCGCCCGGAAGCCGGCCATGATGCTCATCACCGTGATCAGCGCCATCACGGCCAGCGCGATGGCGACGTAGGAGATGATGGCGATCAGGGCGATGCCGCCCTCCTTGCCGAAGAAGAGCTGGGCCTGCTCCAGCGGCATGAACAGGAAGGCGCGGTCGAAGTCGGCTGTGCCCGAGGTGAACACCCCGCCCACGCGATAGGTCTTCTCCAGCCCGCCCAGATTGCCGAAGGCGCTGTCCGCGCCGGTGGGCGAATACAGGGTGATCGGATCACCGATACGCAGCCCCATGCTCTCGGCCAGGGCCTTGCCGATCAGGATATTGTCGCCGCCCCAGGCACCCTGGCCGAAGGCGGTGCGCGCCTCGGGAGTCAGGCTGTCGAAGACATAGGACATGGAATCCAGGTCCTGCGGACGGATGCCGCGCACGACCGCGCCGGTCGTATGGCCGGCCGCCCGCACCAGCGCCTGGTTCTCCGTCAGGGGCGAGACACTGACCACACCCGGAACGGCGGCGATCCGCGTCACCGCGGCCTCGCGGTCCGCATCCACCAGCACCTGGCCCTGGACGTACATATGGCCGTTGAAGGACAGCATCCGGTCCAGCAGCTCGTTCCGGAACCCGGCCATGATGCTCATGACGATGATCAGGGCCATGACCGCCAGCGCGATGGCGACATAGGAGATGATGGCGATCAGGGCGATGCCGCCCTCCTTCCGCCGGGCGCGCAGATAGCGCAGCGCCAGTTCGAACTCCCAGGCCGAGAACGGACCCGCGGGTTTGGTCGGCTTCAGGGCCGCCGGAACGTCCGTCATCCGCGCACCTTCGCCAGCGCCTCGTCCAGCGGGATCGAGACCTTCTCGCCGGTCGCCCGGCGCTTCAGCTCGACCAGTCCCTCGGCCACGCCCTTGGGACCGATGGTCAGCTGCCACGGAATGCCGATCAGGTCGGCGGTGGCGAATTTGCCGCCCGGCCGTTCGTCGGTGTCGTCATAGAGCACGTCCTTGCCGAGCGCCTCGAGCTTGGCCACGGCCTCCTCGCAGGCCACGCAGACCGCCTCGTCATTGACACGCAGATTGATCACCACGACGTCGAACGGGGCCACGGAGTCCGGCCAGATGATGCCGCCCTCGTCATGGCTGGCCTCGATGATGGCACCCAGCAGCCGCGACACGCCGACGCCGTAGCTGCCCATATGGACCTCGGTGTCCTTGCCGTCCGGCCCGGCGACCTTCGCCTTCATCGGGGCCGAGTATTTGGTGCCGAAATAGAAGATGTGCCCGACCTCGATGCCGCGCGCCGTCAGGCGGTCGGCCTCGGCCGTCTGGCCTTCGAACTGGCCGGCGTCGTGCATCTCCTCGGTGGCGGCGTAGAGACCCGTCCGCTCATCGACGATGGCCTGCAGGTCGTCCCAGTCCACGCCCGACCCGGGCGCCGGCATCTCGACCAGCTTGCGGTCGCAGAAGACCTGGCTCTCGCCGGTGTCCGCCAGCACGATGAACTCGTGGCTCAGGTCGCCGCCGATCGGCCCGGTGTCGGCGCGCATCGGCACGGCCTTCAGCCCCATCCGGGCGAAGGTGTTCAGATAGGCCACGAACATCCGGTTATAGGCCTTGCGGGCCGAGGCCTCGTCGATGTCGAAGCTGTACGCGTCCTTCATCAGGAACTCGCGACCGCGCATCACGCCGAAGCGCGGCCGACGCTCGTCGCGGAATTTCCACTGGATGTGAAACAGGTTCAGCGGCAGCGCCTTGTAGCTCTTCACGAAGCCGCGGAAGATGTCGGTGATCATCTCCTCGTTGGTGGGCCCGTACAGCAGCTCGCGCTCGTGCCGGTCGGTGATGCGCAGCATCTCGGGGCCATAGGCGTCATACCGCCCCGACTCGCGCCACAGGTCGGCCAGTTGCAGGGTCGGCATCAGCAGCTCGACGGCCCCTGCCCGCTCCTGCTCCTCGCGCACAATCTGTTCGATCCTGTTCAGCACCCGCAGACCCAGCGGCAGCCAGGCATAGATGCCCGCGGCCTCCTGTTTGATCAGGCCGGCGCGCAGCATCAGCTGGTGCGAAACGATCTGGGCGTCCGAGGGCGCTTCTTTGAGCGTGGGCAGGAAATAGCGCGACAGGCGCATGGGCAGAATCTCGGCAAGCAAAGCGGGAGCAAAGCTTTAGCCGGGTGACCGGGGCGAAAGCTAGGCCGGGTCGAGGGATTAGGGATTAGGCATCAGGGATTAGGGATGGGGGAACAGCGGGCCTTACGTACAAGGAAGCGGCTACCGCAACACGCTGGTTCCGGGCGCGATCCACTAATCCCTGTTCCCTAATCCCTCATCCCTACCTACGGATGCGGTCGCGCAATCCCGTAGCGGGCGGCCAGATAGGGGATGATGGCCTCGTCCTGCAGAAAGCGCCGTCCGGTCGCCGCCGAGGTCGCCGCGTCGGGCCAGTCGAACGCCCCGTCCAGCACCAGGATCGGGCAACTCTGGTGGTCCTCACCGACCAGTTCGATCACGGGCGGGCGCGGTCGGGGGTGGTCGAGATAGACGATCTCGAGCACGTCGCAGAGATTGGGATGAAACGCCAGCACGCCCTCGACGACGGCACCGGCCGGGCAGTACCAGGGTCCGCCCTCGTCGTCGGTCCAGCCGGGGTTGAGCAGGAACAGGCGGTCGGTCATCCGGCCCTCAAGGTACCGGCGGCGCGAGGTCAGGCAACGGCATCCAGCCGATGTAGACCAGCACCATCACAAAGAGCCAAAGCACCGCCGAGACCCAGGTCGTGGTGATGAATTTGCGTTTGAGGTCCGGCTTCTCGGGCGCGCCCCACTGCGCCCCGTCGGTCGGCGGCTCGTGCCGCTCCTGCGACGTCCCCAGCGGCAGGACGGCGAACAGCACCGTCCACCAGCAGATGATGTAGACGCCCAGCATGGTGACGATACCGATCGGCATCAGTGCGCTCCGCTCTCGTGATTGGCTTTCGGCGTTTCCATCAGCTCGACCAGCACTCCGCCCATGTCCTTCGGGTGGACGAAGATGATCGGCGTGCCATGGGCGCCGATGCGCGGTTCGCCGGTGCCGAGGATCGTCGCCCCCTTCGCCCTCAGGGCGTCGCGCGCGGCCAGGACGTCCTCGACCTCGAAACAGACGTGGTGCTGCCCGCCCCTGGGGTTCTTTGCAAGGAAGCCGTGGATCGGACTGTCGTCGCCCAGCGGCTCGATCAGCTCAATCTGGGCGTTGGGCAGGTCGACGAAACAGACCCGCACCCCCTGCGCCGGCAGGTCGAACGGCGCATGCGCCTTCGTCGCGCCCAGCAGGTCGCGGTACAGGGCGACGCTGGCCTCAATGGAGGGCGTGGCGACGCCGACGTGGTTCAGTCTACCGATCATCGCGCTGCTTTAGCCCGTGTCGGGGGCGTGGAGAAGGCGTCGTGATTGTCGCGCCACGACGCCCTTCCTTACCTTACTGCTGCAACGGGAAGGGATCCGTCGGCGTCGGCCGGGTCGGCACCGGCATCCGCGGCAGCGGCTCATCACTGTTGGCGGCGTTCAGCAGGAAGCTGGCCAGGATCACCGCGGCCTGACGCAGGTCCTCCGCCCGCAGGTGATCGTAGCTGTCGATCGAGGTGTGGTGCAGGCGTGCGCTGTAATCGAGCGGGTCCTGGATGAACTGGAAGCCGGGAACGCCGACGGTCTGCAGATAGACGTGATCGGTCCCGCCGGCCGTCCGCATCGATACCGTCGTCGCACCCATGGCGTTGAACGGTGCCAGCCACTCCTGGAAGATCGGGGCGGCAGCCACATTGCCCTCGGCATTGATGCCCCGGATCTTGCCGGAACCATTGTCGAGATTGAAATAGGCGACCAGATCGCCATGGCCCTCGCGCGGCTGGATCGGCCAGCGCTGCCGCCAGGTGCGGTTGTTGGGCAGGGCGTCCTGTGCGGCGTTGCCCGTCGGGGCCCGGGTCGCCAGATAGCGGTCGACATAGGCCAGCGAGCCCCAGAGCCCCTGCTCTTCCCCGTTCCAGAGGGCGAAGCGGATCGTCCGCTTGGGACGGACGCCCAGGGCCTTCAGGATGCGCGCGGCCTCCATGACCACGGCCGTACCGGCGGCGTTGTCCACCGCGCCGTCCGAGGCGACCCAGCTGTCCAGGTGGGCGCCGGCCATGACGTATTCACCGGACCGGTCTGTGCCCGGAATGTCGGCGAGGATGTTGTAGGCGTTGGTGTCTTCCTCGTGGAAACGGACCTCGCTCATCAGTTCGAGCGTCGGCCTGGCGTCCTCGGTCAGCGCCAGTCGGGCCAGCCGGCGGTAGTCCTCGGCCGCCAGCTCAATGCCGGGCGTGAGCCGCTGGTCATCCATGCGGTAGCCGGAGCCCGTGCCGTGCAGCAGGCCGCCGTCCCGCTGGGACATACGGACCCAGGCCAGGGCGCCCTCCTCCTGCAGGAAGGCGTCCAGTTGCCCCGCGAAGTCGCGCGTGACCGGCCCGGCCGGAGACGGCGCGCCGTGGCTGGGCATGTTGTAGGTATTGGCGTTGCGCAGGTCCTCGTCCGTCAGGCGGCGGAACGCCGGCTGGGTGGGGTCGGTGACCGCGGTCGGGCGCGAGACCAGCACGATCTTGCCCGCCAGCTTGCCCCGCCATTTGCCGAAATCGGCGGCGGTCGCCATCGGGGCGACGATGACTTCGCCGCTGATCACGCCGTTGGTGCCCGGCGTCCAGGCGATCGGGATGGCGCGCAGATCCAGCGGACGCGGGGCTGTCATGCGGGCGCTGGAGCGGACGATCGACCAGCCACGGCCGAAATCGAAGGGATCGGCCCGGACGTTGGACAGTCCCCAGTCGCGGAACTGCTGGGCGGTCCATTGTTCAGCCTGGCGCATCTGCGGCGAATTGGTCATCCGCCCGCCGATCCGGTCGGTCAGCCAGGCGGCGGTCGCCATGACCTCGCTGTGGTTCAGCCCCTGATCGATGATGCCGTTGATGGCGACCCGATCCACGTCCTGTGCGGCGGCCGGGACGGAGGCGAGGATGGCGAGAGCGGAAACGGCGACGAGCAGACGCTTCATGAACAGACCCCTTGAATCAATCGAAGCGCATTTGACCCAAGCCGCCACAATCCGCAAACGCCCGAACGAAAAAGGGGCCGGCGATTTCCCGCCGGCCCCTTCGTCTGTGGTGGTTCGAACAGACCTTACTGGCCGCCCGACATCTGGGCGACTTCGGTCGCGAAGTCCGGGCCTTCGACCTTCTCGACGCCTTCGCCGAGGGCGAGACGGACGAAGCCGGCCAGGTGCAGGCCGGGCGCGCCCAGTTCCTTGCCCGCGTCAGCGACCAGCTGTTCGATGGTCACGTCGGGGTTCATGACGAACGGCTGTTTGATCAGCACGACGTCCTTCTGGAACTTGTTGATCTGGCCTTCCACGATCTTGGCGATCATGGCTTCCGGCTTGCCTTCTTCCTTGGCCTTCTCGGTCAGGACCTGACGTTCCTTCTCGATCGCGGCCGGGTCCAGATCGTCCGTGTTCAGCGACAGCGGAGCCGTGGCCGCCACGTGCATGGCGATCTTGCGGCCCAGTTCGCGCAGGGCAGCCTTGTCGCCGCCGCCGTGCAGGGCGACCAGCACGCCGATACGGCCGAGGCCCGGCGAGACGGCGTTGTGGACGTAGGAGGCGACAACGCCTTCATCGACCGACAGACGGGCGGCGCGGCGCAGCTGCATGTTCTCGCCGACGGTGGCGATCAGCTGGGTCACTTCGTCCTGGACCGTCTTGCCGGCTTCCAGCTCGGCGCCGTGCAGGCCTTCGAGCGTGGCGTGCTCGAGACCCAGCTGGGCGAAGGCCTTGGCGGCGTTCTGGAACAGGTCGTTGCGGGCGACGAAGTCGGTCTCGGCGTTGAACTCGATGGCGGCGCCGACTTCACCGGCTCCGACTTCCTTCGAGGCCACGGCGACCAGGCCTTCAGCGGCCACGCGGTCAGCCTTCTTGGCGGCCTTGGACAGGCCCTTCGCGCGCAGCCAGTCGATCGCGGCGTTGATGTCGCCGTCGGTTTCCTGGAGCGCCTTCTTGCAGTCCATCATGCCGACGCCGGACTTGGCGCGCAGTTCCATCACGAGGGCGGCTGTGATCTCGGCCATGGGTAGTCTCCTTGGGTATGCGTATGCGGGAACGGCCGGACCCGATCAGGGGCCCGGCCGCATGTTGGTTTCGCCGTCGGGAAGCGGGTCTGGTTAGACCGCGGCTTCCTCGGTTTCGACGGCGTCGTTGGCTTCCGAGGTCGCGGCCTGGGCGGCTTCGTCGGCGACAGCCGGTTCAGCGGCAGCGATCATTTCCTCAGCGACGGCTGCAGCCTCGGCGGGCACCACTTCGGCTTCAACGGCCTTGGCGGCCTTCGGAGCCTTGGCTTCGCGCAGCATCGGCTCGTCCGGGTTCACCGCGGCGCCGAGGTCGACGCCGGCCGAAGCCTGACCAGCAGCCAGACCGTCCAGGACGGCGTCGGCAATCAGGTCGCAGTAGGTCTGGATGGCGCGGGCGGCGTCGTCGTTGCCGGGGATCGGATAGGTGATGCCGTCCGGGTCCGAGTTGGTGTCGAGGATGGCGATGATCGGGATGTTCAGCTTGCGGGCTTCAAGGATGGCGATGGCCTCCTTGTTGGTGTCGATCACGAACATGATGTCCGGAATGGAGCCCATGTCCTTGATGCCGCCCAGCGACAGCTCCAGCTTGTCCTTCTCGCGCTGCAGGTTCAGCAGCTCCTTCTTGACGCGGCCGTCGCCACCCGACTCCAGCAGGCCTTCCAGCTCGCGCAGGCGGGCGATCGAGCCCGACACGGTGCGCCAGTTGGTCAGGGTGCCGCCGAGCCAGCGGTTGTTCATATAGTACTGGGCGCAGCGCTTGGCGGCCTCGGCGACCGGATCAGCGGCCTGGCGCTTGGTGCCGACGAACAGGACGCGACCGCCCTTGGCGGCGACGTCGCGCACGGCGACCAGCGCCTGGTGCAGCAGCGGGATCGACTGCGACAGGTCGATGATGTGGATGTTCGAGCGCGATCCGAAGATGTAGCGCTCCATCTTCGGGTTCCACCGGTGCGTCTGGTGGCCGAAGTGGGCGCCGGCTTCGAGCAGCGAACGCATGGAGAATTCTGGCAGAGCCATGAGGTTAGTCCTTTATCCGATTGATCCGCCGCAGACGGGTAAAGGCCGATTGGCCCTCGGAACGGAGCAAACGGGATTTCTCCCCGTCAGCGCCACGCCTGCGTGTGAAGTGGGCGGGCTTCTAGGCGCGTTGGGCGCAAAAGGCAAGCGCTGTCGGCATGCTCAGGTCCCGCGCGGCTTGGCCCGGCTGGTCGCCTCGGCCTTGGTCGGGTCTTCCGGCCAGGGATGCCGCGGATAGCGGCCGCGCATCTCGCTGCGCACTGCCGCCCAGCTTCCGGTCCAGAAGCCGGGCAGATCCTTTGTCACCTGCACCGGTCGACGCGCCGGAGACAACAGGGCCAGCGTCAGCGGGACCCTTCCGCCGCCCACGGTCGGATGACGCGTCGTGCCGAACAGCTCCTGCACCCGGATATCCACCCGCGGTCCGCCCTCGGCCGCATAGTCGATGGCCGCCGATCCCAGCGGCGTCGCCAGCCGCGCCGGCGCGAGTTCATCCAGCGCCCGCTGCCGGTCCCACGGGATCAGCGCCCGCAGGCCTGCTTCCAGCGCACCGTCGTCGATCTTCTCCAACGCCTGTACCGCCTCAAGCAGCGGCCAGAGCCAGGTCTCGCGCGCCGCCATCAGCCCGGCGTCCGACACGTCCGGCCAGCCGTCCTCCAACCTGGCCGCGAAGGCCAGCCGCGCCCGCAACCCCTCAGCCCGTTCGCCCCACCGCAGTCCCGCCAGTCCGTCCCGCTCGACCTCGCCCCGCAGCGCGGCCGTGATCGCCGCCCGGTCCGGCGTCCCGACGACCTTCTCATCCACCACGATCGCGCCGATCCGGCGGATGCGACGCAGCGTCATCCGCCCCGAAGGCTCGCGCGCCAGCCGGTCCTCGATCTCGATCCGCGTCTCCAGCGCCGCCGGATCGACAGGACCCGCCAGCCGGATGCGATCCCGCGCATCCCCGCCGCCCAGTTCCGCCACCGCCAGCCAAGGCTCGCGCGCAAGGGCATCCGTCGGATCGAGGAAGGCCCCCCGCCCCGAAGCCAGCAGCACTTCGCCCGCCTTGCCGCGCGCCTTGGCTACCCGTTCCGGGAAGGCTTCGGCCAGCAGCACGCCCACATCAGCCTCGCCGCCCTGCCCGCCGCCGGCCGCCCGCGCCCAGCGGTCCGCCAGCTTGAGGGCGTCCCGCCCCCTCGGCGACCGGTCGCGCTCCAGCCCGCGCAGCCGCTCCCTCAGATCGACGTCATTGCCGCCCAGTCCCGGCTCGCTCAGCACCGCCGCGATCCGCGCGCCCAGCGCCGCATTACCCGCGTCACTGGCTGCGGCGACCATATGCGCCAGCCGCGGCGGCAGCGGGATCCGCGTCATCCGCCGCCCATGCGCCGTCAGCGCCCCCGCCTGATCCAGCGCCCTCAGTCGGGTCAGAACCTTGCGCGCCTCGGCGAAAGCGCCCGCCGGCGGCTGATCCAGCAGGGCCAGGGCCTCCGTCGACCTTGCGCCCCACCGCGCCAGATCGAGTGCAAAGCCCGTCAGGTCGGCCTCCAGAATCTCCGGTCTCTGGTGGGGGACCAGTCCCCGCGTCGCCGCCTCGTCCCACAGCCGGTAGCAGACGCCCGGCTCGGTCCGCCCTGCCCGGCCGCGCCTCTGCTCCGCGGAGGACCGGCTGACCCTGACCGTCGCCAGCCGCGTCAGGCCGCTGGACGGCTCGAACCGCGGCACGCGCGACAGGCCGCCGTCGATGACCACGCGCACCCCTTCAATGGTCAGACTGGTCTCGGCCACCGAGTTCGCCAGCACCACCTTGCGACGCCCGGCGGCCGCCGGTTCGATGGCGCGGTCCTGCGTCTCCCGATCCAGCGCGCCGTAGAGTGGAACCACGTCGACCGCCGGATCGCGCAGCCGTTCGGCCAGCCGCTGCGCCGTGCGGTGGATCTCCCCCTGCCCCGGCAGGAAGACCAGCACCGACCCGGCCTCCTCGCCCAGCGCCTGCATTACGGCCCGGGCCACGGCATCCTCGATCCGCTCGACCGGATTGCACCCGACATGGCGGGTCTCGACCGGAAACATCCGCCCTTCAGCTTCGATGACCTTTGCCTCGTCGAGCAAGCGCGACACACCGCCGATATCCAGCGTCGCAGACATCACCAGCAGCCGCAGGTCCTCCCGCAACAGCCCCTGCGTCTCCCGCGCCAGCGCCAGCCCCAGATCGGCGTCCAGGGACCGCTCATGGAATTCGTCGAACAGGACCGCCCCGACGCCTTCCAGCCCCGGGTCGTCGAGAATCATCCGTGTGAACACGCCCTCGGTGATCACCTCGATCCGGGTCTTCGGACCGATCCGGCTCTGCAGCCGCGTGCGATAGCCAACGGTGTCGCCCGTCGCCTCGCCCAGCGTGGCCGCCATCCGCTCCGCCGCGGCCCGCGCCGCCAGCCTGCGAGGCTCGAGAACCAGGATCTTGCGGCCGTCCAGCCATGCCTCGCCGAGCAGCGCCAGCGGCACGACCGTCGTCTTGCCCGCGCCCGGCGGCGCGGCCAGCACGGCGACGTTTCCGGCCACGAGGGCAGCCTTCAGCGGCTCAAGAACGGCATGGATCGGCAGCATCGCCAAGGCTCTAGACGCTGGACGCCCCTTCAAGAAAGCGTCGTCAGGCCTTCACCGTTCGGAAACCGCGTTGCCAGCGGCCCCATGCGCCGCTAGCGTCCGCGCCATTGAAGGCGGTCCGGGGAGGACTCGCCGTGTATCAGGGGGCGAGACTCTATGTCCGCAGAAGGCCTTAGGCCCAAGGGGAACCGCCTGTTCCTCAAGAAATCCGTAGCCCAGATCCAGAAGGAAGCCGCCAAGAGCGAGCTGAAGCGGTCTCTGGGTCCCATCAACCTGATGAGCCTCGGCATCGGCGCCATCATCGGCGCCGGTATCTTCGTTCTCACCGGCCAGGTCGCAGCGGCCCACACCGGACCGGCCATCATGCTGTCGTTCGTGGTCGCGGGCATCGCCTGCGGTCTCGCCGGCCTCTGCTATGCCGAACTGGCCTCGACCATGCCGGTGTCCGGCTCAGCCTACACCTACGCTTACGGCACCCTGGGCGAAGTTTTCGCCTGGATCATGGGCTGGCTGCTGGTGCTGGAATACGGCGTCGCTGCCTCGACCGTTGCGGTCGGCTGGTCCGGCTATGTGGTCTCCATTCTCAATGATTTCGGCCTCGCAGGCAGTCTGTTCCCGACCATCCAGTACGCCGGTGGTGAAGGTCCTGCCTGGGCGACCCCGCTGATTCAGGCCGTCACGACCGATGGCGTCAGCAGCTTCCCGATGACCGGGACCCTGAACCTCGTCGCCGCCATCGGCATCGCCGCCGTCTGCAGCCTGCTGGTTCTCGGCGTGAGCGAGTCGGCGTCGATCAACAACATCATCGTGATCATCAAGATCGTTGTGCTGCTGACCTTCATCGGGGTCGGGGTCCAGTACATCAACCCCGAGAACTGGGTGCCCTTCATCCCCGAGAACACCACCGACAAGTTCGGCGAATACGGGACCAGCGGCATCCTCCGCGGCGCGGCGATCATCTTCTTTGCCTATGTCGGGTTCGAGGCCGTCTCCACCGCGGCGGCCGAAGCCAAGAACCCGTCCAAGGACGTTCCGGTCGGCATCCTCGGCGCGCTGATCGTCTGCACGCTGATCTACATGGCCGTCGCCGCCGTCATGACCGGCGTCGTCCCCTACCTCGAGCTGGCCAGCCCGGCGCCGGTGGCTGTCGCCATCGACCGCATGGGTCTGGAATGGGCCAATATTCCGATGGCATCCGCCGCCGGCGGTGAGCTCAATCTGATCAGCTTCCTGATCAAGATCGGCGCGATCACCGGCCTGTCCTCGGTGATGCTGGTGCTGTGTTACGGCCAGACCCGGATCTTCTACACGATGGCCCGTGACGGCCTTCTGCCCAAGGCCTTCGCCGTCATCCATCCGAAGTTCCGCACCCCCTGGATCGGCACCATCCTGCTGGGCATCCTGATCGCCGTCGCGGCGTCCTTCCTGCCGATCTCGATCCTCGGCGACCTCGTTTCGCTGGGAACGGCCGTGGCCTTCTCCATCGTGTGCCTGAGCGTGATCTTCCTGCGCATCAAGCACCCGGAGATGGAGCGTCCGTTCAGGGTCCCGGGCGGCGTCTGGACAGCCGGTGCGGGTATCGTGGCCTGTCTGTCGCTGGCCGGCTTCAACTTCTGGCCGATGATCCAGCACGCCATGGACGGCAATACCCTGCCGCTGACCATCCTGGCCGCCTATGCCGCGGTCGGGGCTGTGATCTACATCATCTACGGCTTCTGGCACTCCAAGCTCGCCAAGGGCATCGACATCACCGAAGAGACCACGATGTCGTCCCCTGCCGAGGCCATGGGCACCGGCGTGGATAACCAGAAGGACTGATCTCCGGATCGGATCCTGCAAGACGAAGGCCCGGGAGCAATCCCGGGCCTTTTTCGTTGCCGCCTCGCCCGGCCTCGCCTAGAGCCTGCAGCGAACCTGGCGGATGTGGCGGAACTGGTAGACGCACCAGATTTAGGTTCTGGCGCCGCGAGGCGTGGAGGTTCGAGTCCTCTCATCCGCACCATCCCGCTTCGCCCTGACGGGCTTCGCAGGACAGGTCCCTCTCCAGACACCCGGCGACGCAGGATGACCTGCGAAGCCTTGGCGAAGCCGGGCTGCCCCCGGATATCTGTCGAACCTCGGCGCTCCGGACTGCCGATGCAAAGTTCTTGCTTTGTTCTCTTTTCGCGCTAGGGTCTGTCCATGGCTGAAGCGGCGAAAGGACGGGGCGCGCGATCGAATGCGAGCGGGCGGTTCGAACCCGAAACCGTCGAAGCCTTCGATGACGGCTGGACCCGCGACGATGTCGAGGCCGCGCCCCTGCGCACGACCCTGACGCCCGAACACGCCCGGACCATAATCGCGAAGAACACCAGTCCGGACATCGGTTTCGACCGGTCCATCAACCCCTACAAGGGCTGCGAACATGGCTGTATCTACTGCTACGCCCGTCCGTCCCATGCCTTCATGGGCCTATCCCCGGGCCTGGATTTCGAGAGCAGACTCTTCTTCAAGCCCGAGGCCCCGCGTCTGCTGGAGCAGGAACTCGCAAGGCCCCGCTACGTCTGCAAACGCATCCACATAGGCGGCAACACCGACCCCTATCAGCCGGTCGAGCGCGAGCTGAACTCGACCCGCTCGATCCTCGAGGTCCTGCAGAGATTCAGACACCCCTTCAGCATAATCACCAAATCGGTGCTGATCGCCCGCGATGCCGACATTCTGGGTCCCATGGGCAAGTCCGGCCTGGCCTCCGCCTGTGTCTCGATCACCACCCTCGACCGCGGTCTGGCCCGCGCCATGGAGCCGCGCGCCTCGACCCCGGCGAAACGGCTGGAAGCCATATCCCGGCTTGCCGACGCCGGCTGCCCGGTCATGGTCGGGTTCGCCCCGGTCATCCCCGGCCTCAATGATCACGAGCTCGAATCCGTCCTTGAGGCAGCGTCAAAGGCGGGCGCGACCTCGGCCATGTACGTCACCCTGCGTCTGCCGCTCGAGATCAAGGACCTGTTCCGCGAATGGCTGGCCGCCGCCCGCCCCGAGCGCGCCGCCCGCGTCATGTCCCTGATCCGCCAGACCCGCGGCGGCAAGGACTACGACGCCGACTGGTCCCGGCGCATGAAGGGAACCGGCCCGGTCGCCGAGTTGATCGCCACCCGGTTCAAGGCGGCCATCATACGCTACGGGCTCGACCGCCCACGCGTTCCGCTGGATGAGACGCAGTTCCAGGTTCCGGCTGACATGAAGAAGCAGATGGACCTGTTCGATCTCCCGCCCCCTCTCCCCTTGAGCGAAGTTGAGGCCGCCTAGTCCTCAGCCGCCGACGGATCGATGGCGTTGGTGACCAGCTCCCGCCAGGCCGGGTCGGTGGCGTCGACCAGATCGACATCCTCCATCAGAGCCACCGCCCCGCCACCGTCCGGCAGGATCAGGCCCAGAACCTCCATCTCCTCGCCGTCCGGTCCCAGATGGGTCTCGGCCTGCACCGCCACCGCCGCCTGCTCGCCGTCCTCGTCCCACCAGATCACCGGCTGCGGCAGGTCCATGGCGATCGGACGCGGATCGTCGGTGTCGCCCAGCGCAAAGACCGCCCGGCGCGCCTGTACGTCATCGAGAGTCGCCACCGCCCCCACAAACGGCGTCAGCCGCGTCCAGTCCTCGGCGTCGAAGCCGCCGCCATCCTCGTCGGGCAGGTTGTCGTTCATCGTCATCGCCGGAACACTCCCACCAGCTCCACATGGGCTGACCACAGGAACTGGTCCACCGGCGTGACCCGCTCCAGCCGGAAGCCGGCGTCGATCAGGACCCGGGCGTCGCGGGCGAAGGTCACCGGATTGCACGACACCCCGACCACGACCGACGCCTTCGTCCCCGGCAGCTGCTGCGTCTGCTCGAGAGCCCCCGCGCGCGGCGGGTCCAGCACCACGGCGTCGCAGCCGCGCAGGTCGTAAGGCGCCAGCGGCCGGCGGAACAGGTCGCGCGCCTCGGCCGTGACCGCCTTCATCCCCGGCCCCGAGCCGATGCCCGCCTTCAGCGCCGCGATCCCCGCCGCCGATCCATCCGCCGCCAGCACCGGAGCCACGGTCGCCAGCGGGAAGGTGAAGGTCCCCGCCCCGCAGAACAGGTCGGCGATCTTCTTCGCCCCCCGCACCGCCTCGACGGCGCGCGCGACCATCGCCGCCTCCGCCTCCGGTACGGCCTGCAAAAAGCCGCCGGGCGGCAAGGGCACGGTCGCCGGGCCGAAGGCCACCTTCGGCTGCCGCTCCATCATCAGGACCTCGCCCGCCAGGCTCAGCCGCGCCAGCCCGGCCTCGGCCCCCGCCGCGATCGCCCGCATCCGGGCGTCGCCCGACAGGCCGCCCGTGCGCCGCTCGACCCCCGTCACATCCACATCGAGCCCGGTCAGGGTCGCCGTCACATGCAGGGTCGGCGCCGATTTCGGATGCTCCAGAAAGGCCTCCGCCACCCGGGCCAGTGCCGGAAACGCCGCGACCAGCCGCGGATCGGCCACCGGACAGGCGGTCACCTCGACCAGCCGCCAGCTCTTGCGCGCCTTGAATCCCAGCAGGACCCGCCCGTCCTCGCCTCGGCGCGCATGCAGGGCCAGTCGCCGGCGCGTGCCCGGCGGCACCGCCACCGTCGCCTCGATCACGGTCTCGATCCGCTCACGGGCGAGGGCCAGCCGCACCTGCTCGCGCTTCCAGTCGAGATAGGGCCCGGCCGCCCAGTGCTGCAGCGAGCATCCGCCGCAGTCCCCATAGTGGGGCGAGACCGGCGCGATCCGTTCCGGACTGGCGGTCAGGATCTCCGCCCCCTCGAGCCGCCCGTCGCGCACCTCACCCCGCACGGTCTCGCCGGGCAGAGTCAGAGGAGCGAACACCGGACCGGCCGCCGTCTCGGCGATCCCGTCGCCCTGCCCGCCCACGCGGCTGATGGTCAGCGTTTCCGTCATCGGCCGCTTCTAGAGCGAAATCGGTTCGGACGCGATTGCGTCCGGGCTCAGATTTCGCGCCACCTCCGGAGGGTCCGGGGCGTCCGCGAAACCTGAACGAAGATGAACGGTCCGATCAAAGGCCGTTCAGTTTCGGGGGCCTATTCCTCGTCATCACAAGTCCAGGCGTCGAACTCCGGCGCCCGCCCTTCAGCCAGGATGATGCCGATGTTCGCCCGTCTGCCCCTCAAGACCGCCTTCGGCGCCGCCGCCCTCGCCGCGGCCGGCCTGATGCTGACCCCCGCCACAGCCTCGGCACAGGTCTACAGCTACCAGGGCGCACCCCAGGCCTACGGCGGCTACAGCAGCCAGCCCTACGGCTACGACCAGCAGTCGCCTTATGGCTACACCCAGCTGCCCGACTATCGGGATGACCGCGCCTATGGCCAGTCATACGACCGCTCAAACTATAACTGCCGCAGCGAGCGCCGGGGCCGTACGGGTGCCGGTGTCGCCGTCGGCGCGACCTTCGGCGCTGTCCTTGGCTCCCAGCTGGGTGCCCGCGGCCGCCGCACCGAGGGCAGCGTGCTCGGTGCCGTGATCGGAGGCGCGCTCGGCGCGGCCGTCGGCAACGACTCGGCCCGCAACTGCAGCGACGGCTATAGCGGCCACGTCCAGTACGACGACCGTGGCTACGACAGCCGTTACCAGGACTCCGGACGCTATCGCTACGAGGACCGCGGCTACAGCAGCCAGGGTAACGGCAGCTACGGCTACGACGACCGCTATGACGACCGTGGCTACCAGAACCAGCCGTACCAGGCTGATGATCGTTACCAGTCCGACTGCCGCCCCGTCGCCGTCGCCAGCCGCGACCAGTACGGCCGCACGGTCACCCGCTACCAGCAGACCTGCTGACAGGATTGCGCCGCCGATTAATTTTCAGCCCCCCTGTCGATCGGCGGCGTGACGGAGACCCCCGGTGGAGCAATCCACCGGGGGTTTTTCCATGTTGAGTGGGCGCTAACGCTCGCCGCGCGGCGGCTCGCTACTTGAGCGCCGAGGAGTGGCTAGTGGCTAGTGGCTAGTGATTGCCGGTTCGCTGGCGGCGGAAGGGCGGCGCGGTCGGCGCTCGCGCTCAGGCGGCGGCCAGCCACTAGCCACTAGCCACTAGCCACTAGCCACTAGCCACTCTCCGCGCCCACAGCAGAAACTCCACGTTCCCGTCCCCGCCGGTGATCGGGCTCTCCGTTGTCGCCTGCACGGACCACCCCTCCCCTTCAAGCCACCCGGACACCGCACTCAGCGCCGCCTGTTGCGCCGACGAATCCCTGACCACGCCCTTCTTTGTCCCGCCAGGGCCGGTCGCCTCGAACTGCGGCTTGACCAGGGTGACCAGGTCCGCGTCCGGCGCGGCCAGCGACAGGGCTGCGGGCAAGACCTTGGCCAGACCGATGAAGCTGGCGTCGCAAACGATCAGCTGCGGTGTCTCTGTCATCAGCGCCGGGGTCAGATCGCGGGCATCCGTCCGCTCCAGATTGATCACCCGCGGGTCCGACGCCACGCGCGCATGCAGCTGGGCTGAGCCGACATCCACGGCAAACACCCGCGCCGCGCCGCGAGACAGACAGACCTCGGTGAACCCGCCCGTCGACGCGCCGACGTCCAGTACCGTCCGGCCTTCGACCGGCACCGGCCATAGCGTCAGGGCGTGATCCAGCTTCAGCGCCCCCCGGCCGACCCAGCGATGGGCGTCCGCATAGGCGACGACGGCATCCCCGGCCACCGCCTGGGACGCCGCCTTCGCGGGCGCGCCGTTGACGGTCACCCCGCCTGCCTCGATCGCCGCCTTCGCCCGCGCCCGGCTCTCCGCCAGGCCGCGCGCGACCAGCAGCTGGTCGAGCCGCGTTTTCACCCCACCGCGTCCAGTCGCGCCAGCGCCGCCTGAAGCTTGGCCTTGCCGGCCTCGGCCTCGGCCAGCTTCTGGCGTTGTTCGTCGACGACTTCGGGGGCTGCGCGATCCACAAAGTTCGGATTGCCCAGCTTCTTGTTGAAATGCCCGATGTCGCTGTCGAAGGCGGCGATTTCCTTGGTCAGGCGCGCACGCTCTGCCGTCAGATCGATGATCCCCGCCAGCGACAGCGCCGCCGTCGCGCCGCCGGAGACAAAGGTCACCGCCCCCTCGGCCGCCGCCTCGATGGTCGACAGGTCCGACACCCGGCCCAGGGTCAGGATCAGGTCGCGATGGCGCGCGATCCGGGCCGCCGTGACTGCGTCCGGCGCGATGAAGGACAGGCCGGGTTTGGCGCCCTGCGGCACATTCATCTCGGCCTTCAGCTGCCGGATTTCGGTGACCAGATCGACCAGCCAGCCGATCTCGCCCTCGGCCGCCGGATCAATGAAGGCATCCGGCAGCACCGGCCAGGCCGAACCGATCAGGGTCGCCTCGTCCCGCGCCGCGCCCTCGCCGGCCAGCTTGTCCCACAGCTCTTCGGTGATGAAGGGCATGATCGGGTGCATCAGCTTCAGGGTCTGGTCGAGCGTCCAGGCCGTCATGGCCCGCGTCTCAGCCTTGGCGGCCTCGTCCGAACCCATGAACACCGGCTTGGCCAGCTCCAGATACCAGTCGCAGAAGACGTTCCAGACGAAGCGGTACAGGGCCGAGGCCGCGTCGTCGAAACGCCCGCCCTCGATGGCTTCGCTGACTCCCCGCTCGGCCTTGGTGAGTTCGCCGCGGATCCAGCGGTTGATGGTCTGGTCGACGGTCGCGGGATCGAAGCCCTCGACCCGTTTCGCCTCATTCATCTGCGAGAAGCGCGCCGCGTTCCACAGTTTGGTGCCGAAGTTGCGATAACCTTCAATGCGTTGTTTCGACAATTTGATGTCGCGCGTGCCCGACAGGATGGCCATGGTGAAGCGCAGCGGGTCGGCGCCCAGCTCGTCGATGATGCCGAGGGGGTCGATGACGTTCCCCTTCGACTTGCTCATCTTCTGGCCCTTCTCGTCGCGGACGAGGCCATTGATGATGACCCGTTTGAACGGAACTTCATCCATGAAGTGAAGTCCCATCATCATCATCCGGGCAACCCAGAAGAAGATGATGTCCGCCGCCGTCACCAGATCACTGGTCGGATAGAAGCGCTCGAGGTCCTCGGTCTTCTCCGGCCAGCCCATGGTCGAGAACGGCCACAGGGCCGAGCTGAACCAGGTGTCCAGCACGTCCTCGTCCTGCGTCAGCGGCTTGCCGCCGGCCTGGGCCACGGCCTCGGCCTCGCTCTCGGCGACGTAGATATTGCCGTCGGCGTCATACCAGGCCGGGATGCGGTGACCCCACCACAGCTGACGCGAGATGCACCAGGGCTCGATGTTGCGCAGCCATTCGAAATAGATCTTCTCGTAGCTCTTCGGCTCGAAGACCGTGTCGCCCTGCTCCACCGCCTTGATCGCCGGCTGGGCCAGGGTGTGTGCGTCGACGTACCACTGGTCCGTCAGCCACGGCTCGATGACCACGCCCGAGCGATCACCGTGCGGGACGACGTGCCGGGTCTTCTCGATCTCCTTCAGCCAGCCGTCTTCTTCGGCGCGGGCGACGATGGCCTTGCGCGCGGCGAACCGGTCCATGCCCTCGTAGTCGGCGGGCACGTCCGGCGTGTCGGCGGCGGTGATGCGGCCGAAGGCGTCCATGACGTTAAGCGCCGCCAGTCCGGCCCGCTTGCCGACCTGGAAGTCGTTGAAGTCGTGCGCCGGGGTGATCTTCACCGCGCCCGAGCCCTTGGCCGGGTCGGCATAGTCGTCGGCGACGATCGGGATGCGCCGCCCGACGATGGGCAGGGTCACGAACTTGCCGACCAGCCCCGCATAACGCGTGTCGGCCGGATGCACCGCCACACCGGTGTCGCCCAGCATCGTCTCCGGCCGGGTCGTGGCCACGACGATATAGTCCCGCGTCTCGTATTCGGTCGCCTTGCCATCCTCGTCGAAGGCGACCGGGTGCTCATAGGTGACGCCGTCGGCCAGTGGATAGGCGAAATGCCAGTAGGCCCCGTCCATCTCCTTCTGCTCGACCTCGAGGTCCGAGATCGCCGTCTGGAAATGCGGGTCCCAGTTGACCAGCCGCTTGTCGCGATAGATCAGCCCGTCCCTGTGCAACTGGACGAAAACCTTGCGCACGGCGGCGTTCAGTCCTTCGTCGAGCGTGAACCGCTCCCGGCTCCAGTCGCAGCTGGCGCCCAGCCGGCGCAGCTGCTGGACGATGGTTCCGCCCGACTCAGCCTTCCATTCCCAGACCTTGGCCACGAAGGCATCACGGCCCATGTCGCGCCGGCTGACATTGCCCGCGGCGGCCAGCTGGCGCTCGACTACCATCTGGGTGGCGATACCGGCGTGATCGGTGCCAGGCAGCCACAGCACGGCCTTGCCCTTCATCCGGTGATAGCGGGCCAGGATGTCCTGCAGGGTGTTGTTCAGCGCGTGGCCGATGTGCAGCGAGCCCGTCACGTTCGGCGGCGGAATGACGATCGAATAGGCGTCAGCCGCGCCATCGGTGGCGCTGGCGTCGCGCGGCGCGAACAGGCCGCTGTCCTCCCACATCGCATACAGACGGGGTTCGGCGGCGGTCGGGTCGAAGGTCTTGTCGAGCATTGGGAAGGTCTTCAGACAAAAGATAAGGGCGGCCCCGACTGGAGCCGCCCCGGAATGATCTAGCCTTGATCGGGTCGCGGGTGAAGTCAGCCGGCGTTGCGGGCGATGCGTTCGACTTCCTTGCGTACCTGGGCCTCGACGATGGCCGGCAGATTGGCGTCGAGCCATTCCCTCAGCATCGGCCGCAGCAGGGCGCGGGCCAGTTCGTCGACGGTCGGACCGGAGCCGCCGACGGCGTCGATGGGGTCGGGCTTGCGGATGGTGGAGGCGAAACCGGCGAAGGCGGACGCCGCGCTGGCCGCGGCGCTGTCGCCGACGAGGCTGTCATAGGCCGGAGCCGGTTCCGGCTCGGGCGCATAAATCTCGACCGATTCCTCGACGAACACCGACTCAGCCACCGGTGCGCTGGGGAAGGGCTCGGCGGAAGAGATATCGAGGTCGCCAAGGCTCTCGGCGGCCGGGGCTTCATAGGCGTCGGTCAGTTCCAGCACGTCCTCCTCGGAGGCGTGTGGTTCTTCCATCGACGGCGTTTCATCCATCAGCGCGGACGAAACGACGGGCTCCGGCTCCGGCGCGGGCTGAGGCTCCGGCGCGGCGGCGGCCGGCGCGGTCTCTGCCGGGGCGTCGTCTTCGGAAATGATCCGGCGGATCGACGCCAGGATTTCCTCCATCGTCGGTTCCTGGGCGGTCTGGTCGGTCATGTCGAAACCCCGGGGGTGCGCGGCGAACGCACGATCAAGTCGATTTGCGGCAAGGAAGAGGAGACCCCTCCCACGCCTTGTCGTCGCATCTCAGCCCGCTGGAATCAACGGGCGTTTTTCGCCTGTCAGGTTAACGGGTGCGCCCACAGTCGCGCGACAGGCGACCCGGGAGCAGTCAGTCGCGCGGCGCGGTCATCACCACATCGGACTTCAGCTGGGTATCGATCGGCGCGTCGGCGGCGTCGTTCGCAGGCATGACCGGCGGCGCGGCGAGACGATCGATTGTCTCGACAATACCATCCCACGGCAGACCGCCGCGGTTGCGCACCCGGTTGTAGTTGGCGGCCGGGTCATAGACGGTCAGGGCGGAGTCGAGATCCGTGCCCTCCAGCCGGCCCATCGCGGCCAGCAGGCTGGCCTGGGCGACGTATTCATTGCGACGGGCACTGGCCAGGGTGATCTGGGCGTTGCGCAGCTCCAGCTCCTGGTTCAGCACGTCCAGCGTGGTGCGAAGTCCGACCTGGGCCTCCTGCCGCACGCCTTCGGCGGCCACGGTCGCGGCGCGCACGGCTTCCTCGCCGGCCTGCAGCGTGGCGCGCGAAGAGATCGACTGGGCATAGGCCGAGCTGACCGCCTGCAGGGTGTTGCGGCGCTCACCCTCGACGTTGATCTGGGCCACATTGGCGCGCTCCCGGGCCTGGGCGACGCGCGAACTGTTCAGGCCGCCGGTGAACAGCGGCACCGAGACGGTCGCGCCGGCCTGGAAACGGGTATTGTCCGCAAGGTCGTCGATGGCGCCGAGATCGCTGGTGGTTCCGCCGTAGGAGGCGGTCAGACGGGCCGAAGGCATGTACTCGGCCTTGGCCGCTGCGACGTTGGACTCGGCTGCGGCCAGGGTATAGGCGGCCGAACGGATGGACGGATTGTCGGTCAGCGCGACGTCGAGCGCGGCGTCGAAATCGGCCGGGATGCCCGGCAGGACCGGCATCGGCGCCAGATCGCCCGGTGCCTGTCCGACGACCGCAGCATAGACCGCGCGCGACACCGACAACTGCGCCCGCGCATTGGCCAGATCGGCCTCGGACTGGGCCAGTCGGGATTCGGACTGGGCGACGTCGGTGCGGGTAATCTCGCCGACCTCAAACCGGGCCGAAGCTTCTTCCAGCTGGCGTTGCAGCACGCCGAGGTTGGACTGGCGGATGGCCAGGATCTCTCCGTCGCGGATCACGTCGGCATAGGCCTGGATCACCGAGGCCAGGACCGTCTGTTCAATGTCGCGCAGGTTCTCGCGTCCGGCCAGGATGTTGGCCTCCGCCGCCGAGATGCCGTGACCGATGCGGCCGCCCGACCAGAGCGTCTGGGACAGGCCGATGCTGGCGCTGGCGCTGTCGCTGTCCGGGTTGCCCAACGCCGTGCCGCTGTAGTCGCGGGCGTAGTTGGCGGTCACGCTGACATCGAGCTGGGGACGAAGGCCGGCGCGGGCCTGGACGATCGACTCATCCAGCGCCCGCTGGTTGGCCCGCTGGGCCAGCAACGACGGATTGGTCTGATAGGCCAGGGCCAGGGCGTCCTTCAGCGTCTCGGCCCAGGCGGGAGCACCCATGCCGGTGATCACGGCGATGACGGCGACCGAGGCGAGCGCGCGCGTACGTTTCAGCATGTCTGTTCCTGCCTGGCGCGGGGAAGCGCGCCCTTCGTATCTCATAGGTCTGATGCGGGACGCTTTGCGCTCACGCCAGTTAAGTTTTTTTCACGCACCCGCCGGGCAAGTCCGTCGAGGTCCGCGATCCTACAGCGCGAAGATGGGGAGCGGCGAGAGTTCCGCCAGCATGGGCGGGGCGGCGTTGAACAGTTCCCGGCGGGACACGCCCTGCTCGCCCCGCACATAGAGCACCGCCTTGCCCACCGGACCGGCGCGTTCAACCACGGCCATGCGACCGCCGACGTTGAGAGCCTTCAGCCAGGACTCCGTCCGTCCAGGGACGGCGCCTTCGCAGACGATCACATCATAGCCGCCCTCTGCAGGCGCGTTGAGCGGAGCCGTCACAGTCCGGACGCCCTCCTCCGCCAGCACGTCGCCGACCACGCCGAAGACGGCGTCATCGGATTCCTGGGCCGTGACCTCGAGGCCAAGCTGCGCCAGCACCGCGGCGGCATAGGGCGCCGCCATGGCCAGGGCCGTCTCGCCCGGGCGAGCGTCCAGCGCCATCAGCAGTTTCGACAGGTCGCGGGCGAGCATCAGTTTGCGGCCGCCGGCAATCTCGGGCTCGATCTCGGCGTAGGCGGAATAGGCGCGCTCCGCCGGCAGGAAGCGCTCCCGCGGCACCGTCAGCAACGCCGCCTGCAGCGCGCGGTCTGTGACATCATTCACGCGGACCTGGCTGTCGACCATGACCTTGCGGGCGGCGGCGAAATCCATGGCGGAACGATCCTGCAGCTATGGGCGCCCGGTGAAATCCGGGAAATCTGGCGCGCTTATAGGTCTGTGCGTTGCGGGGGACAATCCGATCTGATAGCGAACGCCCCTCGCGATGGCGCGGTCGTTTTCAACGGCCCAGGGCCTGATGGCGGAGTGGTTACGCAGAGGACTGCAAATCCTTGCACCCGAGTTCGATTCTCGGTCAGGCCTCCATCGCGATTTCGTCCCACCCCGGACACGTTTCACCGCCGACAAGCGCCGATGGCTCGCGCGAGACTGATTCCCGGTTTTGGTGAACCCGTTCCCGTGGTTAGAGTAGCGGAGAGCCGGGGGGCCGCCTATGCCGAGCCGCACTGACAGACTGACCGACCGCGAGCGCGAATGCCTGCGCCTCGTCCATGGGCACATGAATTCCAAGCAGATCGCGCGGCGCCTCGGCATCAAG
Organism: Brevundimonas sp.; assembly: GCA_030693575.1. Lineage (GTDB taxonomy): Bacteria > Pseudomonadota > Alphaproteobacteria > Caulobacterales > Caulobacteraceae > Brevundimonas. The sequence continues at coordinate 10,778 of JAUYAG010000003.1, read as the reverse complement.
CCTTCGACCGTGGATCGTCACTGCGAGAACGCCGCACGCAAGCTGAACGCGGCCGGGCGGATCGACGCCGCCCTCCTCCTGCTCTCCGAGCAGGGCGTTCCGAATGACTCGGTATCCGAACCGGCCCCAATCGCCACCGCCGCCGCGACCGTCCCTTCTGGCCCGGCGAAAGGGGACATACATGACCGATACCCAAGGGCAGTTGCCGGACATCAGCTGGGCGCAGCTTCAGGCCGTGCTTCTTTCACTGGCCGACACGCCGGTGAAGCAGATGATGGTGAACCATCTGGTGGGCGGAACACGCAAACAGGCGGCGTTCCTCTCTCCGGAAGCCACCTTCAGGGAGATCCTGCACATCGGGGCCGCCCTGCTGGATTCCGGCTTCCAGCCCTCGGAATCGGACATGAGGTCCTCGGACGTGTCCTGTTCGTCTTCACCATTGCCGCAGTAGCCGCACTGGTCCTGACGAGCGTCATTGGCGCGGAACGGTTCGCCTTCGTCCTGCAAGGCATCCGCTACGGCGACTGATCCGCGTCGCTTCTCGAAAAGGTGAGCGAATGAAACGCAGCGAACATGCGGCGACCGTTGTCGCGCGCCTGGCGACGGACCTGTTTCAGGCCGAAGCCAGCCAGGATGAGGCCGTCAACCAACTTGGTCGGCTGGCACAGACCCTGACCCGAAGCCGGCGGGAGTCGGGTCTCTCGTTCACAGTCGGACAGGCGGCCTTCGACGCCCTGGCCGAGGCAGTGGCGGCGCAGGTGGGGGCGCAGCGCGCCATGGTCGCCCTGCACGAGGCTCTGGCCGATGTGAAGGGCAACACCTCCTACCGGGGCGTCCGGATGGGCGGGCTGGAGAAGTCGGACGAACCGATTCCGCGGCCCAGAGGGCTTGCGCTCGTGTCCTGAGTTGGCGATGCCAGGGCATGTCGCCGATCTATGCGATCTCTCTGGCTCTGCTCATCATCGCCGTCGCCCTCGCCGTGTGGCGCGGCGGACGATGGGAGCGCGCGACGGCGGCCGTTCTGGTCCTGACCTGGGTCGGAACGGCCCTCGCGCCGTTCGATCCCACGGAACCACCGTGGGTCGCCGTCGCGCTCGACGGCGGCACGCTGCTGTTCCTGCTCTACCTCGCCCTTTACTCGAGACGCCGTTGGGCCGTCTGGGCGACCGCTTTCCAGTTCCTGCTGATGGCCAACCATCTGGCGTTCATCCGCTTCCACCAGCTGGAGCAGTGGGCCTATGTCACGGCCTACTATGTCTGGGGCGATGCGGTGCTGTTGTCGCTTGTCGCGGGCGCGCTCTGGCCCACGCGCAGGACGTCTCCGGCAGGCGAAGACGCTGGAAGCAAGGACTGAGCTGACTGGGGCCGGTCAGGCGACCGGTGCGGTAATCCAGCCGATGACGCTGGCGGCGCTCACGCCCGCTGCGACGATACCGACCGCCAGCGCGATGCGCGCATTGCGGTGAATGAAGACGAAGATGCCGCCAAACATGATTGAACTCCCCCCGGACACCCCACAGCGACACAGGTTTGGCGGTTCATCAAGGTGTACAAAGCGTTAATCGCGATTTGGTGATCGATTCACACCCGCCGGGTGAAATGATGCAGCGCAATTCCACTGGCGACCGAAACGTTCAGCGAATCGAAGCCGCCTGACATCGGAATCCTGACCGGCCGGCAGCGCTGGATCACCGCCGGCACCAGGCCCGGTCCTTCCGGCCCGAGCACGATAGCCACCCGCCCGCCCCGCGGTACCCGATCCAGCGGCTCACTTGCGCCGGGCGTCAGGGCGAACACCTCGAACCCCGCCGCCTTCAGCCCCTCGACCATGGTCACCGCGTCCAGCCCGGTCGCCATCGGCGTCCGCAGCACGGCACCCACGGAAACCCGGATGGCCTTGCGGTAGAACGGGTCACAGCATTGCGAGTCCAGCAGAACGGCGTCGGCGCCGAAGGCCGCGGCGTTGCGGAAAATCCCGCCCATATTGTCGTGATTGCCCGTGCCGCAGGCCGCGACCACCACGGCCTCGGATCCCATTTCGGCCAGACAGGCCTCGAGCGACCGGACCGGCGGCTTCTCGCCAAGCGCCAGGATCCCGCGATGCAGGTGAAAACCGGCGATCGAATCCAGCACGGACTGACTCGCGACATAGACCGGGGTGTCGTCAGCCGCCCGTCCCAGCACCGCCGAAAGCCCTTCAAGCCGCTTTTCATCCAGCAAAAACGCAATCGGGCGGCACAGCGACCGATCCGACATCAGCACGTTCAGCACCACCTCGCCTTCGGCTACGAACAGGCCCTGCCTGCCCGTAAGGTCCCGTTCGCGGATGTCGCGGAAGCCGCCGATGCGGGGATCGTCGGGGTCGTTGATACGGATCAGGGCCAAGATCGGATATTTCCCGTTGCGTCAGTCTGACTCGCGCTGCTATAGCGCCCGCCTTCCTGAGAGGAAGTGTTCCGCGGTAGCTCAGTGGTAGAGCAGCCGACTGTTAATCGGCTGGTCGTAGGTTCGAATCCTACCCGCGGAGCCACTCTTTCCCCCACCACAGCGTCAGAACGAAAAAAAAGCCCGACGCAGGCGCCGGGCTGAAGAAGTTCGGTGATGGTGGGTGTCCTCGAAGAAAGAAGACGATCCTCCGTTGCCCTGAATTGGTTAATCGATCGTAAAGCGATCATTCACCATCCGGCAGCCAGGTCGTCTGCTGCCGGCCCGCCGGGCCGCTCCAGACCACGCGCCAACCCGCGCCCGCACGCTCGACCCGTGTACCCGTGCTTGCGTCTGCCGCGCCCTCCCCGGGCCAGGTGAAGCCGCGACCGCCGACCCTGATTTCGTCCGGCCCGGTGGAGGGGCCCAGCACAAGGCTCCAGCGGCCCTGGGGGTCCGACTTGACCGGCCCGCCCTCGCCCCCGGCCGACACGTCCAGCGGCTCGCCCGCCGGCGCGGTGAGGCCGGACGCGAGTCGCATCCGGCCGTCGCTGTCGACCGCGCCCAGGGCCGGTGCGCGGTCCAGGCGCCGGGTCGGCGCGCCGGCGCGAAGGATGGCGACCGGCCCCCGCCCCCCGGCGACGATCAGCAGCCGTTCCGGCGCCGACGCGGCGTCCTGCCCCACCTGGGTCTCGGGGCGAAGCAACAGATCTCCGGCCGGAGCAGTCATGCGAATCTCGAACCGGCCCTGATCATCCGCCGCCGCGGCGTGGGCGGGACCGGAATCACTGCGCAGCACGACACGGGCACCCGGCTCGGCCTGTCCCGAAAAGACGAGACCGCCCGGAATACGCCGCACCGAGCGAATCATCGGCGGGCGGGTCCACCCCTCCACCGCCGCGGGGGCCCGGACCTTCTCCGGGGCCGGCGGCGCGGGCGGCGAGCAGCCGGTGCCGGCGGCGCACAACACGACCGCTATCGCCGCCTTGCTGAACATGGCCCGTTTCATCGCATGCATCCGACCGCTAGGAGTATCGCTCCAGATAGCGCGCCGAGGCGGCCGCTGTCTCCCATCCGTTCCCGAGGCCCCATGTCTTCGCCTGTCGTCATCCAGCCCTTCGACGGAAAGTCCGTCTGCCTGTTCTGCGGTTCATCCGACCTGTCCGACCCGGCCTACACCGCCGCGGCGCGCGCCTTCGGCGAGCAGACCGCCCGGGCGGGCTGGCGGCTGGTCTATGGCGGCGGCGGCGTCGGCCTGATGGGGGCCTCCGCCCGCGCCGCGCACGAGGCCGGAGGCCGGGTGCTGGGCGTCATGCCGGGCTTCCTGCGCAGCCGCGAGCGCCTGTTCGACGACGTCGAAACCCTGATCGTGCCCTCGATGCATGAGCGCAAGACCATCATGTACGACCAGTCGGACGCCTTCGTGGTCGCGCCGGGCGGCGTCGGCACCCTGGAAGAGGTCATTGAGGTTCTGTCCTGGAAACGCCTCGACCTCCATTCAAAGCCCGTCATCTTCTTGAATCTGAACGGCTTCTGGGAGCCCCTGCTGGCGGTCATGGATCACAGCATCGCCGAGGGCATGACCCCCGCCAGCTTCCGGCAGGCCTGGGTCGTCTGCGACACGGTCGAGGCCTCCATCGAGGCGATGCAGGCGGCGGACGACATGCCGCGCTTGCAACATGATCGCCGTTAAGTAATCACTGGTTAGTCAGCCGGTGTCCGTAGGTCTCTTTTAGAGACCCACCTTGACAGTTGCGTATGAAAACGGACACTGGTGCTGTGGGACGGATGACCGCTCCCGCCAAACCGGAGACCTCCCCATGCGTGCTCTGCTCATCGCCGCGGCCCGGTTCGCCGCCGCCCCCGCCTTCGCCCAGACCCCCGCCACCAGCGCCGTCCTCGCCGACGCCGCCCGCGCCCCGGCCGCCGCCGTTATCATCGACGGCGCGTCATGGCGTTGCGAAGGTGCCTCCTGCACCGCCAGCGGCGGCGCCAACCAGCCCGCGACCCGCGCCTGCCGCCGCGTCGTGGCCCGCTTCGGTGCTGTGTCGTCGTTCAGCTACAAGGGCGTCGCCCTGACCGCCGAACAGATCGCCGCCTGCAACGCCTGATCGCTTTCAGGCCCTGAAACGACAAAGGCCGCCCTGCGAGGGGCGGCCTTTTTCTTGCGCCGGGCCTTGAGGGCCAAACGGCCTCAGGCCGTTTCGCCCTTCAGCCGCCTCACGATCCGCTCGCGGCCGATCATCGGTGCCAGCGTCGCCATATCCGGGCCATGCTGCTGGCCCGTGATCATCATCCGCAGCGGCATGAACAGGGCCTTGCCCTTGGCCCCCGTGGCCTCCTTGACGGCATTCGTCCAGACCGGCCAAAGCGTCTCGTCGATCGTCTCCGGCAGGGCCGCCAGCGCCGCCGCCGCAAAGGCCGCATCCTCGATCACCGGCGTCACAGGCCCACGCACAATCGTTGCCATTTCAACGATATCGGCGAACTTCTGAAGGTTGCCCCGCACGCCGTTCCAGAAGGCCTCACCCAGATCGGCGTCAAGTTCGGCCAGCCGCGGCCGGGCTGTCGCATAGTCCATCACATGCAGCGACTGGGCGTTCAGCCGGTCCAGATCGGCGGTGTCGTAGCGCGCCGGCGAGCGGCCCATCTTCGAGAAGGCGAAGCTGGCCCCGAGGGCGTCGATCGAGGTTCCGACTTCCAGCGGATCGGACGTGCCGATCCGGCCGAGGTGGCTGGTTATGGCGATCGGCTCATAGCCGAGATCCCGCATCTCGCTGATCGACAGCGAGCCCAGCCGCTTCGACAGCGCCTGACCGTCGGCCCCGACCAGCAGCGGCATATGGGCGAACGCCGGCGTCGGCCCGCCCAGCGCCTCGAAAATCTCGATCTGGGCGCCGGTGTTGGTGACGTGGTCCTCGCCGCGGATGACGTGGGTGATGGCCATGTCGATATCGTCGACGACCGACGGCAGGGTGTAGAGGAACAGGCCGTCCTCGCGGATCAGCACCGGATCCGACATCGAGGTCGTGTCCACCTCGGCATGACCGCGCGCCAGATCCTCCCAGGCGACCCGCCGGCCTTCCAGCTTGAAACGCCAGTGCGGACGACGGCCCTCAGCCTCATAGGCCGCCTTCTCCGCCTCCGTCAGCTCCAGCGCCGCGCGGTCGTAGATCGGCGGCAGGCCGCGCGACAGTTGCACCTTGCGGCGGCGATCGAGCTCTTCCGAGGTGTCGTAGCAGGCGTACAGCCGACCCGAGGCCTTCAGCCGCGCGGCGGCCTCCTCATAGCGGTCGAACCGCTTGGACTGGTTGTAGCGTTCGTCCCAGACCAGACCGAGCCAGGTCAGGTCGTCCTCGATCCCCTGTTCGAACTCGGGCGTCGAGCGCGCCAGATCCGTGTCATCGATCCGCAGCACGAATTTGCCGCCCTGCCCCTTCGCGAACATCCAGTTCACCAGAGCGGTGCGGACATTGCCGACGTGCAGCTTACCCGTCGGCGACGGGGCGAAACGGACCTTGACGGACATACGATAGACCTTGGAAACGCGGGGCGCACAGGTCGCGCTCCGCATCCCTCAAGTCAAGGCGCCGTGACCCGATCAGTCGTCGCGGTGCACGCGCTCGCGGCGTTCGTGCCGCTCCTGCGCCTCGACCGAGAGCGTCGCCGTCGGGCGGGCTTCCAGCCGTCCGAGGCTGATCGGCTCGCCGGTCTCCTCGCAATAGCCGTAGGAGCCGTCCTCAATGCGGCGCAGCGCTTCGTCGATCTTGGAGATCAGCTTGCGCTGGCGGTCGCGGGTGCGCAGCTCCAGCGCCCGGTCGGATTCCGACGACGCCCGGTCGACCAGATCCGGATGATTCTCCGTCTCGGCCTTCAGGTTGACGACAGTCCCCTTGGACTCGCGAAGGATGTCATCCTTCCAGTCCATCAGCTTGCCCTTGAAATAGGCCAGCTGCCGCTCATTCATGAACGGCTCGTCGTCGGACGGCCTGTACGCGGCCGGGTCGACAATCACAGACGCCAATGCGGTCATCGTTCGCACTCACGCTCTTAAACAGCGCCCCCCTGTGGCGCAGCCCTGCCTATAGGGAGGACGAAGAGTCGCGGCAACAACACTCGCGCGAGCGTGACCGGTGAAGCTGAGACTCCGTTCGCGACCGTGACATTTCTTCATCACCCGCCGCTCGCCGACCCTGTTTTTACAAAGGATTTCGGAGGCTTATGCTGCACTGCGGCGTAAGTCGGCCTTGGCCAATTCGACCGCGGCACGGAGATCGATCTGATCCAGCAGGTTGTTCAGCGCTTCATCGGCGTCAACCGGACGTTCTTCCCGCAGGGTTCGCGTCAGCCGGTCCAGCGCGCCTTCGCCCGCCTCCCCCATCAGGAGAGCCAGTTTCAGCTCCTCCAGCCGGTCCAGCAGTCCGCCGCCGCGGCGGATCGCCCGCCGACGCCGTTCAGTTGCGTCCTCAACCCCCTGCAGCGCCATCAGGGCCGAGACATCCGTCACGGCTGACGGTGCCGAGGCCGAGGTCGTGGCGCTCGCGCCGGCGGCGGTGCGAGCGGACGGCACCGAAAAGCTGCCGCCGGCGCGTGCGGCGCGGGGTCCCGGGGCTTGGGACGGCCCGGACGGACCTGTGACCTTCATGGCATGCGACTCCAGTCCATGCCGGACCATCATCGGGGTGGCGTCACCGTTTGGTTAACGGCCCGGCACTTTCTGCCGCCATCCGCTGCCGTCGATACCCCTGTTCTGCTGTTTTTCTTGCGGTTTTTGACTGGCACGGCGCTGGCATGACGCAGGGCGCAACAGTTCGTGGACGCCCCGCCTATGCAGAAACTGCTCGCTACCCTCCTGACCGCCGCAGCCCTGGCCGGAATCGCGTCTCCAGCCGTGGCCCAGTCGCGCATCAAGGACATCGCCGCGGTCGAGGGCGTCCGGTCGAACCAACTGGTCGGCTACGGCCTCGTCGTGGGCCTCAACGGCACCGGCGACAGCCTGCGCAACTGCCCCTTCACCCGGCAGTCGCTCGAAGGCATGACCGAGCGGCTGGGCGTCAACATCCGCGGCGCCAACGCCAACTCCAAGAACATGGCCGCCATCATGGTGACGGCCGAACTGCCGCCCTTCGCCACGCCCGGCGCCCGCATCGACGTCAACGTCTCCTCGATGTGCGACGCCAAGAGCCTGCTGGGCGGCACCCTGCTGGTGACCAGCCTCCAGGGTGCTGACGGCCAGGTCTATGCCGTCGCCCAGGGCTCGGTTCAGACGGGTGCCGTCTCCGGCGGCGGCGCCTCCGGCTCGTCCGTCACCCGCGGCGTCCCCACCGCCGGCCGTATCGCCTCCGGCGCCACGGTCGAGCGCGAGACGGGCTTCCACCTCGCCAATATGACCGAGGTCCGCCTGACCCTGCGCAATCCCGACTTCACCACGGCCCAGCGCATGGCCGCCGCGATCAACCAGGTTTATCCGAACACCGCCCTCGCCGAGAACGGCACGGTCGTCGCCCTGCGCGCGCCGGGCCAGATGGGCATGGCCGGGTTTATCAGCCGGGTCGAGAACCTCGAGGTCATGGTCGACTCCCCGGCCCGCGTCATCATCGACGAGGTAAACGGCGTCATCGTCATGGGCGACGCCGTCCGCGTCTCCACCGTCGCCATCGCCCAGGGCAATCTGACCATCTCCGTTCAGGAAAGCCCGACCGCCAGCCAGCCCACCCCCTTCAGTCGCGGCGGCGAAACCGTTGTCCTTCCCCAGACCGATGTGGCGGTCGAGGAGGAACTGGGTCGCCAGATGCGGATCGTCGGCGGCGGGACGTCCCTCTCCACCCTGGTCAATGGCCTGAACGCCCTCGGCGTCAGCCCGCGCGACATGATCAGCATCCTGCAGGCCATCAAGGCCGCCGGTGCCCTCCAGGCCGAAATCGAGGTGATGTGATGAGCGACGCGATCGTCTCCCCGACCACCCTGCCCCCGGCGACGCCGCCGGTCGTCACCGCCCGCATGCGCGAGACCGCGGAGCAGTTCGAGGCTTCCTTCCTGTCGCAGATGCTCAAGCCCATGTTCGAGGGCCTTTCGACCGAAGCCCCCTTCGGCGGCGGCGAGGCCGAAGGCACCTGGCGCGGCTTCCTCGTCGACGCCATGGCCAAACAGGCCGTCCGCGGCGGTGGCATCGGCCTGGCCGATCAGGTCGTCGCCCAGATGCTGAAGATGCAGGAGCAGGGTCAATGACCGACGCAGCCACGCTGAACGCCACCGCCCGCGTCCGCCAGCTGACCGACCTGACCACCCGCCTGACGGCCCGTCTGAGCGAGGAGTCGAAGGTCTTCGAGTCCCATCGTCCCCAGGACGCCGCCGCCGCCCTGGCCGGCACCCAGGATCTGGCCAACACCTACCGCCGCGAGTCGGCCCAGCTGAAGGCCAATCCCGCGTCGGTCGCCGCCGCCTCCCTCACCGACAAGACCGCCCTGATCCGCGCCACAGAAGCCTTCGAGGCGGTGCTGTCGCGGCACGCCCGCGCCGTCGAGGCCGCCCGCATCATCTCGGAGGGCCTCGTCCGGACCATCGCCGCCGAGGTCAACGACCAGCGCGGCAGCCCGTCGGCCTACGGTGCCTCGGGCAGGGCCAATGCGGGCGACGGACGCGCCGTGGCGTTCAACCGCCAAGCCTGAACGCGCTGTTAAGCCTCTTCGTGGAGCCGGTCTTCATCTCCGTCCGGTAACCGATAGACATGAACACCAAGTCCCGCCTCCTCGGCATGGCCTTCGCCGCAGCCGACACCCTGCTCGAACTCCACGCTGACGGCCGCGTCGCCATCGCGCTCGGCGCGGGCCCCTGCCCCGGCGGCGCAGGTGCTGAGTCGTGGTCCGGGGCCATGCTGACGGATCTGGTTGGCAAGGCCGGCCAGAAGCCGCTGGTCGATGCGCTGGCCGCGATCCGCCCCAGTGAGCGCCCCGCGCCGATCGAGGCCCTGATCACCTGCGACGCGGAACACGTCCGCCGCGCGCGCCTGCGCCTGTTCCAGCTTCCAGACCTGGCTCCGGCCGTGTCCTGCGCCATCACCTATGAGGGCGCGCCCTTCACCCTCGCCGTCCCGGAAGCGCCCAATTTCCTGACGGCCGACGGCCTGCTGTCGCGCGTCCGGGGCTCACTGCTCGCACAGGGCGAGGACGTCGCCGTCGCCTTTGTCGATGTTCCCGGCCTCAATGCGCCCGGCGAAGCCCATCAGCGCGCCGCGGCCCGTGTCGCCGCCGTGCTCCAGGCCTCGTCCGTCGATGGTGCCTCCGCCGCCCGTCTCGCCCCGGAACGGTTCGCCCTGGTCCGCGACGCCAACTGCAGCAAGGACCTGGCCGCCGAGGTTCGGGACGCCGGTGCCGCCGAGGGGATCGATCTGGTCGCCCGCACGACCGAGGCCGCAATGTCCAGCAATGCCGGGGCGGAACCGACGGTCCGCGCCCTGCGCTTCGCACTCGAGGCCTGCATCAAGGACGGCGGCATCGACGGCGCCGGCGCGGCCTTCTCCGAGAGCCTGAAGCGCACGCTCAAGGAGGCCGAACGTTTCGGCGCCATGGTCAAGAGCCGCGACTTCGCCTTGGAGTACCAGCCGATTGTCGATCTCGGCACGGGTGTGACCCACCATTTCGAGGCCCTGGCCCGCTTCGGGTCCCGTGGCCCCGCCGACTCCATCCGTCTCGCGGAGGAACTGGGCCTGATCGAGGGCTTCGACCTCGCCGTCGCTGAAAAGGCGCTGCAACAGTTGCGCCGCCCAGGCTTTGGCCTGACCCGGATCGCGGTCAATGTCTCCGGTGCCTCCCTCGGCTCGGACTCCTATGGCGAAGGCCTGCTGCGGCTCACGGCCGCCGCCCCGGACATCCGCAGCCGGATCCTGATCGAGGTGACCGAGACCGCCGCCGTGGCCGACATCGAGGCCGCCGCCCGCCGCCTGACCGCCCTGCGCAAGGCGGGAATCAAGGTCTGCCTCGACGACTTCGGCGTCGGTGCCGCCTCGCTCGACTATCTGCACCGCCTGCCCGCCGACACGGTCAAGATCGACGGCCGCTTCGTGCGCGAGATCACCAGCGACGGCCGCGCGCGCGACCTCGTCGCCCATCTGGTCGAACTGTGCGGCGACCTGAAGATGACCACCATCGCCGAGATGATCGAGACCGAGGAACAGGCGGCCGCCGTCCGTACGCTGGGTGTCGGCTACGGCCAGGGCTGGCTGTTCGGTCGCCCGGCTTCCGAACCGACCGTCGCCGTGGCTGCCCAGCCGGTCGCCGCGCGTCGCCGGGGAGCGGTTGCGGGCTGGGGCTAGGGCGTCAGTCGCGCCGCGCGGCGTCGCGGCGAGCGCGAACCCG
>JAUYAG010000211.1 GCA_030693575.1 Brevundimonas sp. | reverse complement strand
CGGCGATCTGCTCGGGCGACCAGTTCCGCTGCAGCTTGGCCGATACTGTCCGGGCCAGAGCCGGTCGGCAAGCCAGCTTGCAGCGTTTGGGGCGCCGCGCCCGGTCCCACGCCGCCTGATCGGAGCCTGTCGCGCGGTACCGTTCCGACCCGCGTTGCGCAGAACCTCGCGACTGATCGTCGACGGTGATCGACCCAGCAACCGGGCAATTCCCCGCAGCGAGCAACGTGTGCTGAGCCCCCGCGATATCTCCTCGCGCTCGCCCAGACTGAGCGCCCCATCAGCCCGCTTGCGGTCCGGTGGCCGGATGCCGCCCGTCGGCGAAAGCACCGAGTACACCGACGAGGACTCGCGATCGAACCGCCGTCCGATCGAACTCATCGACTCGCCGGCCTTCCAGCGATCCCATATCTCAGCCCGTTGGGCCGCCGAGTAGTAGATGCGCCGCCGCTGCTTCATGACCCACGCTCCATCTCCGAGGAAAGGTTAGCGTGTTGCGGTCACCGGTTGAGCCCACCACCCATAGCGGACGGTTCAGTCGCTCACCACTGCCCACTCGGATACCCGACCGTCAGGTCGAAATCGAAACACAAGCCATTCTGAGTCAAGGCTGAAAAAACTTCGTTCAGGCCCGAGGTAATAGACTAGGTCCCAGTCTGAAAAATAGTTCGTGGGAGGTGGTTGGCCGAGAAGATCGATCACCTCTGATCTGGTCATCGCGTCCAGATCATGGGTGAGCAGCAACGCCTCCACCATTCTGACCCGCGTGTAAGAAGTCTCAGGCGTCTTCCAACTCGCCGAGTCGAAAAGTCGGACCGGGAGATAACCCGTCATGAGGCCGCAACCGGCTCCACAGCCCAGCAGAATGACTATTGCCACTGCAAGGCCCTTGGCGATGCGGCGATGAAGTCGGCGACGCTGGTCCACCTTAGGTTCGAGCATGCTCGGTATTACGGGGAACGGCTCGTCCGGTAAAGTCCGCTTTCCGCCATCCGGCGACGGTCGGCTCCCGACCCGAAGCGGACTTTTCCCACGATCAATCGAAGCGTTCAGCGAAGCTATGGGTGCGGAAATTCAGACCGCATCTGCTGCAATGATCTGGGTTGGAGGAATGGTGCATCCTGCTGCGTCGCTCCCGGCCGTTCCTGTCGGTTCTTACCCGGCCGGAAGTGGCCAATCCGCACCTTGGACATTTCAACAGAGTCGGCCCGGCAATGGCGTAGCCGAAAAGAGTGATGAACGCCCAAAGCCAACTCGTCTGAGCGATAACGACAAAGCCTATGAAGGCGGGAAGAATCCCAAAGCTGTAGGCAGTCGTGACTGTCTTGATTGATGGCATGGCAAACTCGCCCCTGAGCCATTTCATCTTAACATCGTCATTTCCGCTTCCCACCCAAAGCGGACATGAAGAGAGTCTGCTGGTGGGCTTGCGCCGGGCCTACAGCCAGCGGGTGTGAACGCCGCCGCCTTCGTCCCATTCGCCGCCGGCGTCGAGCGCGTCGTCGAAATCCAGCATCCGGTCCAGGATCACGCCCGCGATGACACCGACCGCAGCCACGCCCAGCAGGACCGCGATGCTGCCGATGCCGACCTTTTCATTGCGCGTCAGGCGGCGACGGCCCTGGGGGTCGATGATCCGGTCGCGGTGGCGCTTGAGGCGGGCCATCAGGCGGCCAGCCTTGCGTTCTTCTTCACCTTGGCCACGGCGCGCTCGCGCTTCAGCCGGGACAGGTGGTCGATGAACAGGACGCCCTCGAGGTGGTCCATCTCGTGCTGGATGCAGACGGCGTAGAGGCCCTCGGCCTCTTCCTCGACGGTCTCGCCGGCGTAGTTGATGTAGCGCAGGCGGACGCGGGCGGGGCGTTCGACGCTGTCGTAATATTCGGGGACCGACAGGCAGCCCTCCTCATAGGTGAACAGTTCGTCGGAGGCCCAGACGATCTCGGGATTGACGTAGTAGCGCGGGTTGCGGCGCGCGAGCTCCCATTTGGCCCGCTCCTCATCCGACAGCTCGGCGGGGTCCTGATCGTCCGTGACGCCGTCGCGGTCGTTGAGGTCCATGACGATGACCCGGCGCGTGTCGCCGATCTGGACGGCAGCGAGGCCGATGCCGGGCGCGTCGTACATGGTGTCGAGCATGTCATCCATCAGACGGCGCAGCTCATCGGTCACCGGCCCTTCGACGGGGGTGGAGATCTGCTTCAGCACCGCCAGGTCGGCGGCGTTGTCGATGGTGAGGATGCGACGGATGGACATGCCCGCGAGGTAGGGCCGCGGAGGCCAAAGGTCAAGATTTCCCACTGTCGCAGTGGGTTATCCGGCGGCGTCCGGCAGGGTCCGCGGCTTGCGGTCGTCGTCGATGGCGACATAGGTGAAGACGCCCTCGGTGACGCGCACCGAGGCGGCCTGGGCGTGGTTGCGGGGGCGTTTCCAGGCCTCGACATGGACGCGGATCGAGGTGCGGCCGGTCTTGAGCACGCGGGCGTAGATCGAGACCTCATCCCCGACCGAAACCGGCTGGTGGAAGACCATGCCGTCCAGGGCGATGGTCACGCAGCGCCCTTGCGCCAGTTCGAAGGCCGGGGTGGCGCCGGCGAGGTCCATATGGGCCAGCAGCCAGCCGCCGAAGATGTCGCCCTCGGGATTGGTGTCGGCCGGCATGGCGATGACACGTCCGACGGGCTGGCCGGCTGGCGCGGTCGGAAGGGCGTCGGTCACGCGCGGCTCCGGTCGGGAAGGAAAATGGCGCACCCGAGAGGATTCGAACCTCTGACCCCTGCCTTCGGAGGGCAGTACTCTATCCAGCTGAGCTACGGGTGCGTCTGACGGCGAAACGCCGGACGAAGGGCCTTACAGCAGGACCGCCCCGCCCTCAATCCCGAATGCGAGGCCAGGGCCCCAAAGCCGGCGCGGACAATTTGCACGGTTCCAGCCCGGCCTCCGCTGATCTAGCGTGCGCCTGCTTCGACGTTGGAGGTCCCGATGCGCGCTTTTCTGTTCAGTCTGCTGCTGCTCGTGGGGGCCTGCGCCACCCCGGCAGCCCTGCCGGCGACCGCGGGTCCGTCAGGCGACAGCATGGATGCGATCGCGCGGGACTATGTCGCGCTGATCCTTGAGATCGGCGAGCGCGAGCCCGGCTATGTCGACGCCTACTATGGCCCGGCGGAATGGCAGGAGGCGGCGAAGGCCAATCCGCGCACCGTGCCCCAGCTGATCGAGGGCGCGGCGGATATCACCGGACGTCTGGACGCGGTCTCGACCGCGGGCGCGGATCCGGCGGTGGTTCAGCGCCGCGCCTATCTGCTGGCCCATGTCTCGGCGGCCTCGGCGCGACTGCGGATGCTGTCGGGCGAGACGATGAGCTTCGCCGACGAGGCCGAGGCCCTGTTCGGCATCCGGCCCGAGCTGCGGCCGCTGGAGAGTTTCGACCCCGTCCTGGCCGAGATCGACGCCCTGCTGCCGGGCGAGGGCACGCTGACCGAACGGGTCACGGCCTTCAAGTCGCACTATGTGATCCCGAAGGACCGGCTGCAGGTCGTCATGGACGCGGCCATCGCCGAATGCCGCCGCCGCACGGTCCAGCATATCGCCCTGCCGGCCAATGAGCGGTTCACCCTCAGCTTCGTCGGCGACAAGCCGTGGTCGGGCTACAACTACTATCTGGGCGACGCGGCCAGCCGGATCGAGATCAACGCCGACTTCCCGATCTATACGGAACGGGCCATCGATCTGGGCTGCCACGAGGGCTATCCGGGTCACCACGTCTACAATGCCCTGCTGGAACAGACCTTCGTGCGCGAGCGCGGCTGGGTCGAGATGAGCGTCTATCCGCTGTTCTCACCCATGTCCTTCGTGGCCGAGGGCAGCGCCAACTACGGCATCGACCTGGCCTTCCCGGGCGAGGAGGGGACGCGGTTCGAGCGTGAGGTGCTGTTCCCGCTGGCCGGTCTCGATCCGGCGACGGCGGACAGGAAGGCGCGGCTGGGCGCCCTGCAGCGGCGTCTGGCGCGGGCCGAATACACCATCGCTGACGATTATCTGGCGGGGAGGATCGAGCGGGCCGCAGCCATCCGGCAGCTGATGAAATACACCCTCGCCGACGAGGCCAAGGCGACCCAGCGGCTGCGCTTCATCGACACCTACCGCAGCTACATCATCAACTACGGCCTCGGCCGCGACGTGGTGCAGGCGTGGGTCGAAGGGCAGGGACCGGACCGCTGGGCCTCGATGGAGCGGCTGCTGTCGAGCCAGATCCTGCCGGTGGATCTGGACTGAGGGATTAGGCAGTAGGCAGTAGGCAGCAGGCAGCAGGTTTCAGCAGTGAATGCGGCGACCGCAGCCGGCCTTCCTGATCTCTACTGCCTACTGCCTACTGCCTACTGCCTGCTTTCACTGAGCCAGCATGCCGCCGTCGATCTTGAACTCGGTTCCGGTGACGAATTTCGACTCGTCCGAGGCGAGGTAGAGGACGCAGTAGGCCACGTCGTCAGGCTCGCCGATCCGCTTCAGCGGGATGCCGCGGCTGAGGCGTTCGTGGGCCTTGGCCTCGTCGCCGCCGGCCAAGGCGATGAAGGGGTCGAGGATCGGGGTCTTGATGAAGACCGGATGAACCGAGTTGCAGCGGACGTTCCACTCCATCTTGGCCGCCTCGAGCGCGACGGTCTTGGTGTACATCCAGACGCCCGCCTTGGTGGCGTTATAGGCACCCATGCCCGGGGCGGCGGCGAGGCCGGCGATCGAGGAGATGTTGATGATCGAGGACGGCGCTGAAGACCGCAGGTGGGGCATGGCGTGTTTGCAGCCCAGCATGATCGACAGCAGGTTGATCTCGAACTGACGCTGCCAGGAGGCGACCGTGTCCTGTTCGACGAAGGTCAGGCCGTCGCCCACGCCGGCGTTGTTGACCAGGATGGACAGGCCGCCCATCGCCTTCACGGCGCCGTCGATGACCGAGGCCCACTGGTCCTCTCTCGCGACGTCATGCTGGAAGGCGAAGGCCGCGCCGGGGATCTCGGCATTGATGGCGTCGGCGAGCGTCCGCGCGCCGGCCAGGTTGACGTCGGTGACGGCGACCTTCGCGCCCTCGCGCGCCAGCATCCAGGCCATGGCCTCGCCCAGTCCGCCGGCCGCACCGGTGATCAGGGCCTGTTTGCCCGCGACCCGTCCTGCCCTGCCCGTCATTATTTCGCTCCCATCGCGCCGGCCGCCTCGTCGATGAAGCGGGCCATGTTCACATCCCTGTCGGTCACGCCGTCGGCGTCGTGGGTGGTCAGCAGGACCTCGACGCGATTGTAGACGTTCGACCACTCGGGATGATGATCGACCTTGTCCGCCAGAAGGGCGACGCGGGTCATGAAACCGAAGGCGGCGTTGAAGTCGGCGAAGGCCAGGCTGCGTGTGATGGCGGGGCGGTCACCGTCATGCGCGCGCCACAGCGGCAGGCCTTTCAGAGCTTCCGCAACGTCAATCCGGTCGGCCATGGCGTCCTCCTGTTCCCCTCGCCGTATCGCGCCCGCCGGGCGTCCACAAGCGATACGGAACACGCGGTGAAGCTTTGGCGTTACCCCGCGTAAGCCTTCAAGACGGGAGTCGACCTTGGACAATATGTGGATCGCCGCCCTCGCCCCCGCCGACCGGAAGCGGATCGAACCCCATCTGCACGAACGGCCCTTCGAACAGGGCCAGATGCTGTACGACGCGGGAGAGGCGGTCGAGGAGGTCTGGTTCCCGATGAGCGGGGTGGTGTCGCTGATGACCATCCTCGACGACGACCGGATGATCGAGACCGCCGCGATCGGCCGCGAGGGTCTTGTCGGCGTCACCTGCGGGCCGATGAACGCGCGTGCCGCCAGCCGGGCCATCGCCCAGGTCGAGGGCGTGTCGGCCTGCTGTCCCGCGGACGTTTTCGCCGAAGCCCTGCAACAGAGCGAGCCGATGCGGACGGCCCTGGCCAAATTCACCGAGAGCCTGTTCGCCCAGGTGCAGCAGACCGCGGCCTGCAACGCGCAGCACCGGCTGGACGAGCGGCTGGCGCGCTGGCTGCTGACCATCCACGACCGGGCCGGGAGCGACCGTTTCGACCTGACCCAGGCCGATATCGCCGGCATGCTGGGCGTGCGCCGCGCCACGGTGTCCGAAGTGGGGACCCTGCTGGTCGACAAGGGCCTGATCCGCCGCGGCCGCGGCTGGGTCGAGGTCACCGACCGCAAGGCGCTGGAAGCCGCCGCCTGCGGTTGCTACGGCGCGATCCGCAGCCTGATGAAGGACCTCGGCGTGCCGCGCCCGAAAGCCGGGGTTCACTGAGGCGGCGACCGCGACCACGCAGCCCGGTGACGGACGGGCGGCGACGCGCTAGACCGCGCCCATGACCGACGCCTCCCACTCGACCGGCAAGACCTCATCCTTCGGCTTTCGCGACGTCGACGCGAAGGAAAAGGTGCAGCTTGTCCGTGGCGTGTTCGACAGCGTGGCCTCCAGCTACGACCTGATGAACGACCTGATGAGCGGCGGCGTGCACCGGCTGTGGAAGGATGCGGCGGCGGCGAAGCTGAATCCGCGGCCGGGCGAGACCATCCTCGATGTGGCCGGCGGCACCGGCGACATGGCGCGGCGCTATGCCAAGATGGCGCGGGCGGCGCAGGAACGGCGCGGGGGCGACGACGCCTCGATCATCGTGCTCGACTACAACGCCGAGATGATCATGGCCGGCGTGCAGAAGGGCGGCGAGCCCGAGATGCAATGGACCGTCGGCGACGCCATGGCCCTGCCGCTGCCGGACGCCTCGGTCGACGCCTATTCGATCAGTTTCGGCATCCGCAACGTGGCCGACATTCCCCAGGCCCTGCGCGAGGCGCGGCGGGTGCTGAAGCCGGGCGGGCGGTTCCTGTGCCTGGAGTTTTCGCGGCCGACGGCCTCGGCGGTGCGCAAGGCCTATGACGCCTGGTCCTTCCACGCCATTCCGCGCATCGGCGGCTGGGTCGCCGGCGACCGGGACAGCTACCAGTATCTGGTCGAGAGCATCCGCCGCTTCCCCGACCAGACGACCTTCAAGGGCATGATCGAGGACGCCGGCTTCAGCCGCGTGACCGTGACCAATCTGTCGGGCGGCGTGGCCGCCATCCATCACGGGTGGGCGATCTGACCAATCCTGCCGACTACAAGACGGCGCCGCCCCCGCCGCCGACCGAACCGGTGCGCCGCCCGGTCGAGGCGACCCTGCGGCTGCTCGGCTGGGCCTGGGTGCTGGTCCGCCATGACGCCCTCGCGCCGCGCGAGATCACGCCTTTGCTGCCCGTCTGGGTGCGCTGGATCGCTCATCTGCTGCACGCCTTCGCCGGCAAGGAGGGCCGTGACGGCCGTCCCGGCCAGCGGCTGGGCAAGGCGTTCGAGCATCTGGGACCGGTGGCCATCAAACTGGGTCAGGTGCTGGCCACCCGGGCCGACATCTTCGGCATCGAGTTCGCGCGCGATCTGGGCCGGCTGAAGGATGCGCTGGCGCCCTTCCCGGTGGAAGAGGCCCGGCGCGAGGTCGAGCGGTCGCTGGGACGGCCGGTCGAGGCCCTGTTCACCGATTTCGGCCCGCCGGTCGCGGCGGCGTCGCTGGCGCAGGCCCATCCGGCCTGGCTGGCCGACGGGCGCAAGGTGGCGGTGAAGGTGCTGCGGCCCGGGGTCGAACGCCGGGTGGCGCAGGGCCTGGACTCGATGCGGCTGGCGGCGCGGCTGGCGGTGCGGTTCGTGCCCGTCGCCCGCAGACTGGAGCCGCTCGCCTTCGTCGAGACGATTGCCCGGTCGATGCAGCTGGAACTGGACATGCGGCTTGAGGCCGCCGCGGCGTCCGAACTCAAGGACATCATGGACAGGGACGTCGCGGCGGGCGGCCATATGACGGCCCCGGCGGTGATCTGGGACGGGGTCGGCAAGCGGGTGCTGACACTGGAATGGGCGCCGGGCCTGGCCATGACCGACCCGGCCGCGGCCGACCAGCCGGGGCTGGACAGGAACGCTCTGGCCGACAACGTGGTGCGCGCCTTCCTGACCCAGGCGCTGGATCACGGGACCTTCCACGCCGACCTGCACGAGGGCAATCTGTTCTGCCATGCCCCGGCGGAGCTGACGGCGATCGATTTCGGCATCGTCGGGCGGATCGGGCCGGCCGAGCGGCGCTATCTGGCCGAGATCCTCTGGGGCTTCCTGAGCCGCGACTACGACCGCATCAGCCGGGTGCATTTCGAGGCCGGCTATGTGCCGCCGGAACACTCGGTCGAGGCCTTCGCCCAGGCGTTGCGGGCGGTGGGGGAGCCGGTCATCGGCAAGGCGGCGTCCCAGGTGTCCATGGGCCGGCTGCTGGGCCAGTTGTTCGAGATCACTGACCTGTTCGACATGCATCTGCGGCCAGAGCTGATCCTGCTGCAGAAGACCATGGTCTCGGTCGAGGGCGTGGCCCGGCGGCTGAACCCGGATCACGACCTGTGGGCCGCGGCCGCGCCGGTGGTCGAGCGCTGGATCCGCCGCGAGCTGGGTCCGCAGGCCCAGGTCCGCGACGCCATCGAGGACATCCGCGCCACCCTGAAGGCCCTGTCCCGTCTGGCGCAGAATCCGCCCCCGCGGCAGACGGTGATCATCCGGGAGCGGCACACCCCGGCCTGGGTCATTGTCTGTGTCACGCTTGCAATGTGCGCGTCCGCCGCCGCCCTTGTTCTGTCGCTTTGGCCCGGCATCGTCTGACTTCAGTCCCTGGAGACGACCGCATGAAGCCGATCCTGATCGCCGCCGCCCTGTTGCTCCTTCCCGCCGCAGCCCAGGCCCAGGTCTCCGCCGGGTCGATGCCCAACAGTTTCGACCCTCCGGCCGGCGCCGCGCGCGCGGCCCCCGCCCCGGTCGTGCCTGTTGCCGCCCCGACGCCCGCCAACGCCCGGTCGGAGGACGTGCTGCGCGACTTCATCGCCGGCGCCCAGGCCGGAACGATCGACTATTCGGGGATGACGGAGGACGTGGCCACGAGGCTGCGCGCGCAGGAGGCTGTGAATCTGCCGCTGATTACGGGCTTCGGCCTCGTGCGGGCGGTTGATTTCCTGACCAACCAGAATGGCCTGGACGTGTTTGCCGTGACCTTCGCCAACGCCGCGACGGAATGGGCGATCGGCTTCGATGAGACCGACAAGGTCGCTGTCCTGCTGTTCCGCCCGGCCCAATAGCCTCCCGTCCTTCGCTCCGGAGTCCGCCATGCGCGACCGTCACGCCGCATCGAAAACCCCTGTGTTCCGGTGCGCACGCGCGCTCGGGGTCGGTCTGCTCTCCATCGCCCTCGTGAGCGGCTGCGCCGGCCCCCGGATGGGCCCGGGCGGTCCGTTCGGCGGTCCGGGTGAGAACCGGCCCGCGCCGCCGGCCCTGTTCGTCAGCCCGTTCGGCGAGGTCTTCACCGCAGCGCCCGGCGGGGCCTGGCCGGTCGCGGACTGGTTCCGGGGCGCGGACGCCAATCAGGACGGGGTGGTCGCCTTCGAGGAATTCGCCGCCGACGGCCGCCGGTGGTTCGATCGTCTCGACACCGACCGGGACGGTCGGCTGGGGCAGTCTGAGCTGTGGGCCTATGAGGCCAGGCTGCGCGAACTGGGCGGCGGCATGGGCCCCGGCGGTCCGGGTGGCGGGCGTGGACCGGCCGCCCGGCCGGGCGGCGCGACCCTGGGCCTCGCCCCGCCGCAGACGGGCGGAGGCACCAATATCCGGCGTCAGGGCGGCCCGCGCGGGCCACGCGGCTACGGGATCGTGGCCGAGGCCGGCTTCTTCAACCTGCCGCAGCCGGTCAAGGCCGCCGACGTGAATGTCGACCAGCGGATCACCGCCGACGAATGGACGGCGGCGACCCTACGCTGGTTCCAGGCGCTGGACACGGACCGCGACGGCCGGCTGACGCTGGCCGGCCTGCCGAAGACCCCGCTGCAGCAGCGGGCGGAACGGCGCTAGACCATTTTTGTTTCAGGTCGATGCGACCTGAACCCAAAAAATGGTCCAGCATCATACTGGAGCGAAATCTGAGCCTTGGCGGACTGCGTCCACCAAGACCGATTTCGCTCTAGTCGTCAGCGCCGGGGCGGCCGCGGCCGCTCTTGATCGTGGAACGCTTCGCCTTGCCCTCGAGCCGTCGCTCCTTCGAGGCGCGGGTGGGCTTTGTCGGCACGCGATAGACCGGCGCCACCGAGGCCTTGTCGACGAGGCCCTGCAGCCGTTCGATGGCGTCGGCGCGGTTGCGTTCCTGGGTGCGGTAGCGGACGGCGGTGATCAGGATGATCCCGTCGAGCGTGAGCCGGCTGCCCGCCAGCTTCATCAGCCGGGCCCGCACGGGTTCGGTCAGGGACGGGGAGTTGCGGGCGTCGAAGCGCATCTGCACCGCGGTCGAGACCTTGTTGACGTTCTGGCCGCCGGGCCCGCCGGCACGGAAGAAGCGGAACTCCAGCTCGCTCTCGGGGATGATGGTCACCGGACCACCCGTCTGGCGCGGACCACGGCCTGGTCCAGCGCCTGCAGGAAGGCCGAGCGGTCCTTTGGTCCGAACGGCGGCGGGCCCGAGGTGGCGACCCCCATGGAGCGCAGATGCTCGCCGACCATCCGCCCGGCGAGGGCCGAGCCGATCGAGTCCGGGGTGAAGGGCTGGCCGTTGGCCTTCAGGGCCTGCGCCCCCGCCTTGAGGCAGCGGTCGGCCAGCGGGATGTCGGCAGTGATGACGATGTCGCCCGGCCCGGCCCGCTCGGCGATCCAGTCGTCGGCGATGTCCGGCCCGGCGTCGACGACGACCTGTTCGATCCACTTTTCGCGCGGGGTGTTGATCCAGCTGTTGGAGACCACGAACACATGCAGGCCGTAGCGCGCCGCCACGCGATAGACCTCGTCCTTCACCGGACAGGCGTCGGCGTCGATGAAGAGGCGGGGAAGGGTCATGGGGGAGGGATTGGGGATGAGGGATTAGGGATTAGGGATTAGGGATGAGGAAGGACGGACCGCTCATACCTCGAGCGCCAGACGCATGGAACCTGACCCCTTATCGCGGTTCCTTTCCCCTAATCCCTAGTCCCTCATCCCTTACCGGCTGTAAGCCGGCGGCATCGCCCCTTCGCCGCCGTCGCGGTAGCGGTCGCGGAGCAGGAACTGGCGGCTGGTCGGGGCCTGTTCGGCGCCGCCGATGAAGATGGTCTCGGCATTGCTGAGCGGCTCCAGCGGGTCGCCGGACCAGATCACCACATCGGCCGCCGCGCCGGCGCGGAGTTCGCCGAACTGGCCGGCCATGCCGAAGATGCGGGCTGGATTGACCGTGATGGCCTCGATGGCGGCGTCATAGGGCAGGCCGTGCGAGACGGCGTTGCCGGCGTTGTAGCGGGTCTCGCGGACCCGGTGGGAGCCGTCATTGCCCTTGATGGCGATAACCACGCCCGCCGCGTCGAGCACGGCGGCGTTCTGCATCCGCGCCGCCCGGGTCTCAAGGCTGCCGGGCAGGTTGGAGATGGGGTTGAGGAGAACGGGCACATTGGCCGCCGCGATCTGGTCGGCGACCAGCCAGCCTTCCTCGGCACCGTCGAGGATGATCCTGACGCCTTCCTCGCGGGCGAGGCGCAGGACCTGCTGGATGTCCGCCGCACGGCGCACGGTGACGATCAGCGGCAGGGTGCCGTTGGCGACCGGGATCAGGGCCTCGAGGTCGGCGCGCGACAGGCTGAGGTCGCGCAGGCCGGCGCGGTCATAGGCGGCGCGGTTGCGGGCGTAGAGGCGGACCTCGGCCAGGGTTTCCTTGAACTGGGTGAACTGGGCCCCGCGGGCGCCGCCGGCGATGCCGGCCCCGGCCTCGCCGAACGGGGCGACCATGGCCACGCGCGCCCTGACCAGGATGTCGGTTCCGGCCGCCAGATGGATGATGGCCGCCTGTCCGGCGAACAGGCCGGGCGACTGCAGGCCGCCGTGACCGACGCCGGCAAAATCGGAGTCGTCATGGGCATGACCGCCGCTGCCGCCGCCGCCGCCGGCATGGGTCGGCACGACGATGGCGCGGGTGATGCCGCCGAGGCGGGCCACCGGCAGGGTGAAGGACCAGGGGTCGAGGCCGTAGGAGACGTCGAACGAGGCACTGATGGTGTTGGCCCCGTTGGACAGGTCGTCCGAGCCGCTGACGGAGGAAATCTCGGACCCGCCGAGGCCGCTGTCGACCGCGACGAAGCCGGGCGAGACGACCTTGCCGCGGGCATCGATGATCCGGGCGCCCGTGGGGGCGGCGCCGGTCCCGACCGAGACGACCCGGCCGTTCTGGATCACGACGGTGCCGTTCTCGATCACGGAGGTTCCGGTCAGCACCCGGCCGCCGGTGATGGCGGTCAGGGTCTGGGCGAGGGCGGGGCTGGCGACGGCGGCCATGCAGACCGCGCCGAGGATGAGGCTCTTGAGGCGCATCAGCGGGCTCCCTGCAGGACGTTGGCGGCCGGCAGGCCGAAGCCCGGCTGGCCCAGTTCGAAGTCGGACAGGGGCTGGTAGGCCGGGTTCATGCGGTCGAAGGCCAGGCCGCCGTCGATGAAGACCTGGTCGGCGCGGGCGTAGACGCTGAACGGATTGGCGCTCCAGATCACCACGTCGGCGCGTTTGCCGGCCTCGAGGGAGCCGGTCTGGTCGGCGATGCCGAGCGACCGGGCCGGGTTGAGGGTGATCCAGCTGATCGCCCGCTCCTCGGAGATGTTCATGCCGATGCGGCGGCCGGCGGCGAGGGCGGCGGCGGCCTCCTGGTTCAGGCGCTGGGTCAGTTCGGCGTCGTCGGAGTGGATGACGGCGCAGCCGCCTTCCGGGGCGTCGACGAGGGCCGCATTGGCCTCGACCGCGTCGAGCGCCTCCATCTTGAAGCCCCACCAGCCGGTCCACATGTCGGCGCAGATGCCCTCGCGGGCCAGCAGGGGCGCGATCTTGTAGGCCTCGATGGCGTGGTGGAAGGCGGTGATCTCATAGCCGAACTCATTGGCGATATCGATCATCACGGCCATTTCATCGGCACGGTAGCAGTGGTTCTGGATCAGGACCGAGCCGTCCAGAACGCCGGCCAGGGTCTCGAGCTGCAGGTTGCGGGTCGGGGGCGAGCCCTCGCCGTCCTCGCGCCATTTGTCCCATTTGGCCTTGTATTCGCGGGCGGCGATGAAGGCGGCGCGATAGCCGGCGACATTGCCCATGCCGGTGGCGGGCGAGCTGTTGCGTCCGCCGTAGACGCGCGACGGGTTCTCGCCGCAGGCCATCTTCAGGCCGTAGGGGGCGCCGGGCATCTTCATGCCCTGCATGGTCACCGACGGGATGTTGCGGACGGTCACGCCGCGGCCGCCGAACAGATTGGCCGAGCCGGGCAGGATCTGGAGGGTGGTCACGCCGCCGGCGCGGGCGGCGTTGAAGCCGGGGTCCTGGGGCCAGAGCGAATGTTCGGCCCAGACCTGGGCCGTGTTGGGGTTGGTGGCCTCATTGCCGTCGCTCATGCCGGACACGCCGGGCGAGGGATAGACGCCGAGGTGGCTGTGCACGTCGATGATGCCGGGGGTCACGAAGCGGCCGCGGGCGTCGACGACGCGATAGCCGGCCGGGACCGGGGTGGAGGCGTCGCCGACCGCGGCGACCTTGCCGTCGGTGACGATGACCACGCCGTTCTCGATCTTCTGCCCGGCGCCGGTGAAGACGGTGCCGCCGACGATGGCCATGTTCTCGCGCGGCAGGCCGCGATAGGTCGAGGGGAAGGGGTCCGGGTTGGCCGCGGAGTCGAGGCCCCGCGCCAGCGGCTGACGCGCCTCGGCGCCCGACGAACCGTCGGCGGCCGGCGTCTCGTCGCCGCCGCCGGTGGTGGCGCAGGCCGACAGGACCAGTGAACCCGCCAGTACGCAGGCGAGGGTGGCGAGGCTGGAGCCCCGCAAGGCGTGGAATCTCATCGGACGCTCCCCTTGTACGCCCGGGGCCGCGAGTGGGGGGCGTACGTCGGGGCGGATTACAAAAGGCTCCGGCGTGATCCGTCAAAGCCGGAAACATTACAGATCGGTAAGGCGGCTTTTCGCTTCGTCTTCGGACAAGCCGACGATCTCGAGAATCTTGGTCCGGGACTGGCCGCCGCGCTGGACCGAGACGGCTGATTTCGCCACGCCGAGCGCCCCGGCCAGCAATTTCACGAGCGCCTCGTTCGCCTCCCCCTCGATCGGGCGGGCACGCACGCGGACCTTGAGGACGGGCCGCCCCCCGGCATCCACATCCCAGCCGTCGATCCGGTCTGCGGACGCGCCGGGGGTCAGTTTGACGGCGAGGCGGGCCATGGCGCGGACCGGACTCAGGCGGCCTTCGCCCGGGTGCGCAGGGACAGGCAGTAGCCGAGTGTCACCGCGATCCCGAGGATGATCGCGCCGCACCCGCCGATGACCGCGATGTCGGTCGGGGCGAAGGCCCAGAGGCCGGCATAGACCAGACCGCTCAGGGCCATGGACCAGCCGCCGATCCGGTTGGCCTGACGGCCCCATGCGCTCGGGACGACGGCCTTGGGCATCCGGTTGCCGAACCAGGCGACCATGAGGCCCGTCGCGCCCATGACGACCCGCGTGACCATATCGCCGTCAACAAGGCCCTGATCGCGCGCGAAGGTCGCGCCGAGCGCCAGACCCACAATGCCGACGCCCCAGGCGAGGCTTCCGATAACGTCCCTGTTCATGGTGCGGGCTCCTTTTTGGGCCCGGGCGCTTCCACGCCGGGGCTGAATGAATCCACGAAACCCAGCAGCGCTTCTTCCAGCACCGAGAGCTTCAGATGATAGATGACGGACTTTCCGGCCTTCTCCGCGTGGACGAGGTCGGCCTCCTTCAGCACCGCGAAATGGGCTGACATGGTGGGTTTGGAGACGTCGAACCGGTCGCTGAGATCGCCAGCGCTCATCGGTCCGTTCTGCAGCAGTTGCAGCACGCGCCGGCGGGTGGGATCGGAGAGGGCCTTGAAAACCTGACTCATGGTGAGACGTTTAGCTAATCGTCGAAATGAGTCAAGCGGGGATCGTTCGCCCTGGGTCACAGCCGCAAATGAAAAGGGCGCGGGCCTTGCGGCGCCGCGCCCTGTCCTGTCCGTGCGGGGCCTGCTTTAGCCCAGAGCCTTCATCAGCTCCGGCACCACGGTCTTGTAGTCGCCGACGATGCCGTAGTCCGCGACCTGGAAGATCGGGGCGTCGGCGTCCTTGTTGATGGCGACGATGACCTTGG
>JAUYAG010000210.1 GCA_030693575.1 Brevundimonas sp. | reverse complement strand
GGCTCCGGCTGAACCCGCCGGCGAGCGGCCCTATGCGGGCCCGGCCGCCGCCACGCCGGCTCCGCCGCGGCAGTCGGTAGAGTAGGGGTTTCTCCCGGGTCGTCAGGGCCGGGAGGGTGATCCAGACGAAAGAGGCCGCGTCCCCTGGGGGACGCGGCCTCTGATCGCTCAGCGCGGCGTGGCGCCTATTCGATGTCTTCGTTCAGCAGGCCGACCTTGAAGTAGCCGCTCTCCTGCAGGGTGTTCATGACTTCCATGAACTGATCGTAGGTCACGTCCGGCTGGGCGCGGACGAAGATGCGTTCCTCGCGGCAGTCGGTGGCGACGGCGAGGGCCGTGCAGACGTCAACGGCGAGGGTTTCGATCGTGGTCTGGCGATCCGCCAGGAAGATCGAGCCGGTTTCCTGGATGGTGATGTACACCGGTTCCTTCGGCTTTTCGTTGTCCGCGGGCGGCGTCGCCGGCGGCAGGTCGAGGCGGATCGAAACCGTGGCCATCGGCGCGGCGACCATGAAGATGATCAGCAGCACCAGCATGATGTCGACGAACGGCGTGACGTTGATGTCCGCGTTCTGCTCGATGGTCTTGCCGCCCTGGCCACCCGGACCCGAAAGTTTGGCACCCATGCTTCAGTCTCTCCATCCGGCCCGGCGCAATGGCGGCGAGCGCAAGCTATGACGTTGGGATCGTCTCTTGGCGTTCCCGAACCGGCTTGTAAAGCGGGTTCGGGCCCCAGACGGTTCCCGCGCGCATCAGATCGCGAAAATACGCCTTTCAGGCGAGCCGATCACCCCTTCGCGAGCTTCAGGAAGCGATCCTTCAGCGCCGCGTCGGTCTTGAAGACGCCAGTGAACCGGGTGGTGATGGTCGAAACGTGGCGGTGATGCACGCCCCGGGTGGTCATGCACTGGTGTTCGGCGTCGATCATGATGGCGACGCCGGCCGGTTGCAGGTTTGATTCGATGGCTTCGGCGATCAGCTGGGTCAGGGTTTCCTGGGTCTGCAGACGGCGGGCGAAAATCTCGACCACCCGCGCCAGCTTGGAGATGCCGACGACCTTCTCCTGCGGAATGTAGGCGACATAGGCCTTGCCGAGGAACGGGGCCATGTGGTGCTCGCAGTGGCTCTCGACCTCGATGTCGCGCAGCAGGACCATGTCGTCATAGCCCTGCACGTCCTCGAACGTCCGCGACAGCTCCTTGGCCGGATCGGCGTCATAGCCGTCGAACCACTCGCCATAGGCGTCGACCACCCGCTTGGGCGTGTCGCGCAGGCCCTCGCGGTCGGGATCGTCGCCCGCCCACGCCAGCAGGGTGCGGACGGCCTTGAGGGCCTCCTCGCGGCTGGGACGCCCGGCAGGGGGGCTGTCGCCGACCAGAACCGGCTTGACGGGGATGACGCTCATTCTTGATCTCGACGCTGTTCGCTTGTGCAGCAGGACCGCTATATGGGACGGCGGGCCAATCCATCAAGGATTCCGGGCCTGCAAGAAAACTGAAAGACGCCGCTTCCCAATGCCGCTGGTACTTCACGACACCCTTTACCGCGAAAAGCGTGTTTTCACGCCGCGCGACCCCGAGCGGGTGACCCTCTATGTCTGCGGCCCGACGGTCTATGACTACGCCCATATCGGCAACGCCCGCCCGCCCGTGGTGTTCGACGTGCTCGTGCGGCTGCTGCGCCGGCAGTACGGCGCGGACAAGGTCATCTACGCCCGCAACGTCACCGACGTGGACGACAAGATCAATCAGAAGGCCGCCCGCGAGGGGACGCCGATCGGCGAGGTCACGGCCCGTTACGAGGCCGCCTATCTGGAAGACATGAGCCGGCTCAACGTCTCGCCGCCGGACATCGCGCCCCACGTCACCGACCATATGGACGCGATCGTCAAACAGATCGGCGCGATCATGGACCAGGGCTGCGCCTATGCCGCCGAGGGCCATGTGCTGTTCGACGTCTCGTCCTACGAGACCTATGGCCGGCTGTCCGGACGCAACCTCGACGACATGATCGCCGGGGCCCGCGTCGAGGTCGCCCCCTACAAGAAGAACCCGCACGACTTCGTGCTGTGGAAGCCGTCGAAGGCGGACGAACCGTCGTGGCCGTCGCCGTGGGGCGAGGGGCGTCCGGGCTGGCATATCGAATGCTCGGCCATGATCGAGGAGACGCTGGGCCTGCCGATCGACATCCACGGCGGCGGCATCGACCTGGTGTTTCCGCACCACGAGAACGAGATCGCCCAGGGCGTCTGCGCCCACGGCCACGCCCATTCGCCGGACGCCCACGCCGAATACAGCCGCTACTGGATGCACAACGGCTTCCTGACCGTCGACGCGGAGAAGATGTCCAAGTCGATCGGCAATGTCCTGCTGCTGCACGATCTGGTTCAGAACATCCCGGGCGAGGTGGTCCGCTGGGCCCTGTTGAGCGCCCACTATCGCCAGCCGCTGGACTGGAACCAGGCGCTGCTGGACCAGAGCCGCAAGGCGCTGGACCGGCTGTACGGGGCGCTGCACCGCGCCGCCGGGGTCGAGGCCAATGGCGACGAGCCGCCCGAGGACTTCCTCAAGGCCATCGAGGACGACATCAACACGCCGGGGGCCATGGCGAGCCTGTTCGCCCTGTCCAGCGAGATCGAGCGCGCCATGACCGCGGGCGACCACGGCGTCGTCGCGCGCGCCAAGGGCGAACTGGTCGCGGCCGGGGCGATCCTGGGCGTGCTTCAGGCCAATCCGGCAGAGTGGCTGGAAGGCGAGGTGTCCAGCGATCTCCGCACCGAGGTCGAGGGCCTGCTGGAACAGCGCGCCGCCGCCCGGGCGGCCAAGGACTGGCCCGAGGCGGACCGCATCCGTGACCGGCTCAATGCGCTGAACGTCGTCGTCATGGACGGACCGCAGGGCGCGACCTGGCGGGTGAAGACCTGACGCCTGTCAGGTAATCCGCTTGGCCGATACCGGATCGCTGGCGGGGAAGGTCTCTTCGAGGCCTTCATCCAGCAGCGCCTCCTGCCGGTCTTCGGAGTCGCGTTCGGCCTCGCGCAACTGATCCGGCTTGCCGGTTTCGCGCGCGGCCTTGCGGGCGTGCGGTGTCTCGGAATCGCAGTCGTCGCGCGGGGACGGCGGGGTGTGGTCGGTGTGAGCAGTCATGTCGCCCTCCTTATTTCGCGGGGTGGTCTTCATCGCCGTCGGGGCCGTAGCCCAGGTCGGCGATGTCATCGTCTGAAAGGGTTTTTGCTTCCCAGTGGGCCGCGCTGGCCTGGGCGCCGCGGGCATTGCGCATCAGGCCGGAATAGACGAGCTCGACCTCGTCAGGACCGCGCCCGCCGGCACTCTCGCCATCGATCTCGGTCAGGCGTTCGCCGTCAACGCCCAGCAGGGCGTCGGCTTCGGCCTCGATGCCGGAGGCACCCTGAATTTCGTCCAGGTCGTCCACGGCGTCTTCGTCGAACGGCTCTTCGTCCGCATCGCCGGCCATCTGCGTCACGTCCAGGACGAGCTCGGCCTCATCCGGCAGGATGTCGCCGTCGCCCTCATCGTCGATGTGGGTCTCATCATAGACCTCGGACTGGGCCTGGTCGTCTGAATAGCCGTCAATCTCGGGCATTGCGCCGCCTCCTGCTGGAAGACCAACGCCCGGTGCCTGTCCGATGTTCCGCAGAGCTGGTCGCGTCGGCGGGGCCGTACAACAGATGGTTAACCACGTTTGTTTAGCCTGTGTTTGGTCCCGGCTTCCTAACGTTGCCGGGAGCCTGTCAGGAGACGCTCCCGCAAATGCCGCTCAAGCTGTCGCTGAAGCCCGGCGAGAAATTCGTCCTCAACGGCGCCGTCGTCCAGAACGGCGACCGCCGCGGCGTGCTGATCCTGCAGAACAAGGCGTCGGTGCTGCGCGAGAAGGACATTCTCCAGCCCGAGGACGCCAACACCCCGGCCAAGCGCGTCTATTTCCCGGTCATGATGATGTACCTGGACGAGACGGCGGCGGCCAAGGTCTATGATGAGTTCGCCCTGCGCCTGAGCGAGTTCATGGGGGCGTCCCGCAACCCCGTGGTTCTGGCCGATTGCGTGGCGGCGTCCCGCCACGTGATGGCGCGCGAATACTACAAGGCGCTGATGGCGGCGCGAAAACTCGTTGAATATGAAGAAGGTCTGGCGAATGTCGCTGCAGGCGTACAAGACCGCAGCCACGCGGGCTGAGACCCCGCGTGAGATGGAGTATCGACTGTTCGGGCAGGTGACCCGGGCGCTGATGCACGCCGCCACGCTGGATCCTTCGGACATCGCCGCGCGCATCGACGCGCTGGACTGGAACCGCCGCCTGTGGACGGCCCTGGCGACCGACTGCGCAGACCCCGACAACGCCATGGCACCCGGCCTGAAGGCCCAGATCATCTCCATCAGCCTGTTCGTCAGCCGTCATTCGTCGGCGATCATGCGCGGTGATGACGACTTTGAAGCCCTGATCGACATCAACCGGATGGTCATGCAGGGCCTCGCGGGACCGGGACCCGGCGCGCAACAGGCCGCCTGACACGCGAGAGTGGGGCGCTTCCGCCCGGTCAGCCGCCGAACAGGCCCGTCAGCCACGTCCAGGCGTCCGGCAGCAGGCCGTTGAGCCAGGCCCAGAAGGGCAGCAGGTAGGGCGACACCCAGGTCCAGGCGAGCCAGATGATCAGCGCGGCGACGCCGATCAGGCCGATCGCGCTCCAGCCGATGAGGATGGCCAGCCCGTCCCTCTGCAGAAGGCCGAAGCCGAAGGTCGAGATGATCAGGGCCGGGACGAGGTTCCCGCCCCACAAGGGCAGGACCAGAATGATCGCCATCAGGACGGTGGCCACGCCGATCAGCACCTCCGATACCTCGCTGGTCATCACCTCGAGGCGGGGCTTCGACAGCCGCTCCATTTTCCGGAGCCGCGGGAGGACCCGGGCAACCCCCGCCCGATAGGTCTCGCGGTCGATCCAGCGCTTCAGGGCCCACCGCGGCAACCACAGCTGGTCCTGGCGGATGGCCAGCTGCAGACCCATTAGAATGAGCGGGGTGCCGAGGATGGTGGTCGTGCCCGGAATGATGCCGATCGCGACGCTCAGCAGGCCGAAGAACAGCATGAGGGCGCCGAAGCCGCGCTCGCCGAACGCATTGACCAGCTCGCCGAGATACAGTTTCGGGTCGTCCTTGACGCCGATGTCCTCGATCACCTGCGAGAAGGGCCGGGTGTCGCTCTGATAATCGTAGTCAGGCATCGGCTACGGGGCGTCCGGTCGAGGGTGACTTGATCTAGGCATGAGGATAGCGCGGCGCCACTTAACAATCGTCAATCCCCGGCACCCCAGGCGACCCGCTCAGGCTTTGACGTGCTCCCGCTTGCCCACGCAGCGGTCTTGGGGGCACGGGAAGGCTCTTTCCGTGAAACAGCAACCGGCTAGCGGGCGACTGGTTCCGACTCTCCGGCAAGGGAAATCGTGACGGACGGCGGGGCTGTCCCGACCGTTTCCGCTGAGGATCGCTCCCGTTCCTGCATGGCGAACGCGCTGGATATCAGAAGGCCGGCGCCGATCACGGGGAGCCAGCGGACCAGCATGACATGACGCCTGAAGCGCGGGCGTTCGGCTGATGTCTTCACGGACCAGATCAAACCCAACAGCCGGGCACCAGCCAGTTGGGAGTCTTGTGGATCCGGAACGGGCGACGAAATTTCACCCCGCCGCTCGCGCGTCCTCAGCTTGGGCAGCAGTTGGATGAGAGCCAGGCCACCGAGCGCGAAGGCGACCAACCCCGCCACGGCGAGAAGGGTCGACAGCGGCATCAGCTTCCCAGCAACTCCCGCCCGATCAGGAAGCGCCGGATCTCGTTCGTCCCCGCGCCGATGTCATACAGTTTGGCGTCGCGGACCAGCCGTTCGACGGGCCATTCCTTCGTATAGCCGGCGCCGCCGAGGGCCTGGACGGCCTCGAGGCTGACCTTCACCGCGTTCTCCGACGCCAGCAGGATGGCCCCGGCGGCGTCGTAGCGGGTGGTCTTGCCCTGGTCGCAGGCGCGGGCCACGGCATAGACATAGGCGCGGGCGCTGTTCAGGGCGACGTACATGTCGGCGACCTTGG
>JAUYAG010000204.1 GCA_030693575.1 Brevundimonas sp. | reverse complement strand
CAGGATGCGGTTCAACCGCATGCGCGCCACGTCCTCGCCGTGGTTGGGCAGGCGTTTATCGATCAGGTCGAAATAGGTCTCGATCGTATCCTGGAAGGGGATGCCGCGACGTTTCAGCTCTTCCACCGTCTCGAAGATGTTGTCGGTGGCCAGGGCGATATGCTGGATGCCCTCGCCGTTATAGCGGCGCAGGAACTCCTCGATCTGGGAGCTGTCGTCCTGGCTCTCGTTCAGGGGGATGCGGATGGCGCGGTCAGGCGCGATCATGGCCTGGGACAGCAGGCCGGTCGCCTTGCCCTTGATGTTGAAATATTTCTGCTCCTCGAAGGCGAAGACGTCGCCGTAGAAGCCGGACCAGGTGCGCATCTGGCCGCGCCGGACGTTGTGGGTCAGGTGGTCGAGGCTGAACAGGCCGACCGAGTTCTTGCGCTCGGCCTCTTCCCAGCCCTCGATCTCGTCCCAGCCGTCATAGAGGGAGCCGGCCTCGCCATAGGCGTCGATGACGTAGAGCAGCGAGCCGCCGATGCCCTGCAGCACATAGGGATAGCCGCCGGCCAGGGCACCGCCGTCGTGGTCTTCGGCCGGCTTGGCGCCGCGCGACACCGCGCCCTCGAAGGCCGATTTCGCGTCACGGACGCGGAAGGCCATGCCGTTGGCCGAGGGGCCGTGCTCTTTGGCGAAGTCGGAGGCCTGCCCCTTGGGCGAACGGTGGACCAGCAGGGTGATGTCGCCCTGCTTCAGGCGCACCACATCATTGGCCGGGTTCACATGGGTGGCGGTGAAGCCCATCAGCTCCAGCCGCGCGACCATGGCCGCCGGATCGGGCCCGGTGAATTCGACGAACTCGAAGCCGTCGACGCCGAGCGGGTTTTCCTTGTCGAGGCGGGCAGCCGCGTCGGTTTGGGGCGCGTCGTGCATGGGGCGTCTCCTGAAAGCGCGTGTCGGCGTTGGCCGCCGTTTGTCGGGCGGAACCTAGGGACTGGAAAGGCGGAAGCCAAGACGGGGGGAAGTCACAGAGAGGGGAGCAGGTCGGAGAGGCGTGGGTTCATCACAAAGGACACAAAGAAGGGCACGAAGGACACGAAGGGGCCCGAGCGCATCCCCGTTGAGGGTTTTATTGGTCCAGGAGTCCATATCGGGCCTTCGGCCCAAACGAATCCCCATCGGTGAAGGCTGATCACGCGAGCTGACGGAAGCTCGCTCCTTCGTGTCCTTCGTGCCCTTCTTTGTGTCCTTCGTGATGAACCAACCGGCCGTCCCGGCTAGCCGGGCCTTCCCACCACGGCATCCACCGAGCCGGTGGTCACGGGGTGATAGCCGGGGCGGGCGCGGGCGTAGAGGCGGGTGGCGATGGGACGGCCCCAGTCGCCCTCGGCCCACAGGCTGGTGAACAGCGGCAGGACGAATTTCCGCCGGCCCATGGTGGTCAGGAAATGCTCCAGCGTGGGGACGGCGGGCTGGTAGCGGTGCTGGACCGCGATCTGCAGCCAGGCGAAGACCACCTCGGCATTGCCTTCCTCGCGCAGCTTCAGCGTCGCTTCCAGGTCGGTCAGCTGGTCCGGGGTCAGCCAGTCCGCGTCGCCGGTGCGGTCGGCCGGGCGCCAGGCCAGGAAGCGCTGCCGCTCCTGGGTCGACCAGCCGGCCCAGGGCACGGCCGAGGCCGGGCCGCCGGCGTCGAAGGCCGCGGCGGCCGCGTCGACCGGGGCGAAGGCGTTGGAGACCGGCGGCTGCCAGTTCGACGGCATGCCCGGCTGGTAGATCCAGGCGTCCATCATCAGCTGGTCTTCGAGCGCGCGCGTCGTCACCAGATGCGTGCGGATGTCCTCGAGGAACAGTTCGGTGGTCATCGGCCGGAAGGCGTTGCGCTCGAAATAGCCCTTGAGCCAGGCGTCGAACCGCTCCCGGCCGACGATGCGTTCGATGGTGTTCAGGAAGGCCGCGCCCTTCTCATAGGCGACGTCAGTCAACCCCTCGTCGGGGTCGCGCCCGGCCAGGTCGAGCTTCAGGCGGGTGTCGGCGGCCGGCAGGTCGGCCAGCGTCCGTTGCAGATCGCCCCAGCCCAGCGACTGCAGCATCAGGGCCCGGTCGCGGCCATAGACCGCCTCCATGATCCGGTTCTCGAAATAGACGGTGAAGCCTTCGTTGAGCCAGAAGTCGTCCCAGGTGGCGTTGGTGACCAGATTGCCGGACCAGCTGTGTGCCAGTTCGTGCGCCACCAGCGAGACCAGCGACTGGTCGCCGGCGATGATGGTCGGGGTGGCGAAGGTCAGGCGCGGGTTTTCCATCCCGCCGAAGGGGAAGCTGGGCGGCAGGATCAGCAGATCGTAGCGGCCCCAGAGATAGGGGCCATAGAGCGCCTCGGCCTCATCAACCATCTCGGCCGTCGGGACCATTTCGGCGTGGGCGGCGGCCAGCATCGAGGGCTCGGTCCAGACGCCGGTGCGCTCGTCGATGGCCTGGAAGGCGACGTCGCCGACGCCGATGGCGATCAGATAGGGCGGCACCGGATTGGTCATGCGGAAGCGCCAGGCGGTCTGGCCGTCACCGACGGGCTCGCCGCCCGTGGTCAGGCCCTCGGCGCTCATCACCACCTTCAGGGCGGACGGCGCGGTGATGCGGGCGTCCCAGGTCTGGCGGATGCCGGGGCTGTCCTGGGTCGGGATCCAGGTGCGGGTCAGGATGGCCTGGCCCTGGCTGAACATATAGGGCTGCCGGCCGCCGGCGGTCTGGGCCGGGGTCAGCCACTGCAGGGCGGCGGCGTCGGGCCGGGTGGCGTAGCGGATGACGATGCGACGCTGTTCGCCGGCGGCGAAGGCCGGGAAGCGGATGGTCAGGGGCTGGCCGAGGATGGGATCGTTATCACCGGTCTGGAACTGGAGCGGCGCGCCCGACGGGTCCCGAATGTCCTGGATGTCGAGATTGCGGACGTCGAGAATGATCTCGGTCGCGCCCGGCTCGGCCGTGATCTCCAGCGCCGCCGTGCCCGACAGGGTCCCTGTCGCGAAGTCGGTGGTCAGGTCGAGGGCGATGTGTTTGACCCGGGCGACCTCGGGTCGCGCATGGGAATGGACGTCGCGCACATACCGGACCGGCGCCGTCGCCGGGGCCGCGACCGGCGGCATGTCCGACCCCGGGCCGAAGCCCGAACCAAAGCCCGGCATCATGGCGCAACCGCCCAGGGCTGTGGCGAGCGCGATTGTGGAGACCAGTCCAAGCTTGCGGATCATTGAGCGTCCTTGACCAAAGGCCACACCGACCTTGTGCGGTCGGTCCGGCCGGGTTTGTTTCCCGCCGGGACAACGCCCCGGCAGGGCAAAAAGATCAAGAGGGTGCCAACACCGGGGGCCGGTTCCGCGCCTTGAACAGCCGCCCGCGCTCCGCGAACAGGACGAAACCCAGCGCCGCCACGCCGAGCACGACGAAGCCGATCGCCATCGGCGCGGCCGAGCCGTTGAACTGCTGCCCGATCAGGAAGCCCAGCGACGCCCCGAAGGTGGTCGAGATGAACCCCTGGGCCGAGGAGGCCGTGCCCGCGATATGGCCCATCGGCTCCATGGCCATGGCACCGAAATTCCCGGCGATGAAGCCGAAGCAGAACATGGTCAGGGCCTGAAGGATCGCGAAGGTCCAGATCGTCTCATGGCCGCTGATCGCCACCGCCGCATGGATGGCCGAGAAGGCGATGAAGCCCAGCAGGGCGGTGTGCGAGATCAGCCGCGAGCCCAGCCGCTCGACCAGCCGCGCGTTCAGCAGGGAGGCCACGGCGATGCCGCCGGCGATCCCGCCGAAGACGACGGTGAACAGCTGCGGCTCATGGAAGACGTCGAAGAAGATCTGCTGGCTGGAGTTGAGGAAGCCGAACAGGGCACCCGAAATGGCCGTGATGGCCAGGGTGTAGCCCATGGACCGCCGGTTGGTCAGGGCCTCGCGGAAGGCGGCGGCGATGCGGTCGATCCGGATCGGCATCCGGTCTTCGGGATGCAGGGTCTCGGGCAGGCGGATGGCGGCCCAGAGGGCGAAGGCGGCACCGCCGACGGCGAGCACGCCGAACACCCACGGCCAGGGGGCCACGGTAAGGATCAGCTGGCCCAGCGCCGGGGCCAGGATGGGCACGCCGAGGAAGACCAGGAAGCTCAGCGACATGACCCGCGCCATGGTCCGCCCTGAGTAGCGGTCGCGCACGATGGAGACCGCCAGCACGCGCAGGGCCGCCGCGCCGATGCCGGTGCCGACCCGGGCGGCGATCAGCAGCTCGAACGTCGGCGAGAAGGCGGCCAGGACGCTGAACAGGACATAGAGGCCGAGGCCGACCATCAGCACCGGCTTGCGCCCGAACCGGTCGGCCAGCGGGCCATATATGATCTGGGTGACACCGAAGCCGAGCAGATAGGCGGTGATGACCCACTGGCGGCTGTTCTCCGACACCACGCCGAGCGCATCGCCGATGGCCGGCAGGGCGGGCAGCATGGAGTCGATGGCGAGGGCGTTGAGCGCCATCATCATGGCGATCAGGGCCACGAACTCGGGGAACCCCGGCCCCTTCAGCGTCGTCTTCTCGGCATCGGCGGCGGGGGAACTCATCGAGGGCAGATGGGGCCGCGGGCGGGCGACGCAACCTCCGGAACGGGAATTCCCGCCGCGCCATCGGACGCAAGCCGTAGCGGCGCGCGGCGACAAGGTTGTCGATTCTGTCATTTCTGGTATTCGAGAAATATGGAAATGACAGCCGCCGTCGAGAGTCTTTCCGCCCTCGCCCATGAGGGTCGGCTGAAGGTCTTTCGCATGCTGGTGACGGCCGGCCCCGACGGCCTGGCCGCCGGCGAGATCGCCCGCCGCCTCGGCACCCCGCCCAATACGCTGTCGGCCAATCTGTCGCTTCTGGCGCATGCGGGGCTGGCGCAGTCGCGTCGCGAGGGCCGGTCGATCATCTATTCGGCGCGGTTCGATCGCATGGGCGAACTGATGGCCTTCCTCGCCGAGGACTGCTGCGGCGGCGCGGCCGAGGTCTGCGCGCCGGTCGTCGCCGCCACGGCGCGGTCGCGCTGCGCGTCTGCGGGAGCCTGACCCATGTCCCTGTTCGAACGCTGGCTCAGCCTCTGGGTTCTGCTGTGTATCGTGGTCGGCATCGGGCTGGGCTGGTTGTTCCCCGACGTCTTCGCCCTCATCGCCCGGGCCGAGGTCGCGCAGGTCAATCTGCCGGTCGCCGGCCTGATCTGGCTGATGATCACCCCCATGCTGTTGCGCGTCGACTTCGCGGCCCTTGCGCAGGTGGGACGGTTCTGGCGCGGCATCGGCGTGACCCTGTTCGTCAACTGGGCGGTCAAGCCGTTCTCGATGGCCCTGCTGGCCTGGCTGTTCATCGCCATCCTGTTCCGGCCCTTGCTGCCGGGCGACCAGATCGACAGCTATATCGCCGGCCTCATCATCCTCGCCGCCGCGCCCTGCACCGCCATGGTCTTCGTGTGGAGCCGGCTGACCCACGGCGAGCCCAATTTCACCCTCAGCCAGGTGGCGCTCAACGACGCCATCATGATCGTCGCCTTCGCCCCGATCGTCGGCCTGCTGCTGGGACTGGCCGCCATCACCGTGCCCTGGGCGACCCTGCTGATCTCGGTCGGCCTCTACATCATCCTGCCGGTCATCGTGGCCCAGATCGTACGGCGTATGGTGCTGGCGCGGTCGGGCGAGGCGGGGCTGGAGCGGCTGCTGGCCGGGCTCGGCCCGATGTCGATCACCGCCCTGCTGGCGACCCTGATCCTGCTGTTCGGTTTCCAGGGCGAGCAGATCCTGGCCCAGCCGCTGGTCATCGGCATTCTCGCCGTGCCGATCCTGATCCAGGTCTATTTCAATTCCGGTCTCGCCTACTGGCTGAACCGGGCGACCGGCGAGGCGCATTGCGTGGCCGGGCCGTCGGCCCTGATCGGTGCGTCGAACTTCTTCGAACTGGCCGTGGCGGCGGCGATCAGCCTGTTCGGCATCAACTCCGGCGCGGCGCTCGCGACCGTCGTCGGTGTGCTGATCGAAGTGCCGGTGATGCTGTCGGTGGTCTGGATCGTGAATCGTTCGAAGGGCTGGTACGAGGCCGGGCCCGCCGTCCGCCGAAACGCCGCAAAGGAGCGCTGACATGTCCGACGCCTTCCCCGTCACCATCTTCCACAACCCCGCCTGCGGCACCTCGCGCAATGTCGTCGCCATGGTCGAGGCGGCCGGCTACCGCCCCGAGGTGGTCTATTATATGGAGGCCGGCTGGACCCCGGATCAGCTGGGCGCCCTGTTCGCCGACGCCGGGATGACCCCGCGCGAGGCCTTGCGGGAGAAGGGGACGCCGGCCGCGGAACTGGGCCTGCTCGAGCCCGGCGCATCCGACGCCTCCCTTCTCGCGGCCATGGTCGAACATCCGGCGCTGGTGAACCGCCCGCTCGTGCGCACGCCGAAGGGCGTTGCGATGTGCCGGCCTTCGGAGAAGGTGTTCGATCTGCTGGAGCGGACGCCGGAGCGGTTCGTCAAGGAAGACGGGCAGGTGGTCTGAGCCGGCCTCAAGTAGCCGAAAGGCGGTAGACCAGGCAGAGAGTTGGTGCGGGCGGCCGGGGTCGAACCGGCACTCCTTTCGGAACCGGATTTTGAGTCCGGCGCGTCTACCAGTTCCACCACGCCCGCACAGGCCGGTTGCTCGTTTCGGCAGGCGCGCTTGGTAGCTCGCGGGGTCCGATCAGGTCAATGCGGATGGCGGGGTGTTCCGCCTTCTTCCTATTGCGGCTGGCGGAAGTTGGTGCGGAACGAGACCAACTGCGGAGGCACCGGCTGGCCCGGCTGGGCGGTGTTGCGCAGGCGGGCTCGCCGCGTCGATCGCAGGGTCGCCTCGCCAAAGCCGCTGTCGTGGGGATGCTCCATCTCGACGACGCAGTCGTCCAGACGGCCGTCCGGGGTCGTCAGGCAGGTCGTGACCACAAAGCCGCTGGCGTAGTTGGTGTTCGGGAAGCTGGGCCGGGGCGGGCGGGCCCAGTCCATGCCGACGGGCAGGCCGCTGTCCGGGATCGCCGCCATGATCTCGTCCCGCGGATCGACCAGCGGTCGGCCGCAGCTGGTCAGCACCTCGTCGATCGCGCCGTTCGAGGCCGGCAGTTCGACGTCGTAACGCAGGTTGCGCCCGTCGGGTGCGCCGCCCGGGACGGTCAGCTTCAGGGATCCGCCTTCGCGGAAGTCGCGCGCCAGCATGGCCGGATAGTCGCCCACCGCCACCGTCCGGTCCGTCGTGGCCGTCCAGAGGCTGTCGTAGGGCGGCCGGTCCTGAAACCCGAGTTGCAGGGTGCGGCGGTCCTGCCGCGAGGCGGGCAAGCCGGCGATCACGGTGTTGAGCGAGCCGTCGACGCAGCGGAAGGCGACGCTGAGACCGACATCGAAGACTGTGAAGGCCAGGACCGACTTCTTCGCCGGATCGCGCACCAGATCCCAATCCGCCGGTGCGTCCTGTGCCAGGGCGGGAAGGGCGACCGCACAGGCGAGCAGGGCGATGAGGGGGCGGTTCATGAGACGCGATCCGGGCTGACATTGACGCAACTTTCTGTAGCGAAGTGAGCGGATGGTCAACCTTGGCGGTTGCTACTCTTCCTCCAACCGTCGCGACATGGCTGTCGCCCGCACCGGCCTGAATGCGGCGGGCGCGGATGAACATCTCGACGCGCTGCATGAGGATCATGCCGATGACGAGGAGCAGGAAGGCGTCGGTGATGGCCAAGGCGTTCAGCGGTCCGAGAACCTGAGGCGACATATCCCGCATGAACGTCCCGACTTCACCTCGCTTGCCCCCCTTGGGCCGCACAGCTTGCCGAAGCTTAATCCGTCCCGCGCATCCGCAATGCGCCGCGGCGGCCTCTGGTCCGGGAAACCGAAGGATGCGCGCGATGAGACGTTGGCTGACGATCGCCCTGAGCGGCCTGGTCCTGTCCTGTCAGGGCCCGGCGGCGGTGCTGGCGCGGGAGGCCTATGCCCCCGCGACCGTCTGTTCGATGGCACCGAAGATCGAGTGGTGCTGGTCGTCCAGCATCTCGATGCGGACGGTGTCGCCGGCCTTGAGGAAGGGGGTCTCGGCCTTGCCGCGCAGGATGGTCTCGACTGTGCGGACCTCGGCGATGCAGGAGTAGCCGAGGCCGCCCTCGCTGACCGGCTTGCCCGGGCCGCCGTCGGCGTCGCGGTTCGAGACCGTGCCCGAGCCGATGATGGTGCCGGCGCACAGGCTGCGGGTCTTGGCCAGATGGGCGATCAGGGTGCCGAAGTCGAAGGTCATGTCGGTCCCGGCGTCGGCCTTGCCGAAATCGGCGCCGTTCAGCTGGACGTTCAGTGCGCCCTTGAGCTTGCCGTCGACCCAGCGGTCGCCGAGCGCACGCGGGGTGACGAAGACCGGCGACAGGGCCGAGGCCGGCTTGGACTGGTCGAAGCCGAAGCCCTTGGCCAGTTCGGCCGGGATCAGGTTGCGCAGGGAGACGTCGTTGACCAGGCCGACCAGGCGGATGCAGGCCAGCGCCTCTTCGCGGGTCACGCCCTGGGGCAAGTCGCCGGTGACGACAACGACCTCGGCCTCGAG
>JAUYAG010000202.1 GCA_030693575.1 Brevundimonas sp. | reverse complement strand
GATCTGGGTGGCGCTGTTGACCGTGAAGGCGGTCGCGGCCACGCCGCCGAAGGTGACCCCGGTCGCGCCCGTCAGGTCGGTGCCCGTCACCACCACGCTGGTCCCGCCCGTCCGCGCGCCCGAGGTCGGCGACAGCCCCGTGACGGTCGGCGCGGGCACATAGGTGAAGTCGTCTGCGGCGGTGTCTGAGCTGGCCAGGCTGCCGATGACGGCCGAGACATTGGTTGAGCCGGCCCCCGCAGGGGCCGTCGCCGTGATCTGGGTCGCGCTGTTGACCGTGAAGGCGGTGGCGGCGGCGGCGCCGAACCGGACGGCGGTCACGCCGGTGAAGTTCGTCCCTGTGATGGTCACGACCGTGCCCCCGGCGACCGGGCCGGTGGCGGTCGACAGGGCGGTGACGGTCGGCCGCTGGGCGTGGGCCAGGGTGCAGTTGACCTGACTGCGGTCCGCCTGTCCGGTCAGGGTGAAGCTGGCGTTGTCCGCGCCGATCGTGGCCGATCCCGCTGAACACGTTACCGAATGCAGAAGCCCACCGTGATACGGATTGACGGCGAAGCCGTAGGTGGCCCCGGTCTGAAGGAGGAGGGATAGATTCGCGCCAAAGGTGACGGCCGTGTTGATCGGGATTTCGAAGGGTCTGTCGCCGGACCGCAAGGCGCCCGTTGCGGCGATCAACGGGCCCCTGTTGGGGATGCCGGCCGGCAGGAGCGCTCCGGGCGTCGTCGAGAGAACCACACGGCTGCCCGGCACGTCGGTCGTCAGGCCCCGGAAGGTCACGGTGACCGTGCCGGATGGATTAGGTCCGGTGGCAGTGGTGGAATAGCCGAGACCCAGCGCCGGATAGTTGAGGGGTCCAAAGACGTCCTCGTCATAAGGCTCCGCGCCGTCGTCGGGGTGGGCGCCATAGGTTCGGGCTTCCCATTGATTTCCCGGGAAGACCCGGGCCGTCACCTCGTATGTGCCCGGCGCGGTGATATCGACGCCGCCCTCGTGCGGCGAGGTGATGCGGAAGGTGGCGTCCACCAGGGTCGAGGTGACGGTGTAGGTGTAGCGATACCGCCAGGGGCTGGGCTGGCCCATGCCATTGCAGACGGCGCCGCCCGCGTCGGTAAAGGTGCCTGAGGACCCGGCCGAGAAGCTATAGGTGACCGTCGCGCCGCCGAAGGCGTCGAAAACGACGGGACAGCCGCCCGGAAACAGCGCCTGGGCGCGGGCGCCGGTCGGGGCCAGGGCGCTGGCCAGGATCAGGCACAGGCCGATCAGCCAGAGGGCGATCCCACGTCCCGCAACCGACATCCGACGCCCCCGCCACACGCACCGCAGGGGCGCCGGGCTCGCCCCGTGCGAGCAGCCCCTCCCCAACTGCGCCAAACGCTCTATGGTGACGCTGGATGAGGCAATCGGCGGGGGCCGGATTGAGACGGGTCGCAAAGCGATTGAGACGCGAGGCAAGGCCAGGCGCACGCGCGGGTGGTCGGCCGTGACCGCCGCCGCCCGGCCCTCGGTTGTGCGCATCGACGAGACCTTGTCGCCGCGCGACCGGTTCGACAACTGGCGCGAGGCGGTCTCGGCCGTGTTCGACCTGGAGGTCGAGGACCCCGCCACCTTCGACTGCGGCATGACCTCGTGGAAACTGGGTTCGCTGTTGCTGGGCGGCTTCCGGTCCAGCGGCAACACCTTCGTGCGCGACCGGGCCAAGGTCGCCCGCGGCGGCCTGGACCACTATGTCGTCCAGACCCTGATCCAGGGGACCAGCGTGCTGCGCGAGGGCGCGCCCGAGGCGGAATGGCCCCGGGGGTCGGTGCGCATCCTGGACCTGACCCGCACCGTGCGGACCGAGGCCCAGGCCTTTTCCAACCTGACCCTGATCGTGCCGCGCGCGGTGCTGGAGCCCCTGCTGGGGGCACCGGACGACCTGCACGGCGTCACCCTGGAGGCCGAGACCGTGGGGGCGCAGCTGCTGGGCGGGCTGATGCAGGACCTGTCGCGCCGGGCCGACGCCATGACCCTGGCCGAGGCCGAGGCCCTGGGGCCGGGCGTGGCCGCCATGGTCGCCGCCTGTTTCGGCCCGTCCGTCGCGGCGGCCGAGACCGCCCGCGCCGCGCGCACGGCGGTGTCGCGCCGGGCGATCCAGAGCCATGTCCTGGCCCATCTGGGGTCGCCCGACCTGTCGACCGACGCCCTGTGCAGCCGCTTCGGCCTGTCGCGGGCGACGCTCTATCGCCTGTTCGAGCCGCTGGGCGGGGTCGAGGGCTGGATCCGCGGCGCGCGGCTGGACGAGGCCTGTCGCCGCCTGTCCTCGCCCGCGACCCTGGACCGTCGCGTCAGCCGCGTCGCCCAGGACCTGGGCTTCGTCAACGAGACCAGTTTCAGCCGCGATTTCCGCCGCCGCTTCGGCGTCTCGCCCAGCGAGGCGCGCCAGCGCCTCGGGGACCAAGCCCCCCTGCCCGGATCGACCTCGGGCGGGGTGTTCCGGGATTGGGTATGCGGCGACGGACCGGAATAGTCAGGTTAATCGCGGGCCGCCTAGCCCTAGCGAGTTGCCAGAGCCCAGCCGTTCATACGCGCGAATTCACGTAGAGCGGCGGCTTTCCGGACCGCCGCTAATGACAGCGCCTGGCGCCCAGTGGACATCGCGCGTCGCCAACGACACGGCTTGACCCCGCACACCCAGCCTTGGGTCCAGCTGGATCTTGCGTGTACCGGGCAATGACCTACGCATATCTTCGACAGCAACCAGAGAGAATGAGGAACCGGCGTGGAGGCATGGCAAAGGGGGAGGGTCATTCTGGCGGTCGCGGCCATTCTGACGCTGACGGGATGCGCACAGGTCATCCGCGATCGCGTTTTCCGGCCTTCGGAAATGGCGGCGTCGCCAGCTTGGAGTAGGCAGCCTGAAACCATCTCAGTGACGACATCCGATGGTTTAGTTCTGGCGGGACTGTACTGGGCTCCGCAGGGCACCCGCCGCGACGTGGTTGTCTACTTTCACGGCAATGGCGGCAATCTCTACCGCGACGGCGCCTATGCGGAACCCTTGGCGGGAGAGGGGCGCGGTCTGCTGATGACAAGCTACCGGGGCTACTCCGGCAATGCGGGACGTCCGACCGAAGCCGGTCTTGCAGCGGACGCGGACGCCTTCCTCGCCGAAGCGCGCCGTCGGATTCCGGCGGGGGGGAAGCTCTATGTGTTCGGGCATTCGCTCGGGGGCGCTGTAGCCCTCGGCGGCGCGTCGCGTTGGCCGATTTCCGGGGTCGCCACGCTCGGTGCCTTCGGCAGCGTCTCCGATCTAGCGCCCCGACTGGTGCGAGGGATGATACCGGACCGCTTCGACAACCGGCAGGCCATCGGTCGGATCGCCGTTCCGATCACACTGTTTCATGGCACTGCGGACGCGATCGTCCCGTTCACGGCCGCGGCGGAGCTGAACGCGGCCTCCGGTGGCCGCGCCACGGTGGTCCCACTG
The DNA here is from genome assembly GCA_030693575.1 of Brevundimonas sp. Classification (GTDB taxonomy): domain Bacteria; phylum Pseudomonadota; class Alphaproteobacteria; order Caulobacterales; family Caulobacteraceae; genus Brevundimonas. The sequence continues at coordinate 14,217 of JAUYAG010000202.1, read as the reverse complement.
GAGGGTGGCGGACATCATCCCTCGATGGAGCGACTCGCCCCTCTCATCTGGCAAGCCTTAGAAAGAAGCTGATGGGTGGCGCACGGCACTGGAAAGTCGTGATTTTGCCGAGGCAATGATGTCGGGTCTTGGCGGATACTGTTGAAAAGGTCCGAGAGCCTCCCGCGATCGGCCCTTTTGGCCCGATCTGGCACCATTGCGAAAAACTAAGCGATTGATTTCGTTGGGGCGAGATTTCGTGACCAGCACGCGGTTTGCGCGGTTTCAGCCGCCGCCGGACTTTTTCAACAGTATCGGCGCGAAACAGCCGCCCGATGTTGCAGGCCGGGCGCAACCGTATCGAACCGCGGGCGGATCGCGGGTCTGCGAAACCTTCCTTAAAGGACCGTCTCTCTGCCAGAAACGCCAGCGAGCTCGTTGAAGCGAGCGCGGGCCTTGGCTTCGTCGTAGAGGATCTCACTCTGCTGCGGAGGCGCGACAACATAGTACATCGTCACAGGCGCCGGCGACTGACGCTCGCGACGCCACAGGGCGAACCCCTCCCGACCCTCCAGGCGGGTCCAGGTTCCGGCGTCGTTGGGATGGTCCGGGATCGACGCCATGGCGGCTCCTTCGAATGACTGGTCGCAATGGATTGAGGCCGGGAGACCGGTCTGGATGAAACGCCCTGCAAAAGGCCGCGGCCGGGCGGGGTCGAATCAGGCCCGGTCTCCGCTCCAATCAATGCTTTTCAGGGCGCTTTGTCTCGTTTCGAGCGGTATTTTTGCGCGGCGACTGCCCCACTACTGCCCCACTAACTCATCTTGAGAGAAAAAACCATCCGTAGGCAGATCATAGTGTTCTGCTAAACAGTGGTTTTTCAACGGGAAAAATGGTGGATGCGACAGGGATTGAACCTGTGACCCCCTCGGTGTGAACGAGGTGCTCTCCCGCTGAGCTACGCATCCATCTATCGCGGAGGCGGCGACATAGCCCGCGCGTCCGCAGCGCGCAAGATGTCAGATGGCGGCGGGGTCGGCCGTCTGTGTCGCCGCACGGTGCAGGGTCTCGACCGCCGTGATCAGATCGGCGAAGCAGTCGATCACGATGTCGCCGCCCAGTTCCGCGAGCGGCGCGTCATTGTAGCCGAAGCCGGCGACCACACAGGGCACGCCGGCCGCACGGGCGCTGCCGGTGTCGGTGGTGGCGTCGCCGACCATCACGGCCCGGTCCGGATCCCCGCCGGCCAGAAGGACCGCCTCGCGGACGTGAGCGCCGTCGGGCTTGCGGGCGCTGACCCGGTCCGGGCCGGCGACCACGATGAAATGGCGGCTCAGATCGAGCGCGTCGATCAGGGCCTCGGCCAGGTCGGTGCGCTTGTTGGTCGCCACGCAGAGCAGGGCACCGCGGCCCGCGAGATGATCCAGCGTCTCGACCACGCCGTCGAAGGCCCGGCTGTCGTCGGCGATGTGGGCGACATAGTCGTCGATGAAGTGGTCAAACAGTTCGGGTTCGGCGGCCTCGTCCCAGACCGCGCCGGCTTCGGCGAACCCGTGGCGCAGCAGGGCGCGTGCGCCGTGGCCGACGAGATGGCGGGCGGAGGACAGGGGAACGGCCGGATAGCCGCGCGGGGCCAGCATGCGGTTCAGGGTGCCGATCAGGTCCGGCGCGGAATCCACCAGTGTCCCGTCCAGATCGAAGGCGATGGTCCAGCCTTCGAGGTCGCGCGCGATCATCGGCATCTCCCGTCGGTCGCCGGGATGGGCTAGACCGCTGGCGACGACTAGCCGCCGGACCGATTCATGACCAGTGCCCGCCTTCCTCGCGCCGCCATCATCCTCGCCGCCGGCCAGGGCACCCGGATGAAGTCGCCCCTGCCGAAGGTGCTGCACCCGGTCGGCGGACGGGCCATGCTGGATCACGCCATCGATGCGGCCGAGGCGCTTGGGTGCGAGCGGATCGTGGTGGTGGTGGGCGATCACTCGCCCGAGGTCCGCGCCCATGTGGTGAAGCGGCTGGGCGAGGCGGCGATCGCCGTGCAGGACCCGCCGCTGGGCACCGGCCATGCGGTGCGGGCCGCCGAGGCCGCGCTGGCGGGGTTCGCGGGGCAGGTGGTGATCACCTACGGCGACGTGCCGCTGTTGAAAGCCTCTGATATCGAACCGGTGTTCACCGCCGCCGCCGGTGTGACGGTGGTCGGGTTCGAGGCGCGCGACCCGACCGGCTATGGCCGTCTGATGATCGACGCCGACGGCGGGCTGGAGGCGATTGTCGAACACAAGGAAGCCTCGCCCGATCAGCTGACGGTGACCGCCTGCAACTCGGGCGTCATGGCCGCGCCGGCGGCCCTGCTGTTCGACCTGCTGGCCGAGGTCAGGAACGACAACGCCAAGGGCGAATACTATCTGACCGACGTGGTCGCGCTGGCCCGTGCCCGCGGCGAACCGACCCGGACGGTCTTCGCCGGCGAGGACGCGGTCATGGGGGTCAACGCCCAGGCTGAGCTGGCCGTGGCCGAGGCGCTGTTCCAGAAGGTCCAGCGCGAGACCTTCCTTGCCGCCGGCGTGACCATGCCGGCCCCCGGGACGGTGCATTTCTCGTTCGACACCGAGGTCGGCGGCGGCACAACGATCGAGCCCTACGTCGTCTTCGGACCCGGCGCGAAGATCGCCGGCGGGGCCCGCATCCGCAGCTTCAGCCATATCGAGGGGGCGACCGTCGCCGCCGGCGCCGAGGTCGGTCCCTACGCCCGTCTGCGCCCCGGCGCGGACCTCGGCGAGGGCGCCAAGGTCGGAAATTTCGTCGAGGTGAAGAACGTCCGCATGGGCAAGGGCGCCAAGGCCAACCACCTGTCCTATCTGGGCGACGGCGAGGTAGGGGCGAAGGCCAATATCGGCGCGGGCACGATCTTCTGTAACTACGACGGCTTCTTCAAACACCGCACCACGGTGGGCGAGGGGGCCTTCGTCGGGTCGAACAGCTCGCTGGTAGCCCCGGTGACCATCGGCGCGGGCGCCATGGTGGGCTCGGGGTCGGTGATCACAAAGGACGTCGAGCCGGGCGATCTGGCTCTGGCGCGCGGCGAGCAGTCGGCGAAGGCCGGCTGGGCGGCGCGGTTCATGGCGACGATGCGGGCGAAGAAGGCGGCGAAGGCGAAATGAGCGACACCCAGAAACGCCACGCAGGCGAAGCCGCCGCCCTCCGCGTCGAGGCCGGGATGGTCGTCGGTCTCGGCACCGGCTCCACCGCCGCCTGGTTCGTCAAGGCGCTGGCCGCCCGCAACCTGACCGGCCTGCGCTGCGTCCCGACGTCGGAGGCCACCGCCGAACTGGCCCGCGAACTCGGCCTGCCGCTCTCGACCCTCGAGGACACGCCCCGCATCGACCTGACCGTCGACGGCGCCGACGAGGTCGGCCCCGGCCTGGCGCTGATCAAGGGCGGCGGCGCGGCCCTGCTGCGTGAGAAACTGGTGTGGGAGGCCTCGGCGCGCTGCATCGTCATCGCCGACAAGGCCAAGGTGGTGGCGACCCTCGGCGCCTTCGCCCTGCCGATCGAGGTCGTCGCCTTCGGCCACAAGACCACGGCCAATCGCATCGCCGATGTCCTCGCCGACCACGACATCGCCATGCCCGCCCGGGTGCGGACGGCCGAGCGGGGACTGGTCCGGACCGACGGTGGCAATCTGATCTACGACGCGAAATGCGCCGCCATCCATGACCCTGTACGGCTGGCCGACGATCTGAAGCTGATCACCGGCGTGGTCGAGCACGGCCTGTTCCTCGACCTGGCGGACGAGGCGATCATCGGTGGCGAGACCGGAGTCGAGTGCCTGACCCCGTGAGCCTCGACTACTCGTCCGCGTCCGGCCCGGTCCGGGCGGCGCGCAGCGCCCGGTGCTCGCGATGGATGGCGCTGGTGATCTCCGCCCGTCCGGCCCGCATGTTGGACCGGTTGCGCTGGGCTGCATAAAGCCCGCCGAGATAGGCCCTGTCCCAATCGGTCAGATAGGGGCTGCCATCAGGGTCGTCGAACACGTTGAGGATGGTGGCGTAGCCGCTGGTGTCGGCGTCAGGATCGATCTGGGCCAGGGACACGAAGGCGATGTAGTCGGCCAGTTGGAGGACCGAAAGTTGAGCGACGTCATCGACATCGACGATCACCACGGCCCTTACAATGTCGTCGACGATCTGGGTTCTTATCCGCGATGCGGCGAATACGGTGATCTGCGGCGCATAGTCCCAGACCTCTGCGCAACTGCCGCTGCATTCGCCGGGAATGCGGCCGGCGAGGTTGCCACTCTGTGAATCCACCGGAACGCTCATCTGCCACCAGCGCACGGGGCGGTCGGTGGCGATGAAGTCTCGCAGGGCCGCGCCCCCGCGGTCCATGCCGGAGCCGCCCTTGCGGAAGGCGCGCCGATGTTCCTCGACAAGGTCATGGGCCAGCGCGCCGCCGTCGCCTGTCGCCACCACGAGGATGTTGGGGCTGCAGCCCGGGCGGCCGACCTCCAGGCCGATATCGGCGGCCACGGTCGAGACCCGGTCAGCGATATACTCGGCCGTCTCGCCTGTCAGGTTGGCGACGCCGACGCAGACGCTCCTGTCCCAGCGCGCGAGACCGCGCCCCCTGTTTGGTTCGGCGACATTGCGGACGAAATTGTTGATCACCGTGTCCAGCGACCGACCGGTGACGACCACATCTTCAAGCTCAACGGAGGGCGCTCGACCGGCGGGGTCCTGAGGGGCCGGGGCGACCTGAAGCTCCTGGTCGGGCGGCGGCGGGGCGGCCGTCGTAACCAGGACACCCGCCATCAGAAGCTCGATCATGACGCTATCCTCCCAGGAAGTTCCCGCGGCAACTCAGGGTCGCAAGCTATCTCCCGAAGGCAGGTTTCACAACTGGCCTGTGTCGAACGGCCTGCTCCTCGACAATGCGGGGGGCACGGCGAAATCGGTAGCGAGATCGCGACGGACCCCCTACTTCCCGGATCATCCAAACGGGGTGAGCGGAACCGGAAATGACTGACACCTACGACTACGACCTCTTCGTAATCGGCGCGGGCTCCGGCGGCGTCCGCGCCGCCCGCCTCACCGCCCTGGGCGGCAAGCGCGTCGCCATTGCCGAGGAGCATCGGGTCGGCGGCACCTGCGTCATCCGCGGCTGCGTGCCCAAGAAATTCATGGTCATGGCCAGCGATTTCGCCCACCAGTTTCACACGGCGGAGGGCTATGGCTGGACCGTCGAGGCGAGTTTCGACTGGCCGAAATTCCTCCAGGCCAAGGATGTCGAGATCGCGCGGCTGTCGGGCATCTACGCCGCCAATCTGGGCAAGGCGGGGGTTGATCTGATCCATGGTCGAGCGGTCCTGAAGGACGCGCACACCGTCGAGATCCTCGGCAAGGACCAGACGATCACGGCGGAGAAGATCCTCGTCGCCACGGGCGGTCGGCCCTGGGTTCCGGAAGGTCTGCCGGGGATCGAGCACGCCATCACCTCGGAAGAGGCCTTCCACCTGCCGGAACTGCCGAAGCGCATCCTGATCGCCGGCGGCGGCTATATCGCGGTGGAGTTCGCGGGCATTTTCGCCGGCCTGGGCGTCGAGACGACACTGATCTATCGCGGCCCCAACATCCTGCGCGGCTTCGACGACGACGTGCGCGCCCATCTGGCGGGCGAGATCGAGAAGCGGGGGATCAAGGTCATCCTCGGCTGCCAGCACGAGGCCATCGAGAAGACGGAGACGGGCCTGCTCAGCGTGCTGGAGAACGGCATGAAGATCGAGACGGACGTGGTCATGTTCGCCACCGGCCGCGTGCCGCACGTCAAGGCGCTGGGGCTGGAGACCGCCGGGGTTGAACTGAACGATGACGGGGCCATCAAGGTCGACGTTCATTCGAAGACGACGGCGAAGAACATCTGGGCCATCGGCGATGTCACTGACCGGATGAACCTGACGCCCGTGGCGATCCGCGAGGCGGTGGCGTTCCATGAAACCGTCTATCGCGACAATCCGCAGGCCTTTGACTACGAGGCCGTCGCCAGCGCGGTGTTCAGCCAGCCGCCGGTCGGCACCGTCGGCCTGACCGAGAGCGAGGCGCGGCACAGCTGTCCGGGCGAGGTCGACGTCTATGTGACCCGGTTCCGGCCGATGAAATACGCCTTCACCGGTTCGGACGAGCGGGTCCTGATGAAGCTGGTCGTCGACGGCCAGAGCCAGAAGGTGGTCGGAGTCCACATCGTCGGGCCCGAGGCGCCGGAGATGATCCAGCTCGCCGCCATCGCCGTGAAGGCCGGTCTGACCAAGGCCCAGTGGGACGCGACCTGCGCGGTTCACCCGACCATGGCCGAGGAACTGGTGACCCTGAAAGAGAAGCAGCGGCCGGGGAATATGTCGGCGGGGTAGGGGGCGGTCTCCTGTCGCCCCTTGGTCGGGGGCGGTGGGTTCATCGCAACGGGCACAACGGGGTTCACAAAGAACACGACGCAAGCCGGCCCGCTGGCGCGATCAGCGTGGCGATGCCGATCCCCGACCGAAGAGGATCATTCCTCCCTGGGCCGAAGGCCCCATATCAAGCCCCGACCTGACCCACTGTCCGACCCCAAGGGTGCCGGCCCCGTCGTGTCCTTTGTGAACCCCGTTGTGTCCGTTGTGATGAACCTCGCCTCTCGAAGGGCGTCCCCGACCCATGGCGCTCTGCTACCTATCCGCCGATTGCCAGCATATCCCGCGCTGACAACCTGCTGACTCTGCGGAACTTTCAAAAATTACAGCGTCATCAACCCACCGCACTACGGCCCGCCCTCATAATCCGCCCCATCCCGTCGGTGGGGAGGGCGTCGGATCCAGCGCCTCGATGTCGGCGGGCTGTGGTCGAGCGATGAAGCCCGGATGGAGGAAAGTCCGGGGGACCTTGGGGACGTTGATGGATGGCGTCCGCCTGCTCGCCGCGCGCCTTCGGATGGAACCGCTACTGACACGATCAGCAAGTTCCGCCTTCCGGTCCTTCCCGCAAGGGCGGGTCCGGGACGCCGGTAAGGCCTGAGAAGGGCCGCCAGCCGGCGGGGCGCGTGGAAAACGGCTGCGCGGGGCAGGTCTGCTTCGGCGAAACGGTAAAACTATCAAAGCACCGGGCGAAGCCCGGCCGCTCCGCGCCCTCCCCAACCGCCGCGAAGGCAGGCGGCGAAGAGTCGTGCGCTGTCGTTCTCCCTCCCGCTTGAGGGAGGGATGTCGGCGCGCAGCGACGACAGGGTGGGAGGGGCTCGGCGACGCAAGCGCCGGCGCTCCCCGCGCCGAACCGCCCCCACCCGGTCGCTTCGCGACCACCCTCCCCCTGAAGGGGAGGGAGAACGTAAAAGGGACCACATATGCGTCACCTCTGTTCATTGTCCGGAGACCATGGTCCGCCTATCTTGCCGGCATGAGTACGCGCTGGACGCCCGAAAGCTGGAGATCGAAGCCCGTTGTGCAGATGCCGACGGACTATCCGGACATGGATGCGCTGCATCGTGTCGAGGATGAGCTTCGGGCCCTGCCGCCGCTGGTGTTCGCCGGCGAGGCGCGGCGGCTGACGGCCAAACTGGCCGAGGTTGAAGCCGGAAACGCCTTCCTGCTCCAGGGCGGCGACTGCGCCGAGAGCTTCAAGGAGTTCTCGACCGACAATATCCGCGACACCTTCCGCCTGATCCTGCAGATGGCGGTGGTCCTGACGTTCGCGGGCCGCAAGCCGGTGGTGAAGGTCGGCCGTATCGCCGGCCAGTTCGCCAAGCCGCGCTCGTCCTCGATCGAGCAGATCGACGGCGTGGAACTGCCCAGCTACCGCGGCGACATCATCAACGGCATGGCCTTCACGCCGGAAGAGCGTCGGCCGGATCCGCAGCGGTTGCTGCGGGCCTACAACCAGTCGGCTTCGACCCTGAACCTCCTCCGCGCCTTCGCCGGCGGGGGCTATGCCGACCTGTACAACATCCACCGCTGGACGATGGGCTTCGCGGCCGACAGCGCCTACGGCCACAAATACCGCGAGCTGGCCGACAAGATCACGGAGGCCCTGGCCTTCATGGAGGCCGTCGGCGTTACGCCGGAGAGCCATCCGGACCTGAGCCGGGTCGAGGTCTTCACCAGCCATGAGGCCCTGCTGCTGAACCTCGAGAGCGCCCTGACCCGCCTCGACGGCGCGACCGGCGAATGGTTCGACACCTCGGCCCATATGGTCTGGATCGGCGAGCGCACCCGCCAGCCGGACGGGGCCCATGTCGAGTTCGCGCGGGGGATCAAAAACCCCATCGGGCTGAAGTGCGGGCCGACGATGGAGCCCGACGATCTGCTGACCCTGATCGACCTGCTCAATCCCGACAATACGCCGGGTCGGCTGACGCTGATCGGGCGGTTCGGTTCGGACAAGGTGCATGATCGCCTGCCACGCCTGATGCGGTCGGTGAAGGAGCACGGCAAGCGGGTTGTCTGGTCGATCGACCCGATGCACGGCAATACGCTTAAGGCCGGAAACGGCTACAAGACGCGACCGTTCGAACGCATCCTCGCAGAGGTTCGGGGCTTCATCGATGTGGCCGAGGCCGAGGGCGTCCATCCGGGCGGCGTCCATCTGGAGATGACGGGTCAGAACGTCACCGAATGCCTCGGCGGGGCGCAGGCCCTGACCGAGGATGACCTGTCGAGCCGCTATCACACCCATTGCGACCCGCGCCTGAACGCCGACCAGGCGCTGGAACTGGCCTTCCTGGTGGCCGAGCGGCTGAAGGCCGGGCGACGCGCCCAGTCGGAAGCGGCCTGAGATGGAAGGCGTCGGCAGGCCCGGGGGCGACGGCACCGCGCTTGAAGCCGGAGAAGGGCGCTGCGCCTATCAGGGCGCGCCGGGGGCCTTCAGCCACGAAGCCTGTATGGATCTGCGCCCGTGGGACGAGGCTGTCGCCTACGACTCCTTCGAGGCCGCCCTCGCCGCACTCAAGGCCGGCGATGTCGGTTGCGCCCTGATCCCGGTCGAGAACTCCACCATCGGCCGGGTCGAGCCGGCGGCGACACTGGTCGAGGGAGCCAACCTGACCGTCGTTTCCGAGGTCTGGCGGCCCATTCGCCTGGCGCTCATGGCTCCGGCCGGCGCGAGCCTGCGGACGGTGAAGACCGCCGAAAGTCATCCGGTCGCCCTGCGGCAGTGCCCGGCCTCGCTGGCCGCCCTCGGGATCACGGCGGTCGAAGCCTTTGACACCGCCGGGGCCGCACGCGCGGTCGCTGAGGCGGGCGATCCCAGCCGCGCCGCCGTGGCCCCGGTCCGCGCCGCCGAAGTCTATGGATTGTCGATTTTGCGCAACGACATCCAGGATTCCGAAGACAACCGCACGCGTTTTGTCCTGTTGAGCGCCAAAGCGGGTTGACGCCGCACGATCCGTGCGCCCTTTGATGGGCATGGTCCGTTCGCAAGCCATCGCTGCGACTGCATTCGCCCGCGCCTGCGCGGCCGCGGACCTGTATTTCTACGGCTTTCGATACGCCGGCTGAGGCGTCGGGGACATCGTCCTGACGGCCTCGCCGGCGACCGCCCCGCGAGGGGGCGGCGGCTCGCAAAACCCTTATTGCCGCTCATCGAAATCGAAAGCCGTTTCCTGTGTCCAATTCCTGTACCAAGCCCGCCCTCCAGCAAGTCTGGCCCGTCGCGACCGACATCTCGCCCGAGCATATGGCGCTCGCCGCCCTGCGCCACGAGATCGACCAGATCGATGACGACCTGCTGGCCCTGTTCGAACGCCGCCTCGCCATCGCCGCCCGCGTCGGCCAGGCCAAGGACGCCCCCGCCGGCCCCCATGTGAAGCTGCGGCCCGACCGCGAGCAGGCGGTTCTGGCGCGGATGCTGGCGAAGGCCGGGCCCGACAACCACGAGGCGGTCGAGAGCCTCTGGCGGCAGATTGTCGGCTGGGGTCTGGCCCGCCAGGGCCGGATCAAGGTCCAGGTCTGGTCGCCGGTCGAACCGACCCGGGCGTTCGACGGCGCGCGCCTGCGTTTCGGGGCGGCGGCCGATATGCGCGCGGTCCGCGACCCTCAGGCCGCCCTGGCATGGGCCGCCGAGGGGCACGGAGTCGCGGTGCTGGCGGTCAATGCCGATGACGCCTGGTGGGCGGGTCTGCGCCGCGAATGGTCGATGCTGAGCGTGTTCGACGGCTTCGGCGGTGAGACGCCCACGGCGCTGGCCGTCGGCCGGATCGATCCCGCGGCGCTGCCGAACGGACGGCGGGTCATCGTCGATGCGGGCGGCGACGCCGGTGACGGCGGGGGCATCCGCCGGCGGGGTCTGGCGACCCACCACGGCTGGACCCTGTCCCTGACCGACGCGAAACTGGCGGTCGGCGGGGACGAGGGCTGCGTCGGCGCGATCGTCTGACCAGACAGCGCCTCCGGGTCAGCCTGCCTTGGCGGCCCGGATGGCGCGGTCGATATCGGCCGGCTGGATGCTGGCCATCGCCCGACCATTGATGAAGAAGGTCGGCGTGCCCTGGAGCCCCAGGCTGGTCGCCGACAGCTGGATGTCCGCCAGGTGGCGCGCGATCTCGGGACCGGCCATCGCCGTCCGGGCCGAGGGCAGGGCGACGCCATTGGCGGTGAGGATGCGGTCGACAGAGGCCCGTGTCAGCGCCGGCTCGGCCATCAGCGCCCGGAACACCGGCAGGTATTTACCCTGTCTGTGCGCGGCCTGGGCCGCGCGGGCGGCGTAGTGCGAGGTGTCATCGGTCCCACGGTCCAGGATGGGCCAGTCCTTGAAGACGAAGCGGACGTCGGGGTGGGTCTGCATCAGGCGCAGCACCTCGGGCGCGGTCGATTTGCAGCCGGGGCAGCGGAAATCGAAGAACTCGACGACCGTCACCCGCGCATCAGTCGGCCCGAATGAGGGGTCGCGCGCATCGATGGCGAGCAGCGAGGGATTGGCCGCGACACGGGCGGTCATTTCCTGCGCATGCACCCGCGTCTGGGCCATCTGGGCCTGCTGGGCCTTCTCTTCCAGTTTGAGGCTGACCTCCTGCAGGATCTCGGGGTTCCTGAGCAGATAGGAGCGGACCCGGCCATCGAAATCACCGCCGGTCGCATAGGGGGCGACGGCCAGAACAAGGGCGATGACCGACACGGCCAGGGCGGCCATGCCGACGCGCGGCCCCGTCAGGAAGCCGCCGCGGGGTGTCTCGGGCGTTTCGGTCATGCGGTCTCTCGGTACGAAGGCTCAGCCGGCGGGAATGACGCCGCCGCGGTCACGACGGCTGTTGCGGCGGTCGACGTCATCAATGTCCTGCTGGGTCGCGCCGGACGCGAACACGATGTCCATGGCGCGGGTCCATTCGGCCGTACCAGGCTCCAGCATGTCGCGGGCGCGCAGGGCGAACTGGGTGGCCTGAACCTCGGCACCGCCGGCGAAATACATCTCGGCCGAGGCCAGCCGCGCCTCGCCCTCCTTGCCCTGGGCGGCATAGGCCTGGCTCATCAGCCGCCACGCCATGGTGTTGTCGCTCTCGAGCGCAGTGGCGCGCTTCAGCTCGCCGATCGCCGGATCCAGCAAGGCCCGGTCATGGGTCTCGATCATGGCGTGGGCGAGGTTGATGCGTAGCAGGGGGGCGTCAGGCCGGAGTTCGACCGAGCGCTGGTGCGCGCCGATCGCCTCTGCGGGCCGGCCTTCCTCGAACAGGATCTGGCCCCTCAGCTCCCAGAAATACGGGTTCTCGGGTTGCTCGGTCAAAAGGGCGTCGACGGCAGCCACGGCCTTGTCCGTCTGGCCGTCGCGGTACCAGGCGATGGCACGGGCATAGCGGCCGGGCAGGGAGACATCGCTTTCCGGATAGTCCCGCAGCGTCTGGTTCGGCTCATCCATGAAGGCATGGATCTTGGCCAGGACCAGGGCGTGCTGTGCCACCCGTTCGGGGCTGTCCGTACGGTTGTAGTTGGACTGTTCGGAGACAAACCGGCGCAGGTTCTCGATCCGGTCGGACGAGAGAGGGTGACTGCGGAAATAGGGGAAGCGCCGGGCGTCGGAGAACACTTCCTGCGAGCGGAAATTCTCGAAGAAGCTGACCAGGCCGCGGCCGGATTCGCCCGCGTTTTCCAGCGCGCGCGCGCCGGTGTTGTCGGCTTCGCCTTCCTGGTGGGTCATATAGCGCAGGGCGCTGAGGGTGCCGAAATACTGGCTGTTACCCAGCAGCACGGCACCGGCCTGGGGCGCGCCGGCGGCGATGGCGAGGGCGCCGAGGGCCATGGTCATCAGCATGGGCTGCATGCCGGCGCCCTGGGCCCCGTCCCGCAGGGTGTGGCGGTTCTTGATGTGCCCGGCTTCGTGGGCGATCACGCCCAGCAGCTCGTTGGCGGTTCGGGTCCTCAGGATCAGGCCGGTGTTGACGCCCATGATCCGGCCGCGGGTCGCGAAGGCGTTCAGATCATTCTCGTTGATCAGGAGGATCTCGACCTCGGTCGGTTCCAGGCCCATGGCGACCAGAACGGGATCGGCCCATTCGTGAATGATGCCTTCGATCTCGGTGTCGCGGATCGCACTCTGGGCCGAGGCGGGCGAGGCCGCCGCCAGCACAAGGCCCATGGCGGCGACGACGCCCGTTGCACGGAAGGCGGTGCGGGACAGCCAGTTCACGTCGAACTCCTCATACCCGGAACACCCCCTGCGACGACCTCACTATCTAATCACGGCCATTCAGCGGCGCCACCATCCACGTTTCGGCTTCTCGGGCGGCGCGACGATCTGGTTCGGGTCTTCCGCAATCAGGGCGGCAACGTCGACTTCAGGCTGAGGGGCCGGCGTAGGCTCGACCACGGCGGCGACCTTCGGCTCAGTCACGGGCTCGACCTCAGCGGCGGCTTCCGCGGGGGTGACGTCGAGAATGGCCGGTTCGACCATGCTCTCGATCTCGTTGGGCTCGACCTTCGACGTCGGTTCCGCGGCGGATTCCGCCGTGGCGCTGCCCGAGACCTTGCGACGCACGCGGCGACGCTTGGGTTCCTCGGCAATGGTGACCGGGGCGGCGTCCGCTGCATCGTCGACGACCACGGCCATCGGGGTGTCCGGCGAGCCATCCGGCGGCATGCCTTCGTTGGTGGCGCGGGTCTCGACCTTGACCTCGTGGGTCAGGCCCTGTTCGCCGCCACGATCCCGGCCGCGACCGCGGCCACGGCGGCGACGCGAGCGCGGACCGCGCTCCCCGCCGATCTCGCCCTCGGGACGTTCGCCGATCACTTCATCGACATCGGCCGCGCTGGGTGCGGCGACGGCGCTGCCCGCGGTCGATTCGGTTCGCTCCGGATTGATCGGGTCGAACCAGACATAGGGATCCTCGAGCGACGGCGTGCGGCCGCGCACCCAGTTGAACCCGTCGCGCTCGCCGCCTTCTTCGCGCACCCGGCGTCCGCCGCGGCGACCCCGGCGACGGCGGCGGCCGCTTTCGCTGTCGTCGTCGTCCTCGCCGGCTGCAGGCGCGGCGACGGCGGCCTCGTCGGTCGAGGCGTCTGCGCTGTCACGGCGTCCGCCACGACGGCGGCGACCACGGCCGCGGCCGCCTTCGCCCTCGGCGCGTTCAGTCCGCTCGCGCGGCTGGTCGTCGTCGGTATCCTCGGCGTCGAGGTCGGAATCGTCGTCGCCAGCGATGAACTCGTCGTCGCCGTCGTCCTCATCCGCATAGGCGCTGTCGTCGAAATCGTCGTCGAGGTCGACGAAGGCTTCGGGGCGTTCGAGGGGAACGAAGTCCTCGTTGGTCTCGGTGCGTTCGACGGCGTGCTCGCCCTGGCCGAGACTGTCGTCGATCAGGATGACGACGTTCAGGCCACGCTGGGCCAGCATGCGCTGCAGATAGTCGCGCTTGTGGTTCAGGATGTAGAGGGCGACGGCGGTGCACAGGCGCAGATTGATCGAACCCGCGCCGTTCTTGCCGGCCTCGATGTCGACGGCGCGCAGGGTCATCAGCGCGGCGCTTTCCGCCGAGCGGACCCGTCCGGCGCCCTGGCAGTGCGGGCAGACCTCGGTGGCACCCTCGATGACGCCGAGACGGCGGCGCTGGCGGCTGATTTCCATCAGGCCGAAGCCCGAGATGCGGCCCATCTGGATGCGGGCGCGGTCCTTGGCCAGCGCGTCCTTCAGCACCTTCTCGACGGCGCGGTTGTTCTTGCCTTCATCCATGTCGATGAAGTCGATGACGATCAGGCCGGCGAGGTCGCGCAGACGCAACTGGCGGGCGGCCTCGGCGGCC
>JAUYAG010000075.1 GCA_030693575.1 Brevundimonas sp. | reverse complement strand
CGTGGTCGAGGCGGAGGCGCTGGCCGGGGCCGTTCTGGTGGTCAACGCCCTCAGCGTCCCGCCCGAAGTCGACCTGTCCTGCTTGCGGGACGACGCGGTCCTGATGGACATGACCTACAGGCCTCTGGTCACGCCCTTCCTGACGCAGGGACGGGCGCGGGGGCTGACCACGGTGGATGGCCTGGGCATGCTGATCGGTCAGGCGCGGCCTTCATTCCACGCGATCTTCGGGATCGAGCCGCCTCCGATCGATGTTCGCACGCCGGCCCTGGCGGCGCTGGGAGAAACGCCATGATCGTGCTCGGCCTGACCGGCTCCATCGGCATGGGCAAGTCCACGACGACGGCCATGTTCGCAGAGGCCGGCGCTGTGATCTGGAACGCCGACGACGCTGTGCACCGGCTTTATGCCAGGGGCGGGGCGGCGGTCGGGCCGGTCGGCGAGGCGTTTCCGGGCGTGGTGGTTGACGGCGCGGTCGACCGTACCCGGCTGGCGGACGCCCTGGGCCGGGACGGCGCGGCCTTCGCGCGGCTGGAATCCATTGTCCATCCACTGGTCCTGAAAGGGCGTCTGGAGGACCTGGCGGCGGCGGAGAAGCGGGGCGTGAAGCTGGCGGTGCTGGACATCCCCCTGCTGTTCGAGACCGGCGGCGATGCGGCGGTGGACGCCGTCGTGGTCGTGACCGCGCCGGCCGCAGTGCAGGCGGAACGGGTTCTGGCCCGGCCCGGCATGACGCGCGAGCGGTTCGAGGCCATTCTGGCGCGCCAGCTGCCGGATGCGGAAAAGCGCCGTCGCGCGGACTTCGTCATCGACACCAGCGTCGGGCTTGAAGCCGCCCGGGCGCGGGTGGACGAAATCGTGGGGATGGTTCTGGCGGAAGGGTGGACGCCGCCCCGGCGCGGTCTTCCGCAAACCGGCGAACCATCGCAGTAAGGGCCCATGTCCCGCGAAATCGTCCTCGACACCGAAACCACCGGCTTCGACCCCCGCACGGGCGACCGGATGATCGAGGTCGGCTGTATCGAGATCGAGGACCTGCTGCCGACGGGGCGGACGTTTCACCGGCTGATCAATCCCGAGCGGCTGATCCCTGCCGACGCCATCCGGGTCCACGGCATCACCGACGACAAGGTGAAGGACGCGCCGAAATTCGCTGAGATCGTCATCGACCTGTGCGACTTCATCGGCGACGCCCCGATCATCGCCCACAACGCCCAGTTCGACCGCAATTTCATCGATCACGAGTTCGGCCGCTGCGGCAGGGTCCTGTTCCCCGAAGACCGCTGGATCGACACGCTGAAACTGGCCCAGACCCGGTTTCCGGGCATGGCCAATTCGCTGGACGCCCTGTGCAAGCGGTTCAAGGTCTCGCTGGTCGAGCGGACCCTGCACGGGGCCCTGATCGACGCCCGTCTGCTGGCCGAGGTCTATCTGGAGCTCAAGGGCGGCAAGGAGCGCCGGCTGGACCTGTCGGCCTCGCGCGCGACCGTCGCCGCCGCGGCGGCCGTGGCCGCCCAGGGTTATGGACCGCGCCCCCGGCCCCTGCCGGTCCGCGCCCACGAGGCGGAACAGGCGGCGCACCTCGCCTTCCTGCAGGCGCACCTGAAAGACCGGTCTCTTTGGGCGGGCTATGGGGTGGAAGTGAGGGACTAGGTTTTAGGTTCTAGGGACCAGGGAAAGCCACGAGGCGACCTTCCCTAAAACCTAATCCCTAACCCTAATCCCTAAAACCTAGGCCTGTCCGGCGTCTGCCGGACCGCGCGCGATCGACTGCTGGCGGGCGACATAGATGCCGGCGAAATCGATCGGATCCAGCATGAAGGGCGGATAGAAGCCGCCGTCCGAGGTCGCGCGGGCGATGATCTCGCGGGCGAACGGGAACAGGTAGCGCGGGCATTCGATCAGCAGCAGCGGCTCGATGTCCTGCTCCGGCACGCCTTGCAGGGCGAAGAGGCCGCCGTACAGCAGCTCGACGTTGAAGACGGTCATGGCCTCGGTGGTCGCCTTGATCGTCAGGCGCAGATCGACCTCGAACAGGCCGTCGGGACGGCCCTGGGCGTTCATCTCGACGCCCATGTCGATGGCGGGCTTGCCGTCGACGCGCAGGCTGTCGGGGGCCTTGGGGTTCTCGAAGGACAGATCCTTGACGTACTGGGCGACGATGCGGAAGCCGGGGCCCTGGGGTCCCTGCGCTGCGGCGTCGGCGGGTTTGGCGTCGGAAGGAGGCGCGGCGTCGGTCATCGGGCGGGTCTGTCTGAAAGAGTTGGGGACGCCGGAACAAGGCGCCGGGAAGGCGCGGCGACTAGCACGAGGCGCCGGGTGCGGCAACGATGCTCACCCCTGCAATGAGGCGGTTGCGGTTGCGTGTGCCTATATCAGCCCCTAATCGTCTGTCCTCGCGCCCGGTCCCCCCGCCGGTCGCCCATCAAGGTTTGCCAGTGCCGCCGGTTCAGATCCAGATCGTCATCTTCGCCGTCATCGCCGCGGTCGTCCTGTTCCAGCTCTATAATGTGCTGGGCAAGAAGGTCGGCCGTCAGCCGGAAGAGGATGCCCGCGCCAAGCCCGCGGCCCTGCCCACGGCCTCCGCAGCCGACCAGCCCGCCGGCCGTCCTCATGTGCTGGACGCTGTCACCCTGGCCTCGATCGCCGGTCTGAAGGCGCGCGACCCGGCCTTTGACCCGGTGCGGTTCCTCGAAGGCGCGCGCCAGGCGCACGAGACCATCGTCCGCGCCTATGCCGCCGGCGACCGCGAGACGCTGAAGCCCCTGCTGACCCCGACCGTCATGGCCTCGTTCGAAGCCGGCATTGCCGCCCGCGAGACCCGGGGCGAGACCGAGGTCGCCGAATTCCTCCACCCCGCCCGCGCCGATCTGGAGCAGGCTTCTGCCGAGGAAAACCGCGCCACGGCCAAGGTCCGCTTCCTGGCGGAGCTGCGCAATACGATCACCACCGCCGACGCCGCAGCTGAACCCCAGATCGAGGAACGTCGGGTGGCCGAGCTGTGGACCTTCGAACGCACCCTCGGTGCCAGCGATCCCAACTGGGTCCTGGCCCGCACCGAACCCGCCGCGGCATGATCAGGGGCGGCGCGCGCCGTCGGGGGTTTTCCGCACCGGCCGTCCTGGTCGGCCTCGCCCTGACGCTCGCCGCCTGCGCGACGACGCCCGTCGCGCCTCCGGTTCCGCCGGCGACCGACCCGACCGTTCCCGCGCCGACCCCCGACCCTGCTCCCGCACCAGAGGGCCAGAGTCCTGCGACCCTGCCCGGCTGGAATGACGAGGACCATCTGGCCGCCTTCGAGGCCTGGGCCGTCGGCTGCACCGTGGCCCGCGACGCCGCCGCCCGGGTCCAGTGCGCCCGGGCCATGCACATCAAACAGACCTCGAAACCCGTGACGCCCACCATGGCCCGCGCCTTCCTCGAGAGCGGCTTCACCGTCGTGGCGGCGCGGACAGCCGACGGTGGGCCGGGTCTGCTGACCGCCTATTTCGCGCCGGAATACACCGCTCGCCGGATGCCTGACGCCGAGTTCGACATGCCCGTCCGGCCCCGTCCCGCGGGCTGGGCGCGTGGCGACGTCGGGGCCGTGCGCGCTGACATCGAGGCCGCGCCGGCGACGGACACCCTCGCCTGGATGCGCGCGGAAGACCTGTTCTTCATGCAGATCCAGGGTTCCGGCTATCTGACCTTCGAGGACGGCTCGACCGCCCGCGCCGCCTATGCCGCCGACAACGGCCGACCCTTCACCGGCATCGCCCGGCCGATGGCGGAACAGGGGCTGCTGCCGGCCAACGGAACCTCCGGCGAAGCCATCCGCGCCTGGCTGGCGGCCCATCGCGGGCCCGAAGCGCGGGCCGTCATGGCCCTGAACCCCCGCTACATCTTCTTCGCCGTCGAGCCCGACGACGGCGGCCATCCGAACGGGGCGGCGGGCATCCCCCTGACCGCCCGCCGCTCCATCGCCGTCGACCCGGCCCACTGGCGCTATGGCGATCTGGTGTGGATCAGCGCCGACGGCGGCAATCTGGTCGGCGCGCGGGCCAGCTATCAGGGTCTGGTCGTGGCGCTGGACACCGGCTCTGCCATCCGCGGCCCGGTGAGAGCCGACTTCTACATGGGCCGCGGGCCCGCGGCGGGTGAAGAGGCGGGCGCGGTGCGGCATCCGCTCAGGATGTGGCGGCTGGTTCCGCGCCCCTGATCGGCTACCGCCGCCTCAACCCGCCCAGCAGTCCCCGCAGCAGCTCCCGCGTGATCGTGCTCCCCGCCGTCCTCAGCACTGACTTGGTCGCCGCCTCGATCGGGGTCTCGCGGGTCGAACGGCGGGCCGGCGCGCGGGCGCGGGAGGCTTCGCGGTCGTACTGGGCCTGCTGGCGCGCCTGCTCTTTCTCCCGGGCGGCAGCGGCTTTTTCCGCGTCTTTCGCCGCCAGGGCGTCGGCCCTGGCGCGGGCCTCGGCCAGCTTCGCCTCGGCCGTCGCCTGATCGGCTTCACCGCGGCGGGCGGCGAGGATTTCCTCGGCGGATTCGCGGTCGACCACGGCCTCATACAGGCCGCGCACCGGACTGGCGGCCATGACGGCGGCGCGTTCGGCGTCGGTGGCCGGGCCGAGGCGGCTGTCGGGTGGGCGGATGGCGGTGCGGGCCACGATATTGGGCGCGCCCTTCTCATCCAGGGTCGAGACCAGGGCTTCGCCGACGCCCAGACCCTGGATGGCCTCTTCGGTGTCGAAGGCGGGGTTCGGGCGGAAACTGTCGGAGGCCGCCTTCAGCCCGCGCTGTTCGGCCGGGGTATAGGCCCGCAGGGCGTGCTGGATGCGGTTGCCCAGCTGGGCCAGGACGCTGTCGGGGATGTCGGCCGGGTTCTGGGTGACGAAATAGACGCCGACGCCCTTGGACCGGATCAGCCGCACGACCTGTTCGACCTTCTCGCGCAGGGCGTCGGGCGTGTCGTTGAACAGCAGATGGGCCTCGTCGAAGAAGAAGACGAGGCGCGGCTTCTCGGGGTCGCCGACCTCGGGGAGCTGTTCGAACAGCTCGGACAGCAGCCACAGCAGGAAGGCGGCGTACAGGCGCGGGCTGGCCATCAGCCTGGTGGCGTCCAGCACATTGACCTGGCCCCGGCCATCGAGGCCGGTGCGCATCATGTCCTCCAGCCGCAGGGCCGGTTCGCCGAAGAAGGCCTTGCCGCCCTGCTGCTCCAGCTGAAGGATCGAGCGCTGGATGGCGGCGATCGAGGCGGGCGCCACATTGCCGACCTCGCGGCCGATCCGCTCGGCGTTCTCCCCGACATGGACCAGCATGGCGCGCAGGTCGTCGAGGTCGAGCAGCAGCAGGCCTTCGGTATCGGCGACGTGGAAGATCACCGAAAGAACGCCCTCCTGCACGTCGTTGAGGTTCAGCATCCGGGCCAGCAGTAGCGGGCCGATCTCGCTGACCGTGGTGCGGATCGGGTGGCCCTTGAGGCCGTAAAGGTCCCAGAACACGGTCGGGGCGGCGCGCGGCGTCAGGGTCAGCCCCATGCCGGCGGCGCGGGCCAGCAGCTTCTCACTGGGCGAACCCGGCACGCAGATGCCCGACAGATCGCCCTTCACATCGGCGCAAAAGACCGGGACGCCTGCGTCGGAAAAGCCCTGGGCCATGATCTGCAGCGTGACCGTCTTGCCGGTGCCGGTCGCGCCGGCGACGACGCCGTGGCGGTTGGCGCGGTGGAACAGCAGTTGTTCCGGCTTGTCGGATTGGCCGAGGAACAGGCCGGGGGCGGCGTCAGGCATGGGAACTCCGTGCGGGGGGTCGGCGCTCATGCTCTACCGGCGGCGTGAATGGTTCAAGGCTGGATTGACGCCGACCGTACGGACCCTGACCATATGCCGATGAAACCGCCCCTGATCGTCCCGACGTCCACCGTCTCGCGCAATGCCGTCGTGCTGATCGCGACCATAGCCGCGGGGGCTGCCGTTTACTGGCTGCGCGATATCCTGACGCCCTTGGCCATGGCGATCTTCCTGCTGATCATGATCGACGGGCTGAAACGCTGGATCGAGCACCGGACGCCCGTCCCGGAACGCTGGGCCGGACTGTCCGCCCTCATCGTGGTGATCCTCGGCTTCCTCGCCTCGATCGCCATCATCGTCCAGGGCGCGCGCGGATTCTTCACCCAGGCCTCGGAAGATACGGTCCTGCTGGGGCCGCGGCTCGACCAGATTCTCGCCGACACCTACCGGTTGTTCGACATGCCCGGGGCCCCGACCGCCAGCGAGCTCATCGGCCGGATCGATGTGTCGACCTATTTCGCCACCGTGGCGATGCAGGCGCAGGGCGCGGTCACGGGTGCCATTTTTGTCATGATCTATCTCGGCTTCCTGATGGCCTCGCAGAGCGGCTTCCGTCGCAAGCTGGTGGGCATGTTCCCGGACCGGGGGTCGCGCTCCGAGGCCATGGGGGTGTTCCAGAGGGTGCGCGGCGGCGTCGAGGGCTATCTCTGGGTCCAGGCCGTGACCGGCGTGCTGATCTGCGCCGTCGCCTGGGTGCTGATGCGGGCCGTCGGTCTTCAGAACGCCGAGTTCTGGACCTTCGTCATCTTCGTGGTCGGCTTCATCCCGGTCCTGGGCGGGGCGGTCGCCGGTCTGGCCCCACCGTTGGCGGCCCTGGTGCAGTTCGAGAGCTACTGGCCGGCCCTGATCCTTCTGATCGGGCTCCAGGCCATCCTGTTCATCAGCGGCAATTTCCTCCAGCCGCGCATGCAGGGCGACAATCAGAATATTGATCCGGTGGTGGTGCTTCTGTCGCTGGCGCTCTGGGGCCACCTGTGGGGCGTCGTCGGCATGTTCCTGTCGACGCCGCTGGCGGTCATGGCCATGGCGGTGCTGGCCGAGTTCAAGGGCTCGCGCTGGATGGCGATCCTCCTGTCCGGGGACGGCGAACCCTATGCCGACGAGGACGAAAGCCCGCCGCCGAAGGCGAAGCGGGGCCGCGTCAACCCGCCGCAGTCCGCGGGCCGCTGAGCCGTATTCCCTGCCCTTGATTGGCCACAAGCGGTGCCTATTTCAAACCTGTCGCCGCGGCCCCTCCCCTCCCCCAAGCCGCGGCAGACAGATCGGCACCAACCCTCCCCCTCCTGGGTGCCGGTCCCAAGCAGGCCGCCGAACGCAAGTTCGGCGGCCTTGTCTTTTCCGGAACAGAGGTCGCGGTTTCGGCGCCACAGGTCGGGCTCAACGCCGCCGCCGACCGTTCGGGCGGGAACAGGCGACGCATCGCCTGCGTTAGCGGCGATGGAAGGGCGAACCGCGGGTGTTCCGCGCCAGCTCGAAGGATACCTCCCTGATGATGAAGACGATTTCCGCCGCGTCCCTGACGCTGCTTCTGGCCGGCGTGGCCTCCCCCGCGCTCGCCCAATCCGTTCCTGACTGGAGCGGCCCCTACATCGGCGTCTATGGCGGCGTGCTGGAAAACAACGAGGACGCCGGCGAAGGCCTGGTGTTCGACCGCGATTTCGACGGCCAGTTCGATGACACCGTGATCCTGAGCGGCACGACCAACGACGCCTTCAGCCCCGGCTCGTGCGACGGTGCCGCGCTCGGCCAGGCCGCAGCCGATGGCTGTGACGTGGACCCCACCGGCGTCGAGGCCTCGGTCCGCCTCGGCTACGACATGCAGTTCGGCAGCTTCGTGGTCGGCGTTGTCGGCGAACTGAGCGGCGCGAACGTGGAAGATTCCGTCACCTCGTTCAGCACCACGCCGGCGGCCTATGTCTTCACGCGTGATCTGCAGAACATGGCGGCCCTGCGCCTCCGCGCCGGCTTCGCCTCCGGTTCGGCCCTGTACTACGTCACGGGCGGCGGCGCGAAGGCGAAGATCGAGAACAGCTTCCGCACCACCAATACCGCCAACAGCTTCACCGAAACCGTCAATGACGACGAGGCCGACGGCTACCAGCTGGGAGCCGGCGTCGAATGGCGCCTGGCGCCGAACCTGTCGCTGACGGGCGAGTATCTGTTCACCAACCTCCAGCCCGGCGACTACGTCGTTCGCGCCGGACCGGGCACGGCGGGGCCGACCAACCCCTTCATCCTGGCGCCGAACACGGCCGGCACGGACCTCGCGCGCGGCAATGACGACATGGAACTGCATGCCATCAAGATCGGCATGAACGTCCGCTTCTAGGACGGCCATACGAAAGTTGACGTCCAAGGCTGCACCGGCTCCGGAAACGGGGCCGGTGTTGTCGTTTTGGGGGTTCCCGTCTTGCGCGGGACGGCCTAGTCAGCGCCCGTCGGACGGGCCCCTTGCCGAAGTGGCGAAGCGGCCTAGTCTGACCCCCAGCTCCGGCGACCTGATTGAGAGGTCGCGTCTACAAGAGACCTGCCCATGTCCGGCGAAACGGCCCCCGCGCACCCTCAGGCAATCACCCTGGAGGCGCTGGAAGCCAGCTTCGACCAGCTGATGCCCGGTGCCCTGAGCGGCCCTGCGCGGGATTTCGTGCGTCAGGCGTGGGAAGACTACGCCGCCGACGAGACGCCGGAGCTCGGCGGACACGACATGGCCAATCTGCTCGCCCTGGCATGGGGGGCGGCCGAGGGCCGGGACCACGGCGAGCCGGCGCGGATCACCCTGTCGCCGCTGCATGGCGCTGACGGATCGTCGCTGGGTTACGATGTGCTTTTCGTCATTCAGGACGACCGGCCCTTCCTCGTCGACAGTGTGATGGGCGAGCTGGCTGACGCCGGCGTGACCGTACGGTCGATGTACCACCCGGTGACCGACGAGGAGGGCGGGCGCGAGTCCACCATCATCGTCGTCCTCGACCCCCTGCCGCAGGAGCGACGCGACGCCCTGGGCGAAGGTCTGGTCCAGACCCTCAACGACGTGGCCAGCGCGGTCAGCGGCCACGCCGGGATGACGGCGCTGATGCATCGGTCGATCACCCACCTCGAGGCGCATCCGCACGGCGTCGCGCCCGATGTTCTCGCCGAGAACCTGGCCTTCCTGCAGTGGCTGCAGGCGGATCATTTCGTCTTCCTCGGCGCCCGGGACTACGACTATCCGCGCAGCGAGGACGGCGGCTATGAGGCCGAGGCGCCTTTGTCGCAGTCGGGCGTCGGTCTGGGCGTGCTGGCCGATCCGGAACGCACCGTCCTGCGCCGCGCCAACGAACCGGCGGTGCTGACCAAATCCATGAAGCGGCAGCTGGACCTGTCGGAGCCGGTGACGGTGGCCAAGGCCAACGTCCGCTCCCGCGTCCATCGCCGGGCCTATATGGACTATATCGGAGTCAAGCGGTTCGGACCGGACGGTCGGCCCTCGGGCGAGACCCGGTTCGTCGGCCTGTTCACCGCCGAGGCCTATGACAAGACCGCGACCCAGGTGCCGCTGGTCCGCCGCAAGGTCGCCAACGCCCTGACCCGGGCCGGCAAGCAGGCCGGCAGCCACAGCGAAAAGCGGCTCAAGAACATCCTTGAGAACTACCCGCGCGACGAACTCTTCCAGATTGAGGAGAGCGAACTGCTGGCGATCGCGCTCGGCATCCTGCACCTGCACGATCGCCCGCGCATCAAGACCTTCACGCGCCCGGACCCGTTCGACCGTTTCGTCTCGGTTCTGGCCTTCATCCCGCGTGAACGGTTCGACGCTTCTGTCCGTGAACGGATCGGCGCCATCTTGGCCAGGGCCTGGGGCGGCCGGCTGTCGGCCTGGTATCCGCAGCTGTCGGACCAGCCGCTGGTGCGCATCCACTACATCATCGGCGTGACGCCGGGCGATCATCCGTGCCCGGATCAAGCCTTGCTCGACGCCCGGATCACCGAGGCCGGGCGCACCTGGGTCGACCGGTTCGAGAGCGCCCTGCGCGAGGCCGATGTCGACGATGTCGCCGTCGGACCCTTGAGCGCCAGATGGGCCGAGGCCTTCGGGGCCGGCTATCGCGATCGCTACGACGCCACGGAGGCCGTGCGGGACCTTCAGGCGGTCGATGCGCTGAACGACAGCGGACTGAACGACGGTGGAGAGCCGGTCGCGGTGCGCGCCTTCCGCGTCGAGGGCGAGGGCACGCTGAACTTCCGCTTCAAGCTGTACCGGCGAGGTGCGGCGGTGCCGCTGTCGGACGTGCTGCCGATCCTCGCCGACATGGGTCTGAAGACGCTGGAGGAATGGGGCCACGCCCTGCGCCCGACGGGCGAGGCCGAAATCCATGTCCATGAATTCCTGATGGAGGACCCGCGCGGCGGGGACCTTCAGTTCGCCGATGTGAAGGGGCCGTTCGAGGCGGCCTTCTCGGCGGTCTGGACCGGGCGGACCGAAAGCGACGGCTTCAACCGGCTGGTGCTGGAACTCGGCGTCGACTGGCGCGAGGCGGCGCTGGTCCGGACGCTCGCTCGCTATCGCCAGCAGACCGGTCTGGATCCCAGCCAGGCGGTGCAGGAAGAGGCGCTGCGCGACTATCCGGCTGTGGCGCGGGCCCTGCTGGCCCTGTTCGCGGCGAAATTCGATCCGGCCGCGGGCGGCGACTCCGCCAGCCGCGAGGCCGCGGTCGCCAAACTGGTCGAGCAGATCAACGCCCTGCTGCAGGACGTGAAGAGCCTCGACCATGACCGCGCCCTGCGCCGGATGGCCCTGCTGATCCAGGCGATCAAACGCACCAACTATTATCAGACCGGCGCCGACGGCGCGCCGAAGGCGCATATCTCGATCAAGATCGCCTCGCGCGAACTGGCCGACCTGCCCTTGCCGAAACCGTTCCGAGAAATCTTCGTCTGGGCGCCGCACATCGAGGGTGTGCACCTGCGCTTCGGGCCCGTGGCGCGTGGCGGCCTGCGCTGGTCCGACCGCCGCGACGACTTCCGCACCGAGGTGCTGGGCCTGGTGAAGGCGCAGCAGGTCAAGAACGCGGTCATCGTGCCGGTCGGCTCCAAGGGCGGCTTCTTCCCGAAAGGCCTCGCCGCCATCGTTCGCGCCGGCGGCGACCGCGACGCCCAGCAGGCCGAGGCCATCCGCGCCTACAAGACCTTCCTGTCCGGCCTGCTGGACATCACCGACAACATCGACACGTCCGGCGCGGTAACCCACCCCAATGGCGTGGTCCGGTTTGAAGGCGACGATCCCTATCTGGTCGTGGCCGCCGACAAGGGCACGGCGACCTTCTCGGACATCGCCAACGGCATTTCCGCAGACTACGGCTTCTGGCTGGACGACGCCTTCGCCTCGGGCGGGTCGGTCGGCTACGACCACAAGGTTATGGGCATCACCGCCCGCGGTGCCTGGGAGGCGGTAAAGCGCCACTTCCGCGAGATGGGCAAGGACATCCAGACCGAACCCTTCACCGTCGTCGGCGTCGGCGACATGTCGGGCGACGTGTTCGGCAATGGCATGCTGCTGTCGAAGGCGATCAAACTGGTCGCGGCCTTCGACCACCGCGACATCTTCATCGACCCCAATCCCGATCCGGCTTCCAGTTGGGTCGAGCGCGATCGCATGTTCAAACTGCCGCGCTCGTCCTGGCAGGACTACGACAAGTCGAAGATTTCAAAGGGCGGCGGCGTCTTCCCGCGCTCGGCCAAGTCGATCGAGCTGAGCCCGGAGATCAAGACGGCGCTCGACATCCAGGATGACGTCGTCGATCCCGCGACGCTGATGAAGGCCATCCTGCTGGCCCCGGCCGAACTGCTCTATTTCGGCGGCATCGGCACCTATGTGAAAGCGCCGCACGAGACCGACGCCCAGGTCGGCGACAAGGCCAATGACGCCATTCGCGTGGACGGCGGCGAGCTGCGCGCCAAGGTGATCGGCGAGGGCGCCAACCTCGGTCTGACCCAGGCGGGCCGCATCGCGTTTGCCATGAGCGGAGGCCGGATCAACACCGACGCCATCGACAACTCGGCCGGGGTCGACAGCTCCGACCACGAGGTCAACATCAAGATCCTGACCGGGGCCGCCATCGCCTCGGGCGCGCTCAAGGCCGGCGACCGCAACGCCCTGCTGGCCTCGATGACCGATGAGGTCGGCCTCAAGGTGCTGGCCCACAACTACGACCAGACCCTGGCGGTGTCCCTGCAGGAAGACGATGGCGCCGGGGCCCTCGATTCCCAGCAGCAGTTCATGTTGTGGCTGGGCGCCAAGGGCAAGCTGGACCGCAAGGTCGAGGGCCTGCCCGACGACGTCAAACTGGCGGAACGCAAGCTCACCGGCCAGGCCCTGACCCGGCCTGAACTGGCCGTCCTGACGGCCTATTCCAAGCTGGAGCTGTTCGACGAGATCGTCGCCTCGACGGCACCGGACGACGCCTTCTTCAAACAGACCCTGGTGCGCTACTTCCCGGCCCCGCTGGCGAAGTTCGAGGCCGACATGCAGCGGCACCGCCTGCGCCGCGAGATCGTCTCGACGATCCTGTCGAACGAGATCGTCAACATGTGCGGCCCGACCTTCCCGGAGCGCCTGCGCCAGTCGGCCCGGTGCGATACGGCCGCCATGGTTCTCGCCTTCGAGGCGGCCCGCCAGATCTTCCGGCTCGACCAGGCCTGGGACGAGGTTTCGGCGCTGGACCTGAAGATCCCGGCAGAAGCCCAGACCGCGCTGTACCAGGAGATTTCGATGGTGCTGCGCCGCCAGACCTTCTGGCTGGCCCGTCGCGCGGTCCGTCCCGGCTCCACGGTCGAGGCCCTGATCGCCGCCTACCGGCCGGCGGCGGACGCCCTGCGCGCCGTCGGCGGCTCGGTCCTGTCACGCTTCGAGCAGAGCCGTCTCGAGGGCCGGGTCCAGACCTTCGTCGGCCTGGGCGCGCCCGAGGCGATGGCCCGCAATGTCGCCCTCCTGCGACCCCTGGTGGCGACGGCCGACATCGGCGATCTGTCCCGGCAGGCGGGCTGGCCGGAGCCGGCCATGGCCATGCTCTACCACCAGGTCGGCGCGGCCTTTGACTTCGACCGGCTGCGGGCCGGTGCCGGGGCCGTGCCGTCAGCGGATCATTTCGACCGGCTGGCCGTGCGGCGTCTGATCGAGGACCTGATGGTCGAACAGATGACCCTGACCCGGGCCGTCGCCGCCAGCGCGACGGCGGCCGCGGGCTCCGGCGAAGCGGCGGCCGAGGCGGCTGTCGACGCCTGGGTGGGGCCGCGGCTGGAGATCGTGGAGGGCTTGCGGGCCTCGGTCGATGAGATCCTCGCCTCGGGCACGGGCTGGACCTTCGCCAAACTGACCATCGCCAACTCGGTGATCCGCGAGATCGCGTCGTCAGCGGGCTGAACAGGTGATTGGTGATTGGTGATTGGTGGCTGATGCGGATTCGTTCGATCCCGAAGGCCATCCGCCGGTGAACCGGCAACCACCATTCACCAGCCACCAGCCACCCCGCGCGACCCGGCCTTAGGTATTTGGCGCGCCGATCTGCTAGCGTACCCGGCTGAGGGAGAGGCTGATGCCGCGCAAGTTTCTGGTGGTCGTCGACGACAGTCCGGAGTTCGAGGCGGCGCTTCGCTACGCCTCGCGGCGCGCCCGCTCGACGGGCGGCCGCGTCGCCCTGCTGCGCGTCATCCCTGCCGCGGCCTCCGACGCCCACTGGGCCGGGGTGCGCGAGGAGATCGAGCGCCAGACGCGGGTCGAGGCGGAAGCGTCGCTGAACAGATGGGCGGGCGAGGCGGCGGAAAGGTCCGGCGCGACCCCCGTCCTGCTGATCGAGCGCGGCGAGCCCCAGGACGCGATCCGCAAGGTCGTCGGCGAAGACAATGAGATCAAGATTCTGGTTCTCGCGGCCAGCGGCGGCGGGCGCGGTCCCGGCCCGCTGGTCTCCGCAGTGGTCAAACAGGGCGCGTCCTTCACTGGCCGCAAACTGCCGGTGACCATCGTGCCGGGCGAACTGACCGAGAATGAGATCGAGGATCTGGCGTAGGCGCACCGCCCGCTCTCCCTCCCCCTTGGGGGAGGGTGGTCGCGAAGCGACCGGGTGGGGGCAGCTCGGCGAGGGGAGAGCCGGTGCTTGCGTCGCCGAGCCCCTCCCACCCCGTCGGAGCTTCGCGCCGACGACCCACCCCCTCCGGGGGAGGGAGAACGCGTAGCCCTTGAACCCGCCGCCACGGCGGCGCATTTGAGCGCCATGTTCATCCAGACCGAACCGACCCCCAATCCCAATGCGCTGAAATTCCTGCCCGGACGGGATGTTTCGTCCGATCCGCGCGACTTCGTGAACCGGGACGAGGCCGCGGCATCCCCCCTCGCGGAGGCCCTGTTCGAGGTTGAGGGCGTGACCGGAATCTTCTTCGGCTACGACTACGTCTCGGTCACCCGCAGCCCGAACGGGCCGGACTGGATGCAGATGAAGGCCCCGATCCTCGCGGCGATCATGGATCATTTCGTCTCCGGCGCGCCGCTGATGCGCGACGGCTCGACGTCTGACAGCGCCGACGGCGGCGAGGATTCGGAGATCGTGATCGAGATCAAACAGCTGCTGGACAGCCGGGTCCGCCCGGCCGTGGCCCAGGACGGCGGCGACATCCTGTTCGACGCCTTCAATGAGGAGACCGGGGTCCTGACCCTGCGGATGCGTGGCGCCTGCGCCGGCTGTCCGTCTTCGTCCGCCACCCTGAAGGCCGGGGTCGAGCAGATGATGAAACACTACATTCCGGAAGTGACCTCAGTCGAACAGGTGATCTAGGCGCGCTCAGGCAGCGAGCCGCCGCGCGGCAAGCGGTAGCGCCCTCAAAGCCTGAAACGAATCTGTCCTCGCGTCGGGGGGGCGATTGCGCCATCATCGACCCATGCCCCGGTTCCAGAGTGACAGCGACGCCCGGCGTCTCGGCGAGGCCCTGGCGGCCTTGCGCCACGACCGCGCCCTGAGCCAGGCAGAGGCCGGTCGCCGGGCCGGCATGACCAGCCAGGGCTGGGGCCTGTATGAGACCGGCAAACGCTCGGGCCTCTACCGTCCGGACGTCCAGCGCCGCCTGACCGCCGCCCTAGACGCGACGCCCGAGGAGCTGCTGCAACGGCAGGACCCGCCCGTGACCGGCATGGCCAGCGAAGGGCGGCCCTTTGTCCATGCGCCCCCCGCCGCCCAGCGCCGGCTTCAGCTGTCCAACGACGACCTCGCGCCCTGGGCCGCCTCCGGCGTGGTGGTGGAATACGAGCCGGGCCGCTGGCCGAGGCGCGACCAGGGCTGCGTGATCGAAATGGCCGACGGCGAGGTCCGGGTCCGGCTTTATGAGAGCGCCGACGCCGGGGCGCTGACCGTGCGCGGGGGTCCGGGCGGACTGTCCGCGCAGGAGCGGATCGCCCGGTCCGAAACCCGCGCCGTCGCTGCCGTGACCGCCCGACTGGAGTCCTGATGAAACGAAATCATTGCAACGTTTTCGTTTCCATGAAACAGTCTTCTTCCGAAGGGGAGGAGATGAACGGTCATGGCGAGGATCGGCGGACGGGACGAGGTGGACGCCTATGTCGGCGCGCGCATCGGGCTGCGGCGCTCCGCGCTGGGCCTGTCCCAGAGCGCGCTCGCCCAGCAGCTGGGCATCAGCTTCCAGCAGGTTCAGAAATACGAGACCGGCCAGAACCGGATCTCCGCCTCGCGCCTGCACCGGGCGGCGACCGTGCTGGGAACCTCGGTCGAGACCTTCTTCCCGCCCGTGGAGACGGCGCGGGGCGCCGCGGACGAGGGGTGGGAGACGCTGCGGTTTCTCACCGCGACCGTCGACGGCCGGTCCGTGGCGTCCGGCTTTCCGCTGATCGAGGATCGCGACGTCCGACGGGCGGTGGCGCGCATCGTGAGGGCCCTCGCGCGCGGCGATTGAGAGCGGGTCACGCCGGAGCGACGCCATGAAGCTGATGGTCGTCGACACGGCCCTTGGCCTGTGCACCGTCGGGGTGTTCGCGGTCGATGAGCGCGGGGCCAGGCCGCTGGGTCTGCGGTCCGAACCCATGGTGAAGGGGCATTCCGAGCGCATCGCCGGCTTCGCCCGGGACGCGGCGGGTCAGGCGGGTCTGGACTTCGCTGATCTTGACCGTATTGGCGTGACCGTCGGCCCGGGCTCGTTCACGGGTCTGCGCGTCGGCCTGGCCTTCGCCCAGGGTCTGGCGGCGGCGCTGGACCGGCCGGTGGTCGGGGTGTCGGCGCTGGATGCGCTGGCGGCCTCCGCGGGCGAGGCGACCGAGGTTGCGGCCCTGATCGATGCGCGGCGCGGACAGGTCTATGCCCGGTTCTGGCGCGACGGCGAGGCCGACGGCGCGGCGGAAGCCCTGACGCTCGAGGCGGCGGCGGCCCGGATCGGGACGATGGGCGAGGGGGCGGTGCTGGTCGGGTCCGGCGCGGCCCTGTTCGCCGATGGCTCACCGGAAAGGACCATCCTGTCGCTGGACGGGCCCGCGCCCGAGGCCCTGGCCCGGCTGG
>JAUYAG010000186.1 GCA_030693575.1 Brevundimonas sp. | reverse complement strand
CTCGATCTGCTCGTCCTGATGCGGGATCAGGGCGGCCAGCCAGGATTTGTCGGTGATGCCCATCCAGCCGCCGGTCGAGGTGTGCTCCTGCACCGGCTTCTTGGCCCAGGCCTGGTATTTCAGCTGCTGGGTCGTGTATTTTCCGTCCGAACCGAAGGTGCCGATGCCCCCTTCGTGCAGGACCTGCTGGCGGCCCAGGTCGTCCGGAACGCCCTGCCGTTCGATCCGGCCCCAAGGCGCGATGGTGATCGGCTGGGTGCTGAAGTTGGCGACGGTGTCGGTGAGCGTGAACAGATACTGGGCGTCGACGGCGATGCGGCGCGTGAAGCGCAGGCCCGCGCCGTTGTCCCATGTCAGGGTGACCGGCGTGGTCGGCGTCAGGGTCGCGCCTTCGGTCAGACGCCACGGCGTCTGGGGTCCGGGCACGCCGCCGGGGACGTTGGGGCCGTTCCAGCCGAACTGGGCCTGATAGGCGTGGCGCATACCCTCGGGGCGGAACAGCTCGACCGGCGGCGAACCGGCTTCGTTGGTTTCCTGGTAGCCGGTCAGGAACAGGTCATCGATGCGCGCGCCGCGCAGCGACAGCGAACCCGTCACCGTTCCGGTCTGGATCGGGATGCGGGCGCCGCCGCGGGCGAGGGCGACGGTCCGGTCCTCGGTGAAGACGGCGACGGCGGCGGGCGATGCGCCCGTCGTTCCGGCGGTCGGGCCGGCGACGGTCTGTTCGGCCGCGGCCTGCTGGGCCGCTTTCCGCTTCGCGGCCTGGGGCTCCATCACGAAGAAGCTGTAGGCCAGCAGCATGATGCCGGCGATCACGACGAAGAGGATCGTGTTTCGGCTGTTATCGTGTGGAGGCATGGAGTTCAGGAATCCTGGCCGGCGTTGGCGGACGTCAAAGGCGCGGTCTTGGGCGCCGGTCGCGGGGTCGCGAGCCTTGTAAGCGCCGATTTCACATCGTCAAGCAAACGGTCCCAGGGACGGTCCGCCGTGCCCATGCGGGCGACGAAGACATAGTCGCTGCCGGGGACCGCCAACAGGGGCGCCGCGGCGCGGGCGGCTTCTCTCAGACGGCGTTTGGCGCGGTTGCGGATCACGGCGTTGCCGACCTTGCGCGTGGCGGTGAAGCCCAGCCGGACCGTAGAGACGCCGTCGTGGCGGTCCAGCCGCTGGACAACCACCGCGCCGCGAGCCTCGGAAACGCCCTTCGCGGCCGCCAGAAACTGGGGCCGCGAAGTCATGCGTTCGATTTTGAAAGGGTCGCTCATGCGCCCGGACCCGGGCGCCGGACGATCAGGCCGTCCGGCGCTTGCGGCCCTTGGCGCGACGCCGCGCAACAATCTTCTGACCGTTCTTGGTGGCCATCCGCGAACGGAAGCCGTGTCGGCGCTTGCGCACGAGTCGCGACGGCTGATAGGTCCGTTTCACGTTCGGCTCCTGGGACTGAAAACAAAAAGGCGGCGGAAGGCGTCCGTCGCGGGAAGGGCGGGCGTATAAGCGGCAGGGCCCACGGTGTCAACGCCGACGGCCCGTCTGCGGAGAGACAATGGACCGGATCAAACGCTTTCTGCCCCTGATACTGCTGGCCGGCGTCGTCGCGTTGATCTTCGCCATGGGCTGGAACCGCTATCTGTCGCTCGAGACACTGCGCGACCATGGCCAGGCTTTCCGGGACTTCACCGCCCAGAACTATCTCGTCAGCCTGCTGATCCTGATGGCTGTGTTCGCCGTCCTGACGGCCAGCGTTGTGCCCGGCGTCTTTTTCGTCACCATCACGGCGGGCTATCTGTTCGGGCCGTGGGTGGGCGGGCTCTCGACATCCCTGGCCGCCACGGCCGGCGCCCTGATTGTCTATACCGTTGCACGATCGGCGCTGGGAGAGGCGCTGCGCCGCAAGGCCGCCCGTGACCTGGGCCTGATGAAGAAGATCTGCGACGCCATCGACCGCGACACCTTCTGGTATGTGCTGGCGTCCCGCCTCGCCGTGGTGGTGCCGTTCCATATGATCAATGTCGCGGCAGGGGTCATGGCCGTGCGGCTGACCCCCTACACAGTCGCCACGGTGATCGGCCTGTTGCCGGCCCACATCATCTATTGCTGGATCGGCGCGCGCTTGAACCAACTGCTGGCCACCAACCCCGACCCGGACTTCCAGGCCCTGTTCGGCCAGTTCTGGGCCCCGATGGCGGGCGTCTTCGTGTTGGCGGTGGTGCTGCCGTTTGCGATGAAGGGTATGCAGAAATTCTTCCGTGCGAGGGGTTTGACATGAGCGGCGCAGCTCCTGGCCCGAGCCTTGCGTCAAGCGCCGTATGAACCGGTTCCGGCCCCTCCTTGGCGCCCTTCGCAGGGGACTGCGCCTGCCCGCCGACTGGCGCGAGCGGCTGAAGTTCCACGCCCCTGACGCCCTGGCCTGGCGGCTGCTGCTCCTGACCTTCATCTTCACCGTGGTGGTCGAGATCCTGATCATCGTCCCCAGCGCGGCGAGCTTCCACGAGCGCTGGCTGCTGGACCGGCTGCAGTCGGCGGAGCTGGCCTCGGTCGGGGTTGAAGCCCTGCCCTATTCCGCGGTCGAGGACGACGCCGCCGAACAGCTGCTGGCCATCGGCGGGGTGCAGGCGGTGGTGGTGGGCGACCAGGGCGTGCGCCGGCTGCTGTTGCAGGCCCCCAACCTGCCCCGAACGCCCGACCTGATCGACCTGCGCCAGAGCCGCCCGCTGACGCGGATCGCCGATCCCTGGCGCACCCTGTTCGGCCACCCCGACCGGTCCATCCGGGTCCAGGCCCGGCCGCGCTATCGTTCGGGCGACTTCATCGAGATCCTGGCGCCCGCCGAGCCGTTGAAGGTCGAGCTGGGGGCCTTCCTGCTCAACAGCCTGCTGACGTCGCTGTTCATCTCGCTGGTGGCCGGCGGGCTGCTGTACGGCGGTCTGGCCTTTCTGGTCCTGCAGCCGTTGCGGCGCGTCACCCGCTCGATCGAGCATTTCGCCCTCGACCCCGAGGCGGAGGGCGATCCGCCCAGTGACCGTCACGACGAGATTGGCCGGGTCGAGCGCGAACTGGCCCGGATGCAGGAGGAGGTGCGCGTCTCGCTGCGCTCCCGCGCCCGTCTGGTGGCGCTGGGCGAGGCGGTGGCCAAGATCAATCACGACCTGCGCAACATGCTGACCTCGGCCCAGATGGCGTCCGAGCGACTGGCCGATTCGCCCGACCCTGAAGTGGCCCGCGTCCTGCCGCGGCTGGAACGGGCCCTGGGCCGCGCCGCCGCCCTGTCGCGCAATGTGCTGGAGTACGGCAAGAGCGAGGAACCGCCGCCCCAGCGCGTGCGCATCCCGCTGGCCTCCGCGATCGAGGCGGCCGCCGAGGACGCCGGGCTGACGGCGGAGGGCGTTCACCTGAAGAAGTCCATCCCGGCGCGACTGAACCTGCACGCGGACTCCGACCAGCTGCACCGCGTGCTGGTCAATCTGATGCGCAACGCCCGTCAGGCCATCGAAAGCGATCCGACCCGCCGCGCCGGACGCAAGGGCATGGTCCGCGTCACCGTCACGACCGGCGACGGCGACTGCGTCATCCAGATCGCAGACGACGGCCCCGGTATTCCACCGCGACTGTCGGAAAGCCTCTTCGAACCCTTCGTCAGCGGCCGGGCCTCCGAAGGGGCCGGGCTCGGGCTCGCCATCTCGCGCGAACTGGCCGCCAGCCACGGCGGCTCGCTGACCCTGGTCGAGACAGGGCCGACGGGCACGACCTTCGCCCTGCGGCTGCCACACTGACGAGACCAAATCGCCCGATCGGCGTTATCACTGGCGCCGCCGGGCGCTGCCGCCCAGCTTCGCTTGATGCTTTTCCGTTCTGGAGGTCCCGCATGACCCGCTTCACCCTCGCCGCCGTGACCGCCCTGCTGCTGGCGGCCGCGCCGGTCGTCGCCCAGACGACCGCGCCCCAGGTGCCCGTCCGGGGCAAGACGTCCCTGCAGACCACCACACCCGCCGCCCCGCCGGCGGCGCCGGCACCGGGCTCCGAGGAATGGCTGCGCCAGCGCGGCGAGAGTTACAGCGCCGCGCCGGAGACCCAGCAGGACCCGACCGAGGTCGCCGAGACCATCCGCCTGAACGCCGAGATCGCCGCCCGCAACAACGCCGCCGAACGCCGCGAGATAGAAGGCACGGCCGCCTGGCAGGCGGAGGACGCCCGCTGGCGCGCCGAGACCGCCCGGCTGGAGACCCAGCGCGCCCAGTGGGAAGCCGACGCCGCCGCCGCGGAGGCCGCCCGCCTTCGCTACGAACGCGATCGCGCCGCCTGGGCCGCCGAGGTTGCCGCCTGCCAGCGCTCGCCCCGCTCCTGCGTGACCCGCACGCCGGGATATTGACGCCGGGTCTGAAACCCTGAGGCCGGACGCCTCGTAACAGGGTCTGCGGCGTTGCGCCCTGCCCATGGTCATGAGACCGTCGGGCTGAGCGGCGCCGGCCCCGGGGGATGACCATGACCGACATCGCCGACGAGCCTTCGGCCCAAACATCCAGACGTCACGCGGACCGCGCACTGCCGCGCGGCCGCACGGACACATGGCGTCATCCGGCCTGGGTGCGGCTGGCGCACTGGCTGAATGTCGTGGCGGTCGTCGTGCTGATCATGAGCGGGCTCAACATCCTGCTGGCGCACCCGCATCTGTACTGGGGCATTCGGTCGACCTTCGCCGACCCCTGGCTCAGCATTCCCCAGATTCCGAACTGGTTGCTGATCCCGCAGGGGCGAAACCTCGCGGAGGCGCGGAACTACCATTTCCTGTTCGCCTGGATCTTCGTGCTGAACGGCCTGCTCTATCTGCTGCTGGGTCTGTTCACCCGCCGCTTCGGCCGCAGGCTGTGGCCGACGGGCGCGGACCTGAAGGGCATCGGTCCCTCGGTGGCGGAGCACGCGCGCTTCCACTTCCCGACCGACGACCACGCCCGGACCTATAATGTCATCCAGAAGCTGACCTATCTGGCCATGATCCTGATCGTCCTGCCGATGATGCTGATCACCGGCCTGTCGATGTCGCCGGGCTTCAACGCCATCGGCGGCATATTGCTGGATCTGATGGGCGGGCGGCAGTCGGCGCGGACGCTGCACTTCATCTCGGCGGGGCTGATCGTCGGCTTCATCGTCATCCATGTCGGGCTGGTGATCTGGACCGGCCTGTTCAACAACATGCGGTCGATGATCACCGGCTGGTTCGTGATCGAGCCGCCCGGTTCCACCGCCGGACCGAAGCTGCGGCGCAAGCCGCCGACCGATGCGGGAGACGCGCCATGAACCGCCGCCACTGGCTGACCGGCGCCGTCGCCACGGCCGCGACCGCCCTGCTCTCGGCCTGCGGTCAGGCGGGGACCAGTCTGGCTGAACAGGCGCGACGGATGGGCGAAGGCCTGACGCGGCGGACGCAACGGCTGTTGATCCCCCGCGACGCCCTGGCCCCGACCTACAGCCGCGCGGAGATCTCGCCCGACTTCAGGGCCAACGGCTCCATCAGCCCCGCCGCCGCCGACTACAAGGCGCTCAGGGACAATGAGTTCGCCGACTACCGGCTGGTCATCGACGGCCTGGTCGAACGGCCCCTGTCGCTGAGCCTGGCCGAGCTGCGCGCGCGGCCGTCGCAGAGCCAGATCACCAAACACGACTGCGTCGAGGGCTGGACCTCGATCGGCGAATGGACCGGGGTGCGGCTGGAGACGCTGCTGGACGAGGCCGGGCTGAAGCCCGGGGCGCGCTACATCGTCTTCCACTGTTTCGACGCCCTGACCCAGACCGAGGACGGGGAGCGCTATTATGAGAGCATCGACCTGATCGACGCCCGGCACCCGCAGACCATCCTCGCCTGGGCGATGAACGGAGCGGTACTGCCGGTCCCGCATGGCGCGCCGCTGAGGCTCAGGGTCGAGCGGCAGCTGGGCTACAAGCATGCCAAATACATCCGGCGGATCGAGGCGGTCGAAAGCTTCGCCCACATAGGCGGCGGCAAGGGTGGCTATTGGGAAGACCGGGGGTACGAGTGGTACGCGGGCATCTGACCCGACGGGGGCTGGGGCTGGCGGCGGGGGCGGCGCTTGTCGCCCCGGCGATCCCGGCCAGAGCCCGCTCGATCAGCGTACTCGCGGCGACCCGTCACGGCCCGGTCAGCGCCCGGTTCGAGGGCGAGGTGCTGGCGTTCAAGGGCGTCCCGTACGGCGCGGACACGGGCCCGCGGCGGTTCCAGCCGCCGATCCCGCCGGCCTCATGGCGCGAACCCCTTCCCGGCGTAGAGTACGGACCCGCCTCCCCCCAACGCGGGAACGAGCCGGACCAGTCCGAAGACTGCCTGCGGCTCAACGTCTGGACGCCGAAGCTGGACGCCGGGCGGCGACCGGTGATCGTCTATATCCACGGCGGGGCCTATTCGACCGGATCGGGGTCCAGTCCACTGACCCACGGGGCGCGGCTGGCTGCGAAGGGCGATGTGGTCGTCGTGACGGTGAACCACCGGCTGGGGCCACTGGGGTATGCCTCGCTGGCGCGGCTGGCTCCGGGGTTCGAGGACAGCGGCAATCTGGGCCAGCTGGATCTGGTGCTGGCGCTGCAGTGGGTGCGGGACAATATCGCGGCCTTCGGGGGCGATCCCGGCTGCGTGACCGTGGTCGGCCAGTCGGGCGGCGGGGCCAAGATCGCCACCCTGATGGCCATGCCAGCCGCCGTCGGCCTGTTTCACCGGGCCGTGACCATGAGCGGCCAGCAGGTGACGGCCTCGGGGCCGCTGAACGCCACGCGTCGGGCCGAGGTCTGGCTTGAAGCGCTGGGCCTGACGCCCGACCGGATCGACGCGGTCAGGACGATGCCGGTCGAGCGGCTGATCGAGGCCGCGGGGGCGACCGACCCCATCCTCGGCGGTTCGCTGTATTTCGGGCCGGTGCTGGACGGGCGCAGCCTGACCCGGCACCCGTTCTGGCCGGACGCCGCGCCGCAGTCGGCGGCGATACCGATGATGATTGGCAACACGCGCGAGGAGACGCTGGCCTTCCTCGGCGGCGACCCGGCCAATGCGGGCCTGACCTGGGACGCCCTGCCCGCCCGGCTGACGCCGTCGCAGATGCGGATCGATGTGGCGCCGGAAGAGGTCGTGGCCTGGTATCGGCGAGAGCATCCGGAGATGAGCCCGGATCAGGTCCTGATCCGCGCCACCACCGCCGCCCGCAGCTGGCGCGCCGCCGTGATCGAGGCCGAGATGCGGGCGGCGCAGGGCTCGCCCGCCTTCGTCTATCAACTGGACTGGGCCTCGCGCATGCCGAACGGCCGGACCGGTGCCTTCCACACCTCGGACATTCCGCTGATGCTGGACAATGTCGCCGCCGAGGGGTCGGGGGCGGTCGGACCGGAGGCGCAGGCCATGTCCGACCGGATGAGCGACGCCCTTCTGGCCTTCGCCCGCACCGGCGATCCGAACCACGCCGGCCTGCCGCGCTGGACGCCCTATTCGCTGGCGCGGCGCGAGACCATGGTCATGGACCTGCCGCCCCGTATGGAAAACGACCCGCGTGGGGACGAGCGGCGGTTCTTCGGGCGGATACCGTATATTCAGCCGGGGACCTGAGGGCCGATCAAGCCTCCGCGCCCTCGGTCCGCTTCTTCATCATGGCGTCGAAACTGCCCCAGACGCCTTCCGGGCCGTGCCAGGCGCCGGTGGTGGCGGCCTTGGAGTATTCGGTGGCGCGGGCTTCGAAGAAGTTGGCGTGCTCCACGCCCGACAGCAGGGACTGCAGCCAGGGCAGCGGGTTTTCCTTGACGCCGTAGACTTCGGGCAGGTGCAGCTGGCGCAGGCGCCAGTCGGCGATGAAGCGGATGTACTGTTTGATGTCGTCGGGCGTCATGCCCTGCACCGGGCCCATCTCGAAGGCCAGGTCGATGAAGCGGTCTTCCATTTCAACCACGGTCCGGCAGCAGTCGACGATGTCGTCGGCCACGGCCTGGGTGACGGCCCCCGTCTCCTTGTTGAAGGCGTGGTAGAGTTTGATGATGCCGTCGCAGTGCAGGCTCTCGTCGCGGACCGACCAGCTGACGATCTGGCCCATGCCCTTCATCTTGTTCTGGCGCGGGAAATTCATCAGCATCGCGAAGGAGGCGAACAGCTGGAGCCCTTCGGTGAAGCCGCCGAACATGGCCAGGGTGCGGGCGATGTCGCCGTTGGTCTCGACCCCGAACTTGCCCATGAAGTCATGCTTGTCGCGCATGGCCTCGTATTCCATGAAGGCGCCGAACTCGCTCTCGGGCATGCCGATGGTCTCGAGCAGCAGGGCGTAGGCCGCGATGTGGATGGTCTCCATGTTGGCGAAGGACGCCAGCATCATCTTGACCTCGGTCGGTTTGAACACCCGACCGTAGCGCTCCATGTAGTTGTCCTGGACCTCGATGTCGGCCTGGGTGAAGAAGCGGAAGATCTGGGTCAGCAGGTTGCGTTCCGACGGCGTCAGATTGGCTGCCCAGTCCTTGCAGTCCTCGCCCAGCGGCACCTCCTCGGGCATCCAGTGGACCTGCTGCTGCTTCTTCCACATGTCGAAGGCCCACGGATAGCGGAACGGCTTGTAGGCCGCCGAGGCGGTGAGCAGGCCGGGGGTGGTGGGCTTGATCGAGACGTGCGCGTTCATCGGTACGGGGCTCTGGAAGCGAATCCGGGATTGAGGATTCACCATGCGGGCGGATGGCCCCGGCGCCAAGCCGAATTAGGGCTATATTGCGATCACTTTTTTCGCGATCGCTAGATATGGTATGTCCGCCGCAGGTCGCTGGGGATGCTGCTGGGGACAAGCCCAAGCCTTCCCTATGGGTGCAGGCGCAGGTCTCAGGCGCGGAGCGACGGCCGGCGCCCTAGCCTGGTCCACGGAAAAGGAGGCATCCATGACCTATACCCTCTATGGCGCGGCGGGCTCGGGATCGGTCCCGGTCGAGGCGGCCCTGACCCTGATCGGCGCGCCCTACACCGTGATCGAGGCCGTGACCTGGGAAGGCGAAGCCGAGCGGGACAAGGTCGCGCCGGTCAATCCGATGCGGCAGATTCCGGCCCTGGTCACCCCGGATGGCGAGACCATCACCGAAAGCGCGGCGATCCTGATCTGGCTGGCGGAACAGCATCCCGAGGCGGCGCTGGCACCGGAGCCGTGCGATCCGCGGCGGGCGCAGTTCCTGCGCTGGATGACCTTCGTGCCGGCGGCGATCTATTCGATGTTCTGGGTCCGGGACGAGCCGTCGCGGCTGGCGGGCGACGATCCGGCCGCGCAGGAGATGATCAAGGTCCGCACCGCCGAACGCATCGCCGACTGCTGGGCGGCGATGGAAAGCCAGATCACGCCGGGGCGTTTCCTTCTTGGCGCAGAGCTGACGGTTCTGGACCTCTATGTCTCGGTCGCCAGCCGCTGGACGCCGCACCGCGCGCGGTTCCATGAGGTTGCCCCGCGCATGGGCGAGGTCATGCGACGCGTCGACACCCTGCCGGAGCTGACGGCGTTCTGGGCCGAGCGATTTCCGCTGGTGGGCCGCTATGGCAGCTAGGCCGCCTCGGCCTCGAAAGCCACGCGGGCGGCCGGGAGGTCGCCGGACAGGGCCAGGTTCACCATCGACAGCAGGCCGGCCTGGTTGATTGGCTTGGCCATGTGGGCGTTCATGCCCGCGTCGAGGCAGAGGTTCACATCCTCGGGCATGGCGTCGGCGGTCATGGCCACGATGGACAGGCCCCCGGCCGCACCCGGCATGGCGCGGATGCGCCGCGTCGCCTCCAGCCCGTCCATGTTCGGCATGCGAACATCCATCAGCACCAGATCGAAGACCTGCTCCGCTACGGCGTCGAGCGCCTGCTGGCCGTCGTAGACCTCGACCACCTCGCAGCCGAAGGCTTCCAGCATGATCCGGGCGACCTCTCGGTTGACCGGGTGATCGTCAACGACGAGCACGGAGGGTGCCCGGCCGCAATCCTCGGCCGGTGCGGACGCCTCGGCGGGACGGATCTCGTCGACGACGTCGGCTGTGCGTTCGAACGGCAGGTTCAGGATGAAGGTCGAGCCTTCGCCGACGCGGCTGTCCACGTCGATCCGCCCGCCCATGCGCCGCACGTGGCGCGCGGCGAGCGCCAGACCGAGGCCCATGCCGGAGTGATTGCGCCGGATCGAGGCGTCGCCCTGGGCGAAGGCTTCGAACAGATCGGGCAGGGTCGACGGCTCAATGCCGCAGCCGGTATCGGAAACCCGGATGCAGACGCCGTCGCCGGCGCGATCCAGCCGCACCACGACCTCGCCTCGTTCGGTGAATTTGACCGCATTGGCGACCAGCGGGTGCAGGGCCTGTCGCAGGGCGCGCCGGTCCGCGGTGAAGCGGGCGTGGGACGGAAGCCGGTCGTCGATGATCAGGCTGAGGCCGCGGGCCTCGGCGGCCGCCAGACCGGGTGCCACCGTCTCGCGGGCCACGGCGGCGAGATCGAGCGGCTCAGTGGTCAGGGTGTCGTCGCCGCGGGCGAAGTCGAGGATGTCCTCGACCAGCATCAGCAGGCCGTCGCTGGACTGGCGGATCTGGCGCGCCTGGCGCACGGCGACGGCGTCCAGGCCGGGCCGGCTGGCCAGCACATCGGCGAAGCCGGCGACGCCGTTCAGCGGCGTGCGCAACTCATGGCTCATCATCGCCAGGAAGCGTGAGCGTGCGGCCGCCGCGTCCTCGGCGGCCCACCGGGCTTCCTGGGCCGCGAGGGTGCGGGCGCGCAGGCGCGCCTCCAGCCGCCGGCGTTCGGTCATCAGCGTCGAGATCGGCAGGATGGTGGCGACCATGGCCAGCAGGTACAGATTGTAGATGCCCAGCCGCCGCAACATGGGCGAGACCCCCTCGAGGCCGGCGACCTCGGTCAGTCGCGTCAGATGCACGGGGCCGTGGCCGGTGAGCGTGGCCGCTCCGGTGATACCCGCGAGCAGGATCAGCGCGACCGCGGTCTTCGTCGGCGACAGGCGGAGGCTGATCAACAGCATCGGCGGGAAGGTCAGGTAGGCGATGGACAGATTGTCCTGCCAGAAGACCGCCGTCGTCACGACCAGCATCAGCAGGAACAGACCGATGGCCTCGGGCGCGCGCGCGCGGGTCATGCCCTCGAAACGGTGAGCCCGCGCCACCAGCAGCAGGACCGGCGTCACCAGCAGGAGGCCGAGCAGTTCCACGCTGACAAAGGTATAGATCTTGAACACGGCGGCGGTGCTGAGACCCATTCCCCGCATCCCCATCACCAGGCTGAAGCCGACGGCGGTCGTCACGACGACGGCGGGGACCGCGGAAAAGGCGACAAAGGTCAGCAGGCGCTTCGGGCGGCGCATGTCGAGCGCCGCGCCGCAGACCCGGCGGGCCAGGAAGGCGCACAGGAAGGCCTCGCCCATGTTCATGAGCGCGTTCAGCCAGAGCAGCATGCCGGCGTCGCCGCGGATGACATTGCTGAACAGATTGATGGCGAAACAGGCGGTCAGCACCGCCAAGGCGGGCCGGCGATGCAGTTGCAGCAGCGCCGCGGCGAGGATGCCATTTGATAGCCAGATCGCGATGGCGTCGAACGTCACCGCGCTCCAGTGGCCGGTCAGCTGCGAGGCGGCGAACAGCAGCACATAGACCCAGGCCGGCGGGCCGGCGATGCGACCTGCTTCATGCCTGAAAAGACGCCAATGACCCCGCAACCGGTTTCCTCCGGCCATATCCAATGTCCGGATTGTTACAGTGAAGGCGTAAACAAATCGGACGCCTCGAGACGCGCCGGGTGGCCTCAGGTGTTCGAGGTCTGAAAGGCCTGTCGCGGCCGGAACCCGCGCCAGACCAGCCAGATCAGCAGCGCGGTCGCCACGCCCAGCACGTCGGCGAGGAGGTCACCCCAACTGGGGTCGCGGCCGACATACCGCTGGACCACCTCGACGGCGGCTCCGAGCGCCACGGCCAGCAGCGCGGCCCAGGTTCGCGGCAGACGCCGGAACAGCACGCCGAGGCTCCAGAGGATCAGGCCGAAGGCGATGAAATGCGCCGCCTTGTCCCAGATCAGCGTCTCGGCCTCGATCGTGCCGCCGGGTGCCAGCATCAGAGCGACCAGCACGAGAAGGACCAGGGCACCGGCAAGGCGAAGAAACAGACGCATACGATTCAGGACTTTCAGGCAGGGCCGGGTTCTATCAGCCCGCGAGCAGGACCCAAACCCCGGTTGCGGCGAAACCGGCCGCCGCCGCCATCCGGATCCAGCCCAGGGGCAGCCGTTTCGCCGCCGTCTCGCCCAGCAGGACGGCCGGGCCGTTGACCAGCATCATGCCCAGCGTCGAGCCGGCCACGACAAGCGGCAGGTTCTGGAACTGCGCGGCCAGCATGGCGGTCGCGACCTGGGTCTTGTCGCCCATCTCGATCACGAAGAAGGCGGCGGTCGTGGTCCAGAAGACGCCGGCGAAGGTCTTTTCGGTCTTGTCGGGCGTCTCGTCGAACCGGTCCGGGATCAGGGCCCAGGCCGCAAAGCCGAGGAAGGCGATGCCGACGACCCAGCGCACCCAGTCGCCGTCCATGAAACGCGCCAGCAACGAGCCGGCCAGGGCGGCGAAGGCGTGGTTGGCGAGAGTCGCGACCAGTATGCCCAGCAGGATCGGCAGGGGTCGTCGCCAGGCCGCCGCCAGCATGATCGCCAGCAGCATGGTCTTGTCGCCTATCTCCGCAATGGAGACGAGGCCGGTCGAGATAAGGAAGGCTTCCAAGACATCATCGTTCGCGGGGGTTCGGCGGACAGACCAGTGGCATCCGCAGCCGGCCCCCGCGTGGAAGCACCCTGCGAAGCCAGCGGTCTTGCCGTGATGTCCTGGGGTCCTATCGCTCGCGCCGCGGGCGCTCGCTGCTTGAGGACCTCGCCCTCAAGTCGCCGCGCACCGCGTGCGTGGCATAGGGCCACAAGAAACTTTCCGCGCCATCCTCTCCGGGCGAGAGGAAGTGTGTTGACGCGAACCCCGCTGAGAGATGCGGGCGGCTACTCCCCGATGACGGGCGGGTCTCTATCGGCGATCAGCTCGTCCGGCAAGGTCTCGTCGTGCGGGCCGCCCGTGTGGACCGCCTGTCTGCGCTGCACCGCATAGGCGACCAGCCACAGCGCCATGGCCCAGGCCGCCCCGACGCTCCAGCCGGCCAGCACGTCCGTGGCCCAGTGCGCCGCCAGATAGACCCGGGTCAGGCCGACGATCAGGGTCAGCAGCAGGGCGACGCCCAGCACATAGGCCTTGAACCGCCGCCGCGGGAACGCCCGCGTCAGCATGACGCCGATGCTGAGATAGAAGACCGCCGACAGCAGGGCGTGACCCGAGGGGAAGCTGGCGTTGATGGTCTCCACGGCCCGGAAGGCTTCCGGCGGCCGGTCGCGCTCAAACAGCGCCTTCAGGCCTTCGCTCATCGCCACGCCGCCGGCGAGGCCCAGCACCAGCAGCAGGGCCGACAGCCGCTTGCGCTGCAGGATCAGGAACACCACCACGATCACGGCGAACAGGCCGAGGACGGCGATCCCGCCCAGGGAGGTCAGGTCGAGCGCCGCGGTTTCAAGCCAGGGCGGCCCCCAGCCGTCCGCGGAGCCGCCGGGTCGCATCGCCTGCAGAACCGCCTCGTCGAACGCCCGGCCGTCGGCCTCGGTCATGTCGTCGGCCAGTTCGACAAAGGTCATGATGCCTCCCGCCACAATCAACAGGGCGGCAAGCGCGACGATTTCGGTCCGGGCGATACGCCACAGCCGACGAGCAAAGGGGACAATCCGGGATGAAGTCATCGGTCGCAAACGGTCACGCTTGTGGGACGTTCCCACCGCAAATTTATTTCCACAATCCTGTCGGACCACACACAGGAAGCTGGTCGGGGCGGCAATCCCCACGGTGGCTGAATCCGGCAGGTTTGTGGCTAGATCGAATCACTCACACCGAGGGCTGATACGAAAATGTCATCCATGAAGTTGCCCCTCATTCAAAATTTGAGGGCTTGGCCAGTAACCAATCATGAACCACATTTAGCGCTGTAATGATGTTGACCACACAACATCTGGCGTATCGACAAGCACTCGGGGCGGATCATGGCAGGCGGTGAAGCGTTGAAGACGATGGAATTTCCGTCGGTTGCAGACAGCGATGTGGCTGCGCGTCCCCATCTGTCCGTGGTGCGCTCCCTCCAGCTCGACCGGACCCGTGACGACCTGCTGACCGACTTCGGCAAGAAGACGCTGGAAGATCGCTATCTGCTGCCCGGCGAGAGCTATCAGGACATGTTCGCCCGCGTCGCCACGGCCTATGCCGACGACCACGAGCACGCCCAGCGCGTCTATGACTATATGTCGAAGCTGTGGTTCATGCCCTCGACGCCGGTG
Source organism: Brevundimonas sp. (assembly GCA_030693575.1). Classification (GTDB taxonomy): domain Bacteria; phylum Pseudomonadota; class Alphaproteobacteria; order Caulobacterales; family Caulobacteraceae; genus Brevundimonas. The sequence continues at coordinate 27,340 of JAUYAG010000186.1, read as the reverse complement.
CTGTCGAACGGCGGCGCCGATCGCGGCCTGCCGATCAGCTGCTTCCTGAACGCCGTGGCCGACAGCCTCGACGGCATCCAGTCGGTGTGGAACGAGAACGTCGCCCTCGCCTCGAACGGCGGCGGCATCGGCACCTACTGGGGCGGCGTCCGGTCGATCGGCGAGAAGGTCAAGGGCGCCGGCCAGACCTCGGGCATCATCCCCTTCATCCGCGTGATGGACTCCCTGACGCTGGCGATCAGCCAGGGTTCGCTGCGCCGCGGCTCGGCCGCCGTCTATCTGGACGTCCACCACCCGGAGATCGAGGAGTTCCTCGAGATCCGCAAACCCTCGGGCGACTTCAACCGCAAGTCCCTGAACCTGCACCACGGCATCAACATCTCGGACGCCTTCATGGAGGCCGTGCGCGACGGACGCACGTTCGACCTGCTGTCGCCCAAGGACCAGGCGGTCGTGAAGACCGTCGACGCCCGCACCCTGTGGCAGAAGATCCTCGAGATCCGCCTGCAGACCGGCGAGCCCTATCTGATCTTCTCCGACACGGTGAACCGCCAGATGGCCCCGCACCAGCGCGAGCTGGGCCTGTCGGTCAAACAGTCCAACCTGTGCGCCGAGATCATGCTGCACACCGGCCGCGACCACCTCGGCGTCGACCGCACCGCCGTCTGCTGCCTGTCCTCGGTCAATGCCGAGATGTTCCTGGAGTGGCGCGAGGAGCCGAAATTCGTCGAGGACGTCATGCGTTTCCTCGACAATGTGCTCGAGGACTTCATCCGCCGCGCCCCGCCGGCCATGGCCGCCGCCGTCTATTCGGCCAAGCGCGAACGCTCGGTCGGCCTCGGCCTGATGGGCTTCCACTCCTTCCTGCAGCAGCAGGGCGTGGCCTTTGAATCCGCCATGGCCAAGTCGTGGAACATGCGGCTGTTCAAACATCTGCGCCGCGAGGCCGACAAGGCCAGCCGTATCCTGGCGGAAGAGAAGGGCGCCTGCGAGGACGCCGCCGAGCGCGGCGTCATGGAGCGGTTCTCGCACAAGCTGGCCATCGCCCCGACTGCCTCGATCTCGATCATCTGCGGCGGCACCTCGGCCGGCATCGAGCCGATCCCGGCCAACATCTATACGCACAAGACCCTGTCGGGCTCGTTCGCGGTCAAGAACCCCTATCTGGAGCGGATCCTGGGCGAAAAGGGCATCGACACCGAGGCGGTGTGGAACTCGATCCTCGAACACGAGGGGTCGGTCCAGCATCTCGAACAGCTGAGCGACGACGAAAAGGGGATCTTCAAGACCGCCTTCGAACTCGACCAGCGCTGGGTCGTCGAACTGTCGGCCGACCGCGCCGCGGAAATCTGCCAGGCCCAGTCGATCAACCTGTTCATCCCGGGTGATGTGAACAAATGGGACCTGCACATGCTGCACTGGTCGGCCTGGGAGAAGGGCGTGAAATCGCTCTACTATCTGCGCTCGAAGTCGGTTCAGCGGGCCGCTTTCGCGGGTGCCGAGGACAAGGTCGAGGAAGAAGTCGATCCCAACCAGCCGGACCTCTTCAGCGCCGCTCCCACCGACTATGACGAGTGCCTGGCCTGCCAATAGGGCGTCCGGAGCACCGCCGACGCTGTGACGCCGGAACCTCGCTCTGCGGCTGACGTTGGTCGGCGAGAGCAAAAGTCTGTTGGCGAGGCGACCTGCATCGTGCAGGGTTGCATTCGTTAACGGGTCGGGAGGGCCGTTGATGCGTATGACGGTTGTTGCGTGCGGAGTGTTGGCGACTGTGGCCTGTGCGGCCCCGGCGCTCGCCGCCGAATCCCCGCCCGGGACCCAGGTCGCCCTGTCCAATCCCTGGGTCGTCGCGCGCGAACCCGCCGCCACGGTCTCGGACCTGCTGATGCGGATCGACCGCGAGGATCGCTTCGCCGAGGCGGACCGCCCGGCCTTCGGCCCCGAAGAGGGCTGGAGCGGCTATGCCCCGCCCTCGCGCGACCGGACCTCGCCCTGGGTCGCCTCCAGCCGGGACGTCTGGTTCGAGACCAGCGCCTTTGACGACCGGCTGCGGCTGCGCACCGAGGGTCCCGTGCGCCGGGTCGATGGATCGCCCCTGCCGCCCGGACCGCTGGACCCCGCAGCCTATGAGGCCGAGCACTACGACCTGACCTACACCCGCGGCTGGACCGAGATCCTGGGCCGGACCGCGTCGGGGCTCGATGTCGCCCTGACCCCCCATGTCGGCGTGGGCGTCGGCTCGCGCGGCGGCTCGACCGAGGCCGGAGCGACCCTGCGCATCGGCCCCGACCTCGACCGGCTGGTGCCCGAGGGCGAAGAGGCCTTCGGCCAGCGGCCGCGCTGGTATCTGTATGCGGCCGGCTCGGGCCGGGCCGTCGGCTACAACTGGGCCCGCAATCGCGACGGCGAATTCGCCCGCTCGGGCGTCAGCCATGACGCGGGCGCCTTCATGGGCGACGCCTCGCTCGGCGTGGCCATGCGGCGGGGGCCCGTCCAGAGCTCGATCGGCCTCATCTATCGCGAGATCGGCGTCGAGGGCCTGCGCGCCGGCGAGGGCGTCGACACCGACGTGTCCGAAGGCGTGATTGCGTTCCAGCTGTCGATCAAGCCTGAGTAGGGATCAGGCAGCAGGCAGCAGGGAAGAGCCAGACTGCGGCTGATCTCGAGGCCCCCTAAGCCCTACTGCCTACTGCCTACTGCCTACTGCCTACTGCCTACTGCCTACTGCCTACTGCCTCCCCCCGCGCCACGCCCTCCCGCCGGTCGTCGGCGCCGCCGTCCCAGGCCCAGCCGTTCGGGCCCTGACGCCAGATGCCGCCGTGCAGGCCCGAGGTCTCGCTGTCGTTCGGTCGAAGGGTCACGCCGCGCGCCGTCAGCCCGGCGCGCAGGGCCTCGGAGAACCGCTCCGTATCCGCGCCGAAGCCATCCCCCCGCGCCACCAGATTGGGCAGGTTGAACGCCGTCTGGACGGGCAGACCCCAGTCGAGCGTCGCGATCAGGGCGCGGGCATTATAGGCCAGGATCGAGGGCCCGCCCGGCGAGCCGAGCGCGCCGACCAGCCGCCCCTCGCGATCGAGGATGAGGATCGGCGACATCGACGACCGCGGCCGCTTGCCCGCCGCCGCCGCGTTCGCGGCCGGAGCCCCGTCGGCCCGCGTCGGCGAGAAGGAGAAATCGGTCAGCTGGTTGTTGAGGAAGAAGCCCGCCGCCATCCGGCCCGAACCGAACACGCTCTCGACGGTGGTGGTCATGCTGACGGCGTTGCCCTCGGCGTCGACGATGACGAAATGCGAGGTCCCCGCCGGCTCGTGGGTCGCATCAGGCCCGGTCAGCACCCCGCCCGGCGGCGTCCCCGCCTCGGCCGCTCCGGTCAGACCCGGTGCCAGCGCCGCGCGCGCGGCCGTATAGCCTGGATCGAGCAGGCCCTGCACCGGCACGCGGACAAAGCCCGGGTCGCCGACATAGCGGTCGCGGTCGGCGTACATCAGCCGCTGCAGCTGGGCGAAGGCGGTCCAGGCCCCGGCGCTGTCAGGGCCCAGGGCGATGTCCGGCGTCTGTTCCGCCATGGCCAGCAGCTGCAGCACCGCCACGCCGCTGGACGGCGGCGGCGGCACGCAGATGACGTAGATCCGGTAGGGCCGGCACAGGGCACCGCGCTCGATCGGCTCATAGGCGGCGATGTCCTGCGCCGTCAGCGCGCCCGGACGCGGCGCCTCGGCCACGGTCGCGGCGATCTCCCGCGCGACCCGGCCATTGTAGAAGACCTCGGCCCCGCCGACGGCCAGTTCGGCCACGGTCCCGGCATAGGCGGGGTTTCGAAGCACATCGCCCGCGACGTAGCGGGTTCCGTCCGGCTTGGTGAAATAGGCGTCGGCCCAGCGCGTCCGCGCCTGCCCGCGGGTGGCGGCGATGAAACCGGCCAGACGCGGGCTGACCACGAAGCCGTCGCGTGCCAGCCGCTCCGCATCGCCGAACAGGGCATTCCAGGGCAGCCGCCCATGCGCCGCCTGGGCCATGGCCAGCATGGCCACCGCCCCCGGCGCGCCGGTGGAGCGGCCGCTGAGAACGGCCTCGCCCACCCCGAGGGGCCGTCCGTTCTCGTAAAAGAGTTCGGGCGTCGCCGCCGCCGGCGCGGTTTCGCGCCCGTCATAGCTGGTGACCTCGCCGGTCCCCGCGTCGAACACCATCATGAAGGCCCCGCCGCCGAGGCCCGAGGACTGCGGCTCCACCAGACCCAGAACCGCCTGCACCGCCACCGCCGCATCGACCGCCGAGCCGCCCTCGCGCAGGACCTTCAGCCCGGCCTCGACGGCCAGCGGATTGGCCGCCGCCACGAACGGTCCGCGCGCCATTGGCGCAACGGGAACCGCCGCAGCGGGGGCGGTGGAGCCGCCCGGAGCCCGCGGCAGGCCCTGTCCGCCCGCGCACCCCGCCAGCGCCACCGTCGCCGCGACGACGGCGGCCGTGACGGCGCGCAGGGGCCGGGTCGGAAGGACGATCATGGCGGACTCACTGGAAGGCGAAAGCGGGAAGGCGCCGCACCTTGGCCCGCCGTCCACGCGAACGAAACCCCCCGCTCCCCACCGCCTTCCATGGCCGAACAGAAAGGATCACCGAAAACCCGCCGGACAGCCCTTGCCCCCTGCCCCGGCCTCCGCTAGATACCCGCCCTCGCCGTTCGCGGCCAAGCGCGCCCGTAGCTCAGCTGGATAGAGCATCAGACTACGAATCTGAGGGTCGGACGTTCGAATCGTTCCGGGCGCGCCATTTTCTCAATGACCTGGAGACAGAATCGGCCTCCAGGCCGAACTCCAGGTCTCACGCAGCTCGCAGGAAGCCGTACACCCTTTTCGGGGTGATGAAGCTGCGACTGCACCGGCCACAGTCCCAACTTCTCCCTGGAGATTTGGGAAACCGAGCGCAATTTCGCCGTGGACCCCACCTTGGCGTTGCGGGAGCACTCGCATCGTCCGCTTGGCGACAGAAGCGGTCATTTGCCGAGCGCCGGAAACACGACATTCAGCCATGCCGCCTGAGCCTGGGAAGGTGCGCTTCTCGGTCCGATGCCTCTGGCCGATCCCGACCCAAAGCGGACCTGCCCGTCTGATACATGCCGCTGTTCCGCTGACAAACGGATGCTTCAGGCTGCGGGCCGGCGCTATCCGCACTGTATCCACCCCCCCTTCTCTGGAGGCCCCCGGAGCCAGAGGCGTCGTCCTAGCCTGAAATTCCCGGTTAAATCTCTGTTGAAGCCTTTCCTGCAAAGCTTGTCGGCAGTTCCGGGGGAGCGACGCGAGACTGCGTTCTTGCGCCAAGGAAACCCGGTCCCGCCTTGATGGAGTTTCGCGGTGAATTCGGTTCCGTGCTCAAACCAGGGGACGGTCACGCAGGATATCGAGTTGGCCGCCCAGAGCGCCCAAATCCTGTTTGCCGGTACCGACGCCGCCGGACACAACATCCAACGCGCTGTAAAGCCGTTTCGCGTTGCCATCTCGCCTGTGCCAGGCGGCGTACGCCTGACTGGTGACGAGATCGCTGTATCGCTTGTCGCCGAAATGATGCGGCGGATTACAGAGGCAACAAAGGCCGGCCATGCCATCAATGAGCCAATGGTCAATTCGGTGGCCGTCTCCGCAGTACAGGACGCGCTCAAACACGAACTGGCCTTCCGCCTGAACGGCATCCATTCGGCTGTGCGCCCGATGTCCCTCAGCCAGGTCGCGTTCATGAATGCGATGCTGTTTTCTGACCGGCCCCTGATCTTCGGGATCGGCCCCACCGGCACGGGGAAAACTCATCTGGCCATTGCCGCCGGCCTTAATCTGATTGCCGACAAGCATTTCAAGAGCATGGTCGTCACCCGCCCGCGGGGCATGCTGGAGGGCGATATCATGACGGCGGCCCTGCGTGCGGAAACCGTCTACGACGAGCAACTCACGCCGATTGAAGATGAACTTCGGGAACTGATCGGTCGGGATGAAACCAAGCGTCTGATCGAGCACGGCCTTCTCGAAATAACCCCGCTCGGTCGGATGCGAGGACGCAGCTTCAACGAGTGTTTCATCCTCGTCGATGAGGCGCAGAACATGGGCAAGAAGATGATGCGCATGGCCCTGACGCGGCTGGGGCGGGGCTCACGCATGGTCGTAACCGGCGATCCTGCCCAGGTCGCCCTGAGCGGGGACGAACCATCAGGCCTTCCCCACATCCTCAAGCACATCGCCGGGACCGACATTGCACTGGTTCACCAGTTCCAGAACCACCAGATCATCCGAAACGCCACTGTCGCCAAGATCGAAGCGATCTACTCAAGCGAGGACGATCCCGAACTCCGCGCCGCCGCATAGCCGCAAGCGCGCATTCGTCTCCGCTGGACGGCCTCTGCGTGGGCGGCTGCGTTTGCCTGACCTGAGGCAGGGCGGGGCGACCTTCGACTATGAGTCGCGTGACCTGTCAGCGCCCCGCCCACGGTGGCTTCTCCCGGAGTCCGGTTCATCCACTCGACCGAGCCGATGGTCCAGGAGCCTCAGGCCCGGCCCCGCGCCGACGTCGAGGTCGAAGACGACGCCAAACGCATGGAAGGCCGTCGTCAGGGCGCTGACAGTGCGGGTGGTCGCGTCCACCGGCCCCTGGAAGCTCTCGAGGCGTTTGATGGTCTGGACACTGAGATTCGCGGCCTGGGCGAGTTCCGCCTGCTCGACCCGGCACAGCGCGCGCGCGGCCCGAATCTGTCCGCCGGTAGGCACGCTGTAGGACATCGCAAGCCACTCCACTTACTGAGGGAATTACGACTTTGTGTCTTAGGCGATTCGTGAATCCCGCCACCCCCCGGTGGATACCGGGGTGGGCTCCACATCCATGAATGGCGACGCCAGGTTCAGAAGCCTGCCCGCAGGGCGATCCGCACAAGGGCCGGAAGCGTGCGGACGCCCAGCTTGCTTTTGGCCGTGGCGCGATATTCCTCGACCGTGCGGGCGCTGATGCCGAGATCGCGCGCGATCATCTTGTTGGTCTTGCCGTCCACAAGCCCGCGAACAACATCCTTCTCGCGCGCCGAAAGCGTCGAGACGGCCGCCCTGGCCGTCCTCGCGTCGGCGTCCTGCGCGACATCGACCGGTCCGACGTGAACGGCCTTGCGGACGGCAGCGATCAGGGCGGCGTCATCGAACGGCTTCTCAAGGAAATCCACCGCCCCCCGCTTCATGGCCTCGACCGCCAGGGCCACGTCGGCGTGACCCGTGATCAGGATGACCGGCCGGGTGCTGCCCAGGGTCCCGAGATGAACCATGAGCTCCAGCCCGCTCATGCCCGGCATCCGCATGTCGGTGATAATGCAGCCCGGGGCCATGGCCGGCAGGGCCGCCAGAAAGTCGCGGGGGCCGTCATAGGTCTGCGCCCGGAGCCCGGCGCTGGTGAGCAGCAGGGCCAACGACTGGCGCACCGCCTCGTCGTCGTCGATGACGTGAACCACAGGCTCAGGAGGCATCAACAGAAGTCTCCGCGGCGACCGCCGACACTGTGAAGCTGAAGACCGCGCCCGGCCCGCCTGCCGGCTCCAGCCAGAGGGTTCCGCCGTGGGATTCGACGATGCCGCGCGAGATCGACAGACCGACACCCAACCCGTCGGGCTTGCTGGTGACGAAGGCCTCCAGGATGCGCGGGACCATATCCGGCGCGACCCCCGGGCCGGTGTCGGCGACCGACACCACCATCAGGTTTCCGACGCGGCGGACGCCGATCGAGAGCGCCGGACATTCGATCCCGACCATCGCTTCCCGGGCGTTGCGAACGAGGTTCACCACCACCTGCTGGATCTGGACCCGGTCAATGACAACAGGCTCCAGGTCCGGCTTGATATCGTAGCTCAGGGAGATGCCATCGGCGCCGACCATGGCCAGGGAGACCGCTTCAATGACCACCTCGGCGAGGTCTTCCCGGATCCGGGCGGGTTCTCGTTTGGCGATGAAGGACCGCATCTGCTGGATAATGTCGCCCGCTCGCCTCATCTGCTTGACGGAGCTGCGAAGGGCGTCAGTGACCACGGGGAGGTCGGGAGAGGGTTGGTCCAGCAGCCGCTCCGATGCGGCCATGAAATTGGTCGCGGCCGCCAGCGGCTGGTTCAGTTCATGGGCCAGGGTCGTGGCCATCTGGCCCATGGCGTTGAGCCGGGCCAGATGCATCAGGTCGGCCTCAAGCGCCTGGAATCTTCGCTGTTCCTCGAATCGTTCGGTCAGGTCGCGCGCGAATCCGGTGAACAGCCGCTCACTGGCCGTGCCCCTCCGGGACACAGCAAGCTCCATCGGAAAGCGGCTCCCGTCGCGCCGCTGCCCCTGCAACTGGCGAAGGCCGCCGAAGCACCCTTCCGCGCCGTCAGCTTCGACGGCCCTCATGCAGGTCTGGATCTCGTCGCGGGCGGTCGCGGGAAAAAGACCCCACACCGGGCGTCCCGTGATCTCCTGCTCGGACCAACCGAACAGGGCGACCGCCGACGCACTGAATGAATGCAGCCGGCCCTGCGCGTCGAAGACGAACATGGCGTCCGGCATGGCGTCCAGAAGGGCCCGCATGTCCTCGGCCGCTTCGCGCCGCTCGCGGCGCCACTGTCGCAGGCCATCGCCGGCGAGTCCGCTGGCGACGCCGAACACCAGGAATATCGCGACCGCCAGAATGTTGGCCGGGAGGGTGAAGACCGCCGCCCCCGCAATGGCCTCGGTCGCCAAGGTGCCGAGGACGAGGACGAGCAGGACGGGGCCGAGCCCGCCCAGGGTCGCCCCCACGAACACCGCCGGCACCAGCAGCCAGAGGCCGCTGCGGTCCCCGAGCAGGGGCGCGGCGGCCGCCCGCGCGGCCAGACAGGCGATCAGCGCGACCAGCGCCGCCAGATAGGCGAGACCGTCCCGTCGGACCAAGGCAGGCCAACGCCAGCCCGTCATCGCAGTCATGGTCCCCGGCACAGCTATTTGATTCCTACCCAAAAAACACGGTAATTCATCGAGCGACAAAGAGGCAAGTCGCTCGCTCGAGGGTGGTGCCGCCGGACACGCCCTCGAAGTATATTCGACGATACGTGAGGTATAATTTGTTCGCGTCCGTGTAGGTTGAAGCTTCGCGGTGCGACGACTTGTCGTCATGAAAGCTGTTTGCTCGATCTTAATGGAGCCATGAACAGATAACCCTCGCTCGACGACTGGCCGCTGTAATTCCCTGACCGGATTCGGCGCGAACGCGCGGACTCCGGTCGCCGTGCAGCGACCACACCCGACCATGAGAGATTTCTGTGCCGATGATCACCGCGTCCGCCGCCCGTCTGGAGCCTGCCCCGATCCGGGTTCTGGTGGTCGACGATTCCGCCGTCGTACGGGGTCTGATCTCGCGGCAGCTCGAAACCGATCCCGAAATCACCGTGGTCGCCACGGCCGCCCACGGCGAGCTGGCCCTGGCCCAGCTGGCGAGGAACGAGATCGACATCGTCGTGCTGGATATCGAGATGCCGGTCATGGACGGTTTGACCGCGCTGAAAGAGATCATGATCCGGCATCCCGGGGTACGCGTGATCATGGCCTCGACCCTGACCCGCCGGAATGCCGAGATCAGCTTCAAGGCCCTGAATCTGGGGGCGTCGGACTATGTCGCCAAGCCGGAAGGCGGCCTGGCCGGGGCCGAGGAATTCAAGCGGGAACTGATCTCCAAGATCAAGGCGTTCGGCCGTGGCCGGGCGGCGGCGTCGAGGCCCGTAGCCCCGGCCCAGCCCGTCTCGCCGCCGTCGGCAGCGACGCCCCCGCGCCCGGTCCGGGGCAAGACGACGGTCCTCGCCATCGGCGCCTCGACCGGCGGCCCCCCGGCGCTGCTGACCCTGTTCGAATCCCTCCGCGGCGCGGTATCCCAGCCGATCCTGCTGACCCAGCACATGCCCGCGACCTTCACCGCCCTGCTGGCCGAACAGCTGACCCGTGCCGGCGACCGGCCGTGCGCCGAGGCGAAGGACGGCGAGCCCATTCTGGGCGGGCGCTGCTATGTCGCCCCCGGCGGCTGGCATATGGTGGTCGACCGTCAGGGGGCGCTGCCGGTGCTGCGGCTCAACCAGGAGCCGCCCGAGAGTTTCTGCCGCCCGGCCGTCGATCCGATGCTGCGCACCGCCGCCCATGTGTTCGGGACCGGCCTGCTGGCCACCGTGCTGACCGGCATGGGATCCGACGGGGCCAAGGGCTGCGAGGCGGTGGCCCGGGCCGGCGGCCGGTTCATCGTCCAGGACGAGGCCTCCAGCGTCGTATGGGGCATGCCCGGGGCCGCCGCCGCGACCGGACTCGCCGAAAGCATTCTTCCCTTGAACGAGATCGGACCCTGGCTCCGACGCGCTACTGGAGCCACCGCATGACCGGTCCGGACTATGATCATTTCTGCCGCCTTGCACGGGAGCGGTCAGGCCTCGTCCTGACGCCGGCCAAGTCCTATCTGGTCTCCGGTCGGCTGGAGCCGGTGGCGCGGGCCGAGAAACTGGCGGGCGTCCCCGAACTGCTGGCCCGACTGAGAGCCGGTGCCCCGGAGGCCCTGGTGCAGCGCTGCATCGACGCCATGGCGACCCATGAGTCCTATTTCTTCCGCGACGGCGCGCCGTTCGAACAGCTGGCCACGGAGGTTCTGCCGTCACTGATCGCGGCGCGACAGGCCACGCGCAGCCTGCGGATATGGTGCGCCGCCTGCTCCAGCGGCCAGGAGCCCTATTCGATCGCCATGATCCTGCAGGAGATGGGGGCGAGGCTGGCGGGCTGGCGGATCGAGATCATCGCCACCGACATGTCGGAGCCGGTGCTGCAGAAGGCGCGGGCTGGCGTCTACAATGATTTCGAGGTCCGGCGCGGTCTGTCGCCCGAACGTCTGGCGCGCTGGTTCAAGCCGCACGGCGACGCCTGGCAGGTGTCGCCGGTGCTGCAGCAGATGGTGCGGTTCCGGCCGCATAACCTGTTGAAGGGAACCGCCGGGATGGGGGTTCTGGACGTGATCTTCTGTCGCAATGTGCTGATCTATTTCGACGTCGACCACAAACGCCAGATCCTCGAACAACTCAGTCAGGCCATGGCCCTCGACGGTTCGCTGTTCCTGGGCAGCGCCGAGACCGTCATGGGGCTGAGCCAGACCATCGAACCTGCCGTCGGGATGCGCGGCCTGTATCGCCGGTCGGCGCCGCCGCTGGCGCGCTCCGCCTGAGGCCAGGCCGGACCGACGACCGCCGTCTCACCGACGCAGAACCGGCCCGTGGACAAGCCACGGGCCCGGGCGATCCAGACACTGGCGGCGGATCGCCTGGACGGTCACATGGCCGCAGTCTGGACGTCGGCGGGCGAGGTGAGGTGAGCGATCTTCTGGATCAGCACCTTGGCGCTGATGGGCTTGGTCAGGAATCCGTCAGCGCCGGCTTCGAGGGCCACGGTCTGGAAATGGGGCAGCGCGTTGGCGGTGAGCATGCAGATTGGCACGGGCGGCAGGCCGCATTCACGTTCCCTGCCCCGGATCCGCCGGACCGCTTCCAGGCCGTCCATCACGGGCATCTGCATGTCCATCAGGACAAGGTCGAACGATCCGGCCGACGCCTCGGCGACCGCCAGTTCGCCGTTCTCCACCGAGCGGACTTCGATCCCCATGGGCTCCAGGATGAGCTCCACGACGCGCCGGTTCACCGGATGATCCTCGGCCAGGAGGACGCGAAGCGGCTGCGCGGTCCACGCGGCCGGCGCGGCCTCCTCGACCGGCTCGAGCGTGGCCTGCGCCAGCGTGACCTCGAAGGTGAAGGTTGAGCCTCGGCCAGGGACCGACCGGGCCTCGATCGTCCCGCCCATGAGTTCGGCCAGGTTCCGGCAGATCGACAGACCCAGGCCGGTGCCGCCAAAGCGACGGGTGATTGAACTGTCCGATTGTACGAAGGGCTGAAACAGCCGCAACCGGGTCTCTTCGTCAAAGCCGATGCCGCTGTCCTGGACGGAGATCCGGACCCGGCAGGCGCCGCTGCTGCACTCCGTCTCCACGGCCAGTCTTACGCCGCCGGTCTCGGTGAATTTGATCGCGTTGCTGAGCAGATTGTTGAGGATCTGCCGCAGGCGCTTGCGGTCGCCCGCGAGGACCAGCGACGCGGTCTCCGGCAGGTCCAGGGTGAACGACAAGCCCTTGCTCTCCGCACTCGCCCCGAAGAGGGCCGCGACATTTTTGACCTTGGCGATAAGATCAAAGGGCTCGGTCTCGACAACCATGCGCCCCGCCTCGATCCGGGCGAGATCGAGAATATCCGTCAGCAGGGCTTCAAGGGCACCCGCCGAGGTCACGATAAGATCCACCATCTCCTTCTGCGCGGGATCGGTGGCCGACCTGGCCAGGGCCTCAGCCACGCCGAGAATACCGTTGAGCGGCGTCCGGAGTTCGTGGCTCATATTGGCTAGAAAGACCGACTTGGCCCGGCTGGCCTGTTCGGCATGTTCCTTGGCCTCGACCAGAAGGGCTTCCGTTTCGTATCGCTGGGTCAGATCCCGCACGATGATCGTGAAGAGGACCTCCCCACCGGCCACGATACGGGCCAGCGAGGCCTCGACCGGAATTTCCTGGCCGTCCTTCCTCAGGCCCCGGACAGGGGTGCGTTGGGCCATCTGCAGGCTGTCGTTCGGTCCCGCGGCAAACCGCGCGACGTGTTGCCCGTGGTTGGCGCGAAAACGCTCGGGCATGAGACGTTCGACAGACTCCCCGACGACCTCGTGAGCGGCATAGCCGAACACGACCTCGGCCCCCGCGCTGAAGACGACGACCCGTCCCTCACCGTTGGCCACGATGATGGCTTCGGGCGAGATCCTCAACATCCCCGAGAGCATGTCCCGACTGCGTTTGGCGGATCGCTCGACGGCCCTCTGCCGGGTGATGTCCTGGACAATGCCCCGCATGCGCAGCGGAACGCCCGCCGGGTCGCGATCGACCTCGCCGGACTCGTGAACAAAGCGGACTTCGCCGTCCGGCCTCACAATCCGGTGGTCGACCGCATAGTCGGCGCCGTCCTCGACGGCCCGCCTGACGGCCTCCTCCACAAGCGCGCGGTCCTCCGGGTGGATCCGTTCGAGAAAGGCGGGATAGCTGGCCTCGAAGCCCTCGATCGGCAGGCCGAACAGGCTGTAGATCTCATCGGACCAGAACAGTGCGTCGGTCTGGATGTTCCATTCCCAGCTGCCCATATGCGCCAGGGTCTGGGCCTTATTCAGCCGCCAGATGAGTTCTTCCTGCCCGACCGGAACGCCCGCGCTCCCACCTGCAGACACGGGAGAATTCGCGTGAGGAAGCGGTTCTTCAGACTCGGCTCTATCCATCCTGACATCCGCCCACGACTGGTTTTCCCCTGACTGATGAAGCGATTTGCGACCTCTGCAAATGGGCCTCTGCGACGCGAATCGGAGCCCGATCCAGGCGCGCCCGCCCCCCCTGAAACCTGGTCGCTCAATACCATCCCTCGCAGGTCAATCGCTTGGACGGGAGGTATTTTGCCCATGGAATTAGGAAGTTTGCGCCCGGCAGTCGGGCTCGCCCTCAGAACCCGTCAACCGGATTGTCGACTGGCGCGAGGCCCCGGCCGTTTGACCGTCTTCCGGAAGCAGAACGGCCCCGTGGGACAAGCCACGGGGCCGTCTGTCGCGGCGTTGAGCCGGACCTCGCCCCTAGCCGAGCAAGCTCTCCATCTCGTTGCTGAGCGCTTCGGCCTGGTGGGCCAGCTCGCCCGAGGCCTGCAGCAGCTGGGCCGAGGCGGCCCCTGTCTGGGCCACCCCTTCGTTGAGCCCCTGGATATTGGCCGAGACCTCCTGGGTGCTGGCCGCGGCCTCGGTGACATTGGCCGAGATCTCGCCGGTGGCGGCGGACTGCTCCTCCACGGCGCTGGCGATGGCGGCCGCGATCTCGGCCACCTTGCCGATGGTGTCGGCGATCCCCTGGATGGCCGACACCGAGGTCGAGGTCGCCGCCTGCATGGCCGAGACCTCGGAAGAGATCTCGTGCGTGGCCTTGGCGGTCTGGTCGCTCAGGCTCTTCACCTCGGACGCCACCACCGCGAAGCCCTTGCCGGCGTCTCCGGCCCGGGCCGCCTCGATCGTGGCGTTCAGGGCCAGCAGCTTGGTCTGACCGGCGATGTTGTTGATCAGGGTGACGACATTGCCGATCTTCTGCGCCGCGACGGCCAGGGTCTGGATGGCGGCCTTGGTCGTGTCGGTCTCGGACACGGCCCGCTGGGTGATATTGGTGGATTCCGCCACCTGCCGCGCGATCTCGGAGATGGAGGCCGAGAGCTCCTCCCCGGCCGCCGACACCGTCTGCACATTGCTGGACGCGACCTGGGCGGCATTGGCCACGGCACCGGCCTGGACGGTAGCCTCGGACGCCGTCCGCGCCATCGCCTCGGCGGTCGCCCGCATTTCGGACGAGGCCGAGGAGACGATGTTGGAGATCTCCTTGACCCGCTCGGCCACCTTGCGCTGGGCGGTGATGTCGGATGCGTATTTCATCACCTTCATCGGCTTGCCGCTGGCGTCGCAGATCGGATTGTAGCTGGCCTGGATCCACACCTCGGATCCGTCCTTGGCGATCCGCTTGTACTGGGCGGAATCGTGCTCGCCCCGATTCAGTTTTTCCCAGAAGGCGCGGTACTCAGGAGTATTTCGCTCCTCCGGCGCCAGGAACATGCTGTGGTGCTGCCCGCGGATTTCCTCGAGTGAATAGCCGAGCGTGCTCAGGAAATTGGCGTTGGCGGTGACGATCCTGCCGTCCAGGCCGAACTCGATCACGGCCTGGGCCTTGCTGATCGCCGCCATCTGGTTCGCCAGATCCGTGTTCAGGGCTTCGGCTGCCCGGACCTCCGTGACGTTGGCCCATTCCAGGGAGTTGCCGACGTGTTCGCCGGCCTCATTGAAGGTGGCATTGACGCAAAGGTGAATCTTGAGGTCGGCGATGGTGATGTCGGTCTTGTAGGGCATCCGGGAAGGGTCAGCGAGCAGGCGGCGCTGATGGGACGGATCCTTGTGGAATTTGTCGATGCTGACGCCGATGATCCGGTCCGGGTCGAAATCAGCCCAGAGGCTCCGGATCGCCGGGGCGATCCCCTTCAGGAGCTTGGTGGTGCTGGCGTTGACGTAGGTAATGTTCAGATCACGATCCACCATCATGACGGCGCTGGTCAGGTTATCGACGGCGCGCTGGACCTTGAGGCCCTCCCGCCGCTCATTCATCGCGCCTGTGATATCGGTGGCGTATTTCACCACCTTCGTCGGTCTGCCGCCGGCGTCCAGGACCGGATTGTAGCTGGCCTGGATCCAGACTTCGCGACCGCCCTTGCCGATCCGCCTGTACTGGCCTGCGTCGGATTCGCCCCGGCCCAGACGCTCCCAGAACCCCCTG
Organism: Brevundimonas sp.; assembly: GCA_030693575.1. Lineage (GTDB taxonomy): Bacteria > Pseudomonadota > Alphaproteobacteria > Caulobacterales > Caulobacteraceae > Brevundimonas. Next base: position 11,932 of record JAUYAG010000186.1, on the reverse strand, counting down.
TATTCCAGCGACTGCCGCTCCATCGGATCAACAAACATGCTGTGATGCTGACCCCGGACCTCGCCGAGCGTATAGCCCAGCGTGTTCAGGAAATTGTCATTGGCGTCCAGAATGATCCCGTCGAGGCCGAACTCGATGACCGCCTGAGACTTGCGAATGGCGTCGATCTGACCCCGGAAATCTTCCAGGAGCGCTTCAAAGTCTTCGGTCTCGTCGACCTTCAAGGCGGTGTTGGCGGCGGTCGGCATGTCGTGTCCTTTGTGATGCCCGACGAAGAAGTCGGGAGCGATGCTGGTGACTAGATGAATCAGGCGGCCAGGCTTGCTGCTCCAGCCAGGGTGAGAACTTGCTCGATATTGAGAACCAGAAGCAGTTCGTCGTCCAACCGGTAGAGTCCACTGCACACCGACCGCCAGTGCGGCGACAGGGTGACGGGGCCGGTCTCGTATTCCGAGGGCTCCAGCCAGAGGACATCGCCGACGTCGTCGACCAGCAGGGCGTAGAGTTCGCCGTTGTGCTCGACGATGACATTCATGAAGTGGTCGTCGGGTGCCCGTGCCGGCATCCGCAGGCGGCAACGCATGTCGATCGCCGTGACGATGCGCCCACGCAGGTTGAGCGACCCGGCGACCTCGGGCGGGCTCAGCGGCACCCGGTTGATCACGGTCTCCGCGATCACGTCCTGAACGCACAGGACCGGTACGCCGAAGGTCTGGCTGCCGACCTTGACCGAGACCAGGCCCGCCGTGGACTCGGTGGCGATCAGGACGCTTTTCGTTCGCACCGTCATGCCGCCTGCTCCATCTCGGCCAGGGCGTCGGAGACCGCATCCAGAAGGGTCTTCCGGTCGAGTCCGCCGCTCGCGGCCTGGGCCGGCGCACCATGGACCGCGAGACTCAGAAGCGGCGTCTTGTGCCAGCTCGCGGCGCGGCCGAAGGCGGCCGCGAAGTCCCGCGCTTCGGCGGGGTCGGACGTGTCGGCCATGATCAGATGGAAATGCTCGCCCGCGTCGTAAAGGCTGAGGGCCGCGGCCGGGTCGACCGCCACCGTCACCTCATAGCCGGCCTGGGCCAGCAGCGGCTGGAGCAGCAGCTGGGAGAACGGACTCTGATCCACCAGCAGCAGGCGTCGGCTGTTGCCGGCACCGGCGCCGACAACCCGGCCGCCGGCGGGGGACGCCGTGATCGGTGACGCCGCGGCGGTTGCGGGGGCGACCTCTTCGCCTTCCTGCAGGGCCTGACGCCAGTAGTATCCCACATCGATCAGTTCGGTGGCCACGCCGCCGATGATGAGTCCGCCCAAGGCCCCGGCGCCAGCACCAGGCATGTCGGTGGTCACGGCGCTCTCGACGATATCGACAATCTCATTGACCAGCAGGCCGACGGTGCGGTCGTCGCGGGCGAACACCAGAAGCGGCCTGCGCTCGCCACCCTCCCACCCCGTCGCGGGACCGGCGTCCGAACCGATGATGGGCATCAACTTGCCGCGGTACTGGATCACGGACCGGCCGTCGATCCACTCGATCTGTTCGGCCGAGAGTTCCTCAATGCGAGCAACATTGGCGAGGGGCGCCGCCTTCAGACTGTCGTTGGCGGCGCGGAACACGAGGATCGCGGACAAGGTCTCCGCCTTGGCCGTAGCATCGACCTCCTCCTGGGAGCTGCCGGCGACCTGGCCGGCACCGCTCTCGACCGAAACCCCCTTGAGATCGAGGATCAGGATGACCGATCCGTCGCCGAGGATGGTGGCCCCCGAATAGAGTTTGAGGTGGCGCAGCACGGAGGCGACCGGCTTGACCACGATCTCCTCGGTGTCGAACACCCGGTCGACGATGACGCCAAAGGTGAAGGCACCGACCCGCGCCACGATGATGCAGGTCTCCGGCGGCGGATCCCCGACCGGTTCCAGCTGGAGCAGGGTCTGGAGCGAAATCAGTGGCAACAGTCGGTCACGCAGGCGCAGCACCGCCACCCCGTCGATGTATTCGATGGTCCGTCCGGACCCGTCGCTGGCGCTGACCAGTTCGACCAGGCTGGACTGCGGCATGGCGAACCGCTCGCCGCAGCACTCGACGATCAAGGCCGAGACGATGGTCAGGGTCAGGGGGATGCGGATGGTGAAACAGGTGCCGCCGCCCTCGACCGAGGCCAGTTCGATGGCCCCGCCGATCTTCTCGATATTGGTCCGGACGACGTCCATGCCGACGCCTCGCCCCGAGACCGAGGTGACCTCGGAGGCGGTCGAGAGACCGGGAAGAAAGATCAGCTGTCGTGCCTCGACGTCGGTCATCTGCTCGGCTTGTGCCGGGCTGACGATTCCCGAGGCCAGGGCCTTGGCCCGCAGCCTGTCAGCCGGCAGGCCCCGTCCGTCATCCGAAACCTCGATGACGATCGCCCCGCCCTCGTGGCGGGCCTGCAGGGTGATGCGGCCGGTTTCGACCTTGCCGGCGGCCCGGCGTTCCTCGGGAGCCTCAAGGCCATGATCCGCAGCGTTGCGGATCATGTGGGTCAGCGGATCCTTGATCAGCTCCAGCACCTGGCGGTCGAGCTCGGTGTCCTGGCCCAGCATCACCAGTTCAATACTCTTGCCCAGGTCCTGCGCCAGATCGCGCACCAGACGCGGCAGCTTGGCCCAGGCCCCGCTGATGGGCTGCATCCGCGTGGTCATCACGCCTTCCTGCAGCTCGCTGGTCACCTGATTGAGCCGGTTCAGGGGGGCGGCGAAGGGGCTTTCGGGCTCCAGACGCAGGGTCTGGATCAGCTGGTTGCGGATCAGAACGAGTTCGCTGACCACGGTCATCAGATGCTCAAGGGCATCGACGCTGACCCGGATGGTCTGTCCGGTCGCGGACGCTTCGACCTCGGTCCGCGCGGCGGAGGTCGCCGGCGGCGCCGGTCGCGCGACCGGCGCCCGCACCTCCGCCGCAGGCGTCTCGGCCGCTTGGGCGACAGGTTCCGGTTGGGGCACAGCCAGGATCAGCGCGCCCAGGCGGTCAATGGCGGCGCTCTCCACATCCAGCTCGCGCAAGGCACCGGCGACAGTCTCGAAGGCAGCCTGGGTCATCGTGGCCGTGAGCGGTTGGCCCGCAAGGTCCGACAGGGCGCGGCTGAAGGCGTCGCCCGCCGTCGCCTTCCGGGCCAGACCACTCAGACTGTCCCGCACCGCGGCCTGCAGGCGATCCTGATCCGCGCCGTGGATCAGGGCTCCGAGATCGCCCTCGGTCCGGAGCCGCCCCAGCACGGCTTCCGCCGCGGCGTCGAGGGTCGCGTCTCCGCCCAGCTGCTCGATCAGCGCGCGCGTGTCGATTGCCGCCGTCACGGCCTCGACCGGTTCGAGCGCTCAAGGGGTGCAGGTCGGCTGAAGAGGCGCGCACCCTGGTCGCTACAGATCGGTTTGACCTTATCCTGATCGATTTTGAGATGCCCGGCGAGGACGGGCCGTCACTCGTTGAACATATCCGCTCAGAAACAAAGCAGCCGAACCACACCGCTCCGATTGTCATGCTCAACGGCTCGACGACCAAATACATGGTCGCGAAGGCCCGCGACGCGGGTGCCAACATGGTCGTCAAGAAGCCCATTGCTCCGACGATCTTGCTGAGCCGCATCGAATGGATTGCCCGCAACAACCGCGACTTCATCGGTTCAAGCGGCTATTGTGGACCTGATCGTCGGTTCAAGACTGTGGCTCGCGCTGAAGACGCCGAAGAGCGCAGGGCCTCTGCCGCAGCGCTCGTTGCAGACCCGACCCGGGTCATGTCCCAAGATGAAGTCAGCTCCCTGTTTGGATAGGATCGAAGATGAGCGACGTCCGCATCTTCACGCCAGAAAATCGTCTGGGCAAAATTCTCGACTCGCTTGGGGGATCAACGACCGGCGAGCTGGTGGCGGAGGCCGAGAAGCGCGTCGAGGCGCTCACCGACCAGATACAGACGTTCGTCGCCGCCAAGGTGCAACTGATATTGCCGTACGCCGATCACAGTGACGACAGGTTGTTCGCCGAATGCCGGACACTCGCCGACGCGGCGGTGCAGGTCGCCGAAGTCGCCGCCGCCGCGAAACTCGGTGCCGTTGGCGAGATCACCCGCGGGATCGCCAACATAGTCGACGGGCTCCTTACCCTCGGGGTATGGCATGGTGAAGCGCTGCGGGTTCATATCCGTGCCTTGCAACTCGTGACCCAGACCCAGGGTCGATCCGCCGTCGACGACGGCGCCATTGCAGATCGCCTGCGCGAAATGCGCATCTCCATCGGCCTGAGCGAGTAGGGCCCGAATTACGTCATCGAGGGTCTGATCAGGTCCCGGGTCTTGATGGTTCTGATCGGGGAGGGGCCGCTGACATAGAGAGCTCCTTCAAGCGGAAGTCTGGACCTGGAAGCTGACCGTACCCTGACACCGAACGCTCGGAGCCGGTGCCGGGTTCGAGCCGGGTGCATCGCCTCTTCGATCCCGCCCAAAAGCCGGTCGTCAGCGTAGGCAATATGACAGGGGGCTTGCCCAGATCGGACGGGCTCCAGCGTGGGAGACTAGGTGTCATAGCCCCCCTGCCGGCCCTCGGTGCCATTTTGACGATCTGCGCTGAGCCGGGTGAGACCGCGGCAAGCGCCAGGATCTGACGGATGGTCCGCTCGACGCGCCGGCTCACCTCGAAGGCGATCGACGCTCACTCCATACATCCAGGTCCGGCTCAAGCCCGATCAGGGCCAGGCCCGAGGCGATGGACTCAAACTCGCCGCCCGTCTCGATCCGTTCGGTGCCAAATCGTCGATGGAAGATGTCTCTCACGGCGGGGACAAACGAAGTGCCGCCGGTCAGGAATACCCGGTCGATCTGATCGGTCGCCAGTCCCGATCGCTCCATCGCTTCATCGACAGCCTTCTCCATGGCCGCGAGGTCAGGCGCGATCCAGGTTTCGAACTCTGGGCGACTGACCGGCTTCTCGATGCGGATGGACCCGGCAATGAAGGAGAAGGTGGCTTCGTCGCGGCTCGAAAGGTCCATCTTCAGCGCAGATACGGCGCGGTAGAGCGCATAGCCGTGATTGTCGTCGAGGATCTCGATCATCCGGTCCAGCTTTTCCGGTTCGAGTGCCGTGCGGGCCAGGGCGCGGATGTCGCGCATCTCCCTGGACGCCCTCAGCAGCGCCAGCTGATCCCAGCGCGCAAAGGCGGCGTAGTAGCGTTGCGGGACTGGAAGTGATTTGCCGAACGACCGGTACTCCCCGCCCTTGCCCAGTTCCGGCGACACCAGATGGTCGATAATCCGGTAGTCGAAGGCGTCCCCGGCCACGCCGACACCCGAGCGGGCCAGGGGGGTCGAGCGAAGGCCTTCCGGGGACTGCTCGAAGCGCACGATCGAGAAGTCGCTGGTTCCACCGCCGAAGTCGGCGACCAGGACGTTGGCGTCCGCATTGAGGGTCCGCGCGAAGAAGAAGGCCGCGCCGATGGGCTCATAGGCGTAGCGGATGTCGGTGAACCCCAGCCGTGCGAAGGCGGCCTCATAGCGTCCGAGCGCCAGCTGTTCGTCCGGTGCGCCGCCGGCGAACGTCACCGGCCGGCCGACGATGACACGGGGCGGCAAGACGGCCATCCGTTCGCCGCCGTGAGCGCGAAGGCGCAGGAGGAAGGCACCGAGCAGGTCCTCGAACCTGTAGCGCCGGTTGTCGATGACGGTGTCGGTGAAGGCGGCGCTGGCCGCGAAGGTCTTGAACGACTGGATGAAGCGGGTCTCCAGGGCGTCCTCGACATAGGCGTCAATGGCCCAGGGCCCGGCTTCCACGACCCGTTCCGCCGGCTGGCCACCCACGGCCGGCCGGACCTGGAAACTCAAGGTCGAGCGGAACGCTGTCACCTCGCCCGTGGGTGCGTCGAAGCGCAGAACGACCGCTTCGCCGTCGGGACCGGTGATGGCGACGACGGTGTTTGTCGTGCCGAAATCGATGCCGACTGTCGGCGCGGTTGCGGGGATCATGCACGAGGCTCCGAGCGGTGGGCGGCGTTCCTAGCCGAAAACACCGGGCAATGCGCCCCGCGCGTAGTGCGAACAGACTCATCGGGCGAGCGATCCTCACAGGCGGCCGTGGCGCGGCACCATGAGGCCGATGACGGGCGTCTCCGGGCGGTCAGGCGGCCCGGGCGTCCTCCGCGGGGGCGGCGGCGGTGAGCACCTGGTCTATGCCGGCGAACAGGGTGGCCATGGTCACCGGCTTGGCGAGGTGGCCGTCGGCCCCGGCCTTGCGTCCGGCCTCGATATGCTCGGGCATTGCGTTGGCGGTCAGCATGAGGACCGGCGTACGGCCCCGGCCGCACTGCCGCTCGAAGGCGCGGATTTCGGCGGTGGCGGTCAGGCCGTCCATCACCGGCATCTGCATGTCCATCAGGACGAGGTCGTAGCCGCCGGCCCGGAAGGCCTCCAGGGCCTCGCTGCCGTCCGCGACGCAGACCAGTTCGGCGCTGGTGCCGGACAAGAGAACCTCGATGACCTTGCGGTTGGCCGGATGGTCGTCGGCCAGCAGAATGCGCAGCGGGCCGGCGTCGGATCCGGTCTCTGAAACCGCGATCTCGCCCGGCTGGGAAGCCTCGGCGAGCGGCAGGGGAGTCTCGAACCAGAAGCGGGAGCCGACGCCCGGTTCGCTGTCGCAGTCGAGACCGCCGCCCATCAGCTCGGCCAGTTCGCGCGAGATGGTCAGGCCCAGTCCGGTGCCGCCGAAACGACGCGTGATCGAGCCGTCGGCCTGATGGAAGCGCCCGAAGATGCGGGCCTTCTGATCCGGTTCAAAGCCGACGCCGGTGTCCGTCACAGAGAAGCGGACGCGATCATCCGCCGCGTCCTCGACGCTCAGCCGGACCTCGCCCTCCGCCGTGAATTTCAGCGCATTGCTGACCAGATTGGTGAGGATCTGACGGATGCGCACCGCGTCGCCATGGACGCGCCGCTCCGCCGTCGGGGCGATCTCGATCACCAGGGCGACGCCCTTTTCCTCGGCCTTGGGCCGCCACAGGGCGGCGGTCTCGCGCACGACATCGGCCAGATGGAACGGAGCCGGTTCGATGGTGAGCTGGCCGGACTCGATCTTGGCGGTGTCGAGAATGTCGGAGAGCAGGCGTTCGAGGGTATCGCTCGACGATCGGACGATATCGACCATCTCGCGCTCGCGCGGTCCCAGATCGCTGCGGGCCAGGGCGTCGGCCATGGCGACCACGCCGTTCAGGGGGGTGCGGATTTCGTGGCTCATATTGGCGAGGAAATCGCTCTTCGACCGGCTGGCTTCCTCGGCGGCCCGACGCGCCAGACGCAGATGCCCCGCCGACCGCCACTGCCAGACCAGCAGGCCCGTCGCGGTCAGGAAGAAGACGATGGCGATGCCGACGATCCATCGCTGCGAACTGATGACGTCCTTTTGCAGCCGGGTGTTGGTTCGTGCCGTGTCGAGCTGGCGGCGGCGTTCGGCCAGCTGCTCCTGCATGTCGCCGGTCACCTGTCCGATGCCGGCGCTGAACCGGCGTGCGGTCTGGATATCCTGCGCCTTGTGATAGGCCTCCAGCCGCTGGAAGGCTTCCCGGGTACGGCCCTCGGCGAACAGCAGCGCGGCCTCGACCCGCGGGACTTCCGAAAAGCCCTCTTCGCGGAACAGGCCGGCGGCCTCGCGGCGGCGGATCTCGGCGAGGTCGCGGCGGGCGAGTCCGAGCTGGCCCGTACGGGCATAGGCCAGCGCCCGGGACGGCAGCATCTGGGGTGCCAGAAAGTCCGCCGCACCGAGGTCCGCGCCATAGGGCGACAGGCAGTTCAGCACGCCCCGGGGATCGTCACCGCCCTCGGCCACCATGGCGCAGAGATTGGCGTCATAGACCATCAGGCTTTCGAGGCCGGCGCGCCGGGACAGGCGATGATGGGCGGCATAGAGCCGGTCGGCCAGATCCTGGTCGCCGACCTGAACCGACAGGCGCGTCAGGTTGTAGAGGGCGTCGAAATCGGGGCGGGGATAGGCGGGGTTTGAGAAGTCGATCTCGAAGCGGCGGAAGGCCGTCGTCGCACCTTCAATGTCATTGAGCTTCATCAGACCGATGCCCGTCACCTCCCAGAGTCCGGCCCGGGCGGTGTCGGCATAGGGTGCATCATCCGGAATGTCGGCGTCGGCTTCGGTCAGGAGGCGGAGCCCCTCACCGATGCGGTCCTGATCCATCAGTGCGAGCGCGGTGATCCGCATGGCATGCGCCTTGACGAACCAGTCTGTGGTGGTGCGGGCGATCCGGTCCATCTCGGCTGATGCGGAGGTGTCGCCGCTGTCGTAGCGGATGGTCAGGGCGTTCAGCCGGGCGATCGTCTGGTACCGCGCGTCACGACGGTCGAGGGCGGCGGCGGCGAGGCGATTGTTCCAGACCTCGGCCCGCTCGAAATCGCCCTGGTTCAGGGTGATCCACATGACGTGGTAGAGCCGGTTCAGCCCTTCACGGCCCGAATGGCTGAGGGCGGCCTCGCCGAAGGCCTCAAGGGCCGGGAAGCTGGTGGCGGCGGCCCGCTGTTCGACACGCTGGGCCAGCTCGACCCGGCTCTCACGGGACTGGGTCGCAGCCTCCGCGCCGCCGGCGATGGCGATGCCGAACAGCAGGGCGGCAACGAGAACAAGCTTCACTGGGGACATGTCGGTTCCGTGATGACCGCCGACCATGGCCCGGCGACCCTTTCCCAAGCTTTAGCGCCCCCGAAATTACCCGCGGCGGACCATCTGTGGACTTCCCTCCGCCACCGCGTCAGCGTTCGCGCATGGCCGAATCGACCGTCAGAGAGCCCGCGCCGGGGGGCTATTACGAGTTCTTCGCCGGGGGCGGGATGGTGCGCGCCGGCCTCGGGGCGGCCTGGCACTGCCTGTTCGCCAACGATTTCGATCCGGCCAAGGCGGCCTCCTATCGGGCCAACTGGGGCGACGCGGACCTCAAGGTCGGCGACATCGCCACCCTGAGCGCCGCCGACCTTCCGGGTGAAGCGGCGCTGATGTGGGGCTCGTTCCCCTGCCAGGATCTGTCGCTGGCCGGCGTCGGCGCCGGACTGGGCGGCAAGCGGTCGGGGACGTTCCACGACTTCTGGGGCCTGGCGCGCGCGCTGGCGGACGACGGTCGGGCACCGCGCGTCGTGGCCGTCGAGAATGTCTGCGGGGCCCTGACCTCGCATGGTGGACGGGATTTCGAGGTCATCTGCCGGACCTTTGCGGACGCCGGCTACCGGTGCGGCGCCCTGGTCATCAACGCCGACCGCTTTGTGCCGCAGTCACGACCGCGCCTGTTCGTGATCGGCGTGCGCGACGACGCAGGGCTCGATCCGGCCCTGACAACGGGAACCGCGGACGGGCCGTTTCACACGCCGGCCCTGCGCCGGGCGGTCGAGCGGCTGCCGGTCGAACTGCAGGGCCGGATGGTCTGGTGGCGGCTGCCGGAGCCGGGGCGTTCCAATGCGAGCCTGGGATCGGTGATCGAGGCTGAACCGTCGGGCGTGCGCTGGCATTCGGCGGCGGAGACCGGGCGGCTGCTCGCACTCATGTCGCCGACCAACCTGGCCAAGGTCGAGGCGGCGCGGCGGACGGGGGAGCGCTGCGTCGGGGGGCTGTACCGGCGGACGCGGCGGGATGCGTCCGGGGCGCGCATCCAGCGGGCCGAGGTGCGGTTCGACGTCGCCGGCTGCCTGCGGACTCCGGGCGGCGGATCGAGCCGCCAGACCCTGCTGGTGGTCGAGGACGGGCAGGTCCGGTCCCGCCTGATGTCGGCGCGGGAGACCGCGCGGTTGATGGGGCTGCCGGACAGCTATCGACTGCCCGGCTCGTACAGCGCGGCCTGCCATCTGACCGGGGACGGAGTGGCGGTGCCGGTGGTGCGGCATCTGGCGCAGTGGCTGATCGAACCGCTGGCGGGGGCACCGGCGGGGCTTCGCCGGGCCGCCTGACGACCCCTTGCCAAAGCCGCACAGCGGCGCATCATGTCCCCGGGGGAACCGGGGAGGACATCATGAAATTCGTACTGGCGGGGCTGGCGATTCTGGGGTTTGCGACGCCGGCGGCGGCGGAAACCTGGCACGCGTTCTCGCGCAGCGCCAACTCGGCCTATATGGCCGAGGTCGACAGCATCGTGGTCGAGGGCGACATCACCCGTATCCAGCTGGCCATCGTGCCGCTGCGGGGCGAGGCCGGGGACATGAGCCACACGGTCGACACCTATGAGTTCAAGTGCGGGCCGAAGCAGTGGCGCAGCACCCTGTCGGTGGAATACGGCCCCGACGGCGTCGAGACGGGACGGTATCCGGACGAGGCCGACTGGCTGAACGCCCGGGACGGGACGATCCCGGGCATCCTGAAGGAGATCGCCTGCGACGGGGTGCGGGCCAATCCGCCGCACTGGCCGACGATCAGCGCCTTTGTCGAGGCGCGGGTCCCGTCGGCCTGAGTCGCCTCAGGCGTCGACCGCCGCATCCAGCGCATTGGCCTGGATGAACTCGCGGCGCGGCTCGACCACGTCGCCCATCAGCTTGGCGAACAGGTCCGAGGCATCCTCCTGATGCTCGACCTGCACCTTCAGCAGGGTGCGGGCGTTGACGTCGAGCGTGGTCTCCCACAGCTGTTCGGGGTTCATCTCGCCCAGACCCTTGTAGCGCTGGATGGCGATGCCCTTCTTGCCGGCGTCGAGGACGGCTTCCAGCAGGTCGAGTGGACCGCGAACGGTGACGGCCTTGTCCTTGCGGCGGAAGACGGCGGGCTTGTCGAACAGGCCTTCGAAGGCGGCCGAGCGCTCAGCCAGACGGCGGGCGTCCAGCGAGCGGATCAGCGCCTCTTCCAGCACGATGCGTTCGGTGACGGCGCGGCGGACGCGTTCGAAGGCCACAGCCCCCTGGGCGCCCGCTTGACCCGTCCAGTCGCCATCGCCTTCCTCGGCATAGAGGTTGAGGCGGGCGGCGGCCTTCGACGGGTCGGCGGCCGCCTCGTCGAACAGGCCGGCGAGGGCCGACTGTTCGATGGCGAAGGCCGGGGCGCGTTGCGACAGGCGATCGACGCCGGCCTTGAAGGCCTTGGCCTCGCGGACCAGCGCCTGCAGGTCGAGACCGATGCGGCGCTCGCCGGTCGGCAGGTCCAGCTCGGCCTCGGACGAGCCCTCCTCGATGAGGTAGGAATCCATCTCGGACTGGTCCTTGAGGTAGCGGGACTGCTTGCCCTTGGAGACCTTGTAGAGCGGCGGCTGGGCGATATAGACGTGCCCGCGCTCGATCAGCTCGGGCATCTGCCGGTAGAAGAAGGTCAGCAGCAGGGTCCGGATGTGGGCGCCGTCGACGTCGGCGTCGGCCATCAGGATGATCTTGTGATAGCGCAGCTTGTCGGCGTTGAAGTCGTCGCGGCCGATGCCGGTGCCGAGCGCCAGAATAAGGGTGCCGATCAGTTCGGATGACAGCATCCGGTCGAAGCGGGCGCGCTCGACGTTGAGGATCTTGCCGCGGAGGGGGAGGACGGCCTGGTTCTCGCGGTTGCGGGCCTGTTTGGCCGAGCCGCCGGCCGAGTCCCCCTCGACGATGAACAGTTCGGACTTGGCCGGGTCGCGCTCGGAGCAGTCCGCCAGCTTGCCGGGCAGGGCCATGCCCTCCAACGGCCCCTTGCGGATGACCAGCTCCTTGGCCCGCCGGGCGGCCTCGCGCGCGCGGGCCGTGGTGAGGCACTTCTCAATGATTTTCTTGGTCTCTTGGGTGTTGGCCTCCAGCCAGGCGGTGAGCCCTTCCACCACCGCCGACTCCACCTGGGTGCGCACCTCGGCGTTGCCCAGCCTGGCCTTGGTCTGCGACTCAAACTGCGGCTCTTCCAGCTTGACGCTGATGATGGCCGTGAGCCCCTCGCGAACGTCGTCACCGGACAGGATGGCTGCGCCCTCCTTGATCTGCCCCAGCTTGGCCGCGAATGTGTTC
>JAUYAG010000181.1 GCA_030693575.1 Brevundimonas sp. | reverse complement strand
CGCCGCGCCGGGCATCGGGCCTGAGGCGGCGGGCGGGACGGCGGTCGCGGCGGCCGGAGCGGCGGCGGACGGAGCGGTTGCCCGGGGATCTCCGCCGGACTTGCCGTCGGACGGCTCCACGGGCCGGGAGGTGCGTTCCGCCAGGGCGCGCAGCGGTGCCGGCGACGGAACGACCGGAGGCTGGGCCGTGGGTGCCGTCGAAGCGGCCGGCGCGCCCGTCCGCGCCTCGGCGTTGATGGCTTCCAGCGCGGCGGCGGTCGGGGCGTCGGTCTGGGGGGCGGTGGCGATCAGGGGCCCGCGAACTCCATCCCGGACCGGGCGGGGGTCGGACACGATTGGCGGCGTCTGCGGGTCGTTGGTCTTGGGCGCGGGGTTCTTGTCCACCGGCTGCAGCGGCATCACGGGCGGATCGTCCGAAGTCCCGGATGCGCCGGCCGGCGTGGGCGGCAGGACGACCGGACGATCCTCGCCGCCGTCTTCCCCCGAGGGCTTCACATCGCTGTTGGCCGGGGCGTCCGGGGCCGCAGGCAGGACCAGCGGGACCGGGGGCTGGGTCGGCATGACGAGGACGCCGTCGGTGTCCGTCGCATCGGTCCTGGCGTCGACCGACGTCCCCGTATCGGTCGCGCCGCCCTTGGTCGTGGGAGCGGCGGTGTCTTCGCCCGACAGGGTCGTCAGCAGGTCCTGGAATCCGGACGCGTCCTCGCCCGACGGCCCTTGCGGACCGTTGGGAGCGGATGGCGCGATGACGGACATCAGGGTGAGGGCGGACATTATGCCGAGGGGCGGGTCGCCGAAGCGAGGGGGGACGAGGGCACTTGCTGCGCCGGACATTCGGAACCGCTGGCGCAAGTCGCGGGCCAACTGATCAGGGCGCCACAAGACGTGGAATAAGCAGGAAAAAATGTCGCGCCCGTTCGGCACGCCTTGGCGATGGCTCAGTCGAAACTTGCCGCGTGAAGACGATTCTTGCCCGGTGCCCGGCGCAGATCGGTCGTCACCGCCCTGGCCGGACGAACACTCGACCCACGGTTGGCCCGGCGTTTGCGCCCCTTGTCGCTCATGACCCAGGCGCGAAACGCAAGAGCGCGTAATTTCAGTAACTTGTGCGGCCCGCCTTCAAGCGATGCCGGGCAAAAAGCGCGCGTCGGCTGGCAGGGCTTGCCGGGTGCCGCGCCTTTGGAGGCCTTCGGATGTCCCTGAACGCCATCATGAACACGGCGAGCTCGGGCCTCCAGGCGGCCCAGACCCAGCTCCGCGTCGTTTCCGACAACGTCTCCAACGTCAACACGCCCGGCTATGTCCGCAAGATCGCGGAGCAGCAGACCCTGACCGGCCAGGGGATGGGCTCCGGGGTCGAGGTGTCGCGCATTCGCCTCGCCACCGACCGCTTCCTGCAGGCGGCCAGCCTGAACGCGGGAGCCGAGTCGGCGCGCATGGGCGTGCGCCACGAACTCTATGATCGCATCCAGTCCCTGTTCGGGGATCCGGGCGGCGACGCCGGCTTCTTCTCCCAGGTCGACGCCGTGTTCTCGGCCTTCGCTGCCAGCGCCGAGGACCCGACCTCCTCGCCCCGTCGTCAGGACGCCCTGTTCCGGACCCAGGCCCTGTTCGACGAGGCCAGCCGGATCGCCGGCCAGATTCAGGCGGTCCGCGAAGACGCCGACAGCCGGATCCAGAGCGCGGTCGAACGGGCCAACAACCTGCTTCAGCAGATTGAAGGCCTGAACCTCGAGATCGCGCGGGCGACGGCCGTGGACGGCGACGCCTCGGGCGCCGAGACAGCCCAGTCTTCCCTGATTGGCCAGCTGGCCGAGCTGATGGACATCCGGGTCGCGCCGCGGCCCGTCGGAGGGGTTTCGATCCGGACCGGCGCGGGCACCCTGCTGGCCGGCCAGGGGGCCGCAACGCTCGGCTATAATCGCGCCGGCACGATCACCGGCGAAACCGCCTTCAACGAAGTCTGGATCACCGAGCCGGGCGGGCAGAAGCGGTCGCTGCTCGACAGCGTCAAGTCCGGCGAGATCAAGGGTCTGGTCGAACTGAGGGACATCGAGGCCCCGGCCGCGGCGGAACGGCTGGCCGAGCTGGTCGCCCATGCGGCGGACGAACTGAACCGCGCGCACAACGCCAACTCCGCCGTGCCGGCACCGACCAGGCTGACCGGCCGCAATGTGGGCCAGTCGTTCGAGAGCGCCATCGCCGGCTTCTCGGGACAGACCACCGTCGCTGTGACCAATGCGGCCGGCGTCATCCAGACGCGGGCCGATATCGTCTTCTCGGGCGGGACCATGACGGTGAACGGCGCCGCGGCGACGCCGGCGACCTTCCTGACCGTGCTCAACGCCCAGCTGGGCGGAGCGGCGACGGCCAGTTTCACCGACGGACGGCTGACCATCGCGGCCACGGGCGGCAACGGCGTCGCGGTGGCGGATAGCGCCACAACCCCGTCGGCAAAGGCCGGTCGCGGCTTCTCGCACTATTTCGGCCTCAACGACCTGGTCTCCTCGGATCGGCCGGCCTTCTACGACAACGGTCTGACAGCCGCCTCGCCGCACGGTTTCACGGCCGGCGAGACCCTGAGCTTCCGGTTCACCGGCGAGACCGGATCGCGCCTGCGCGATCTGCAGGTGGCGGTGCCCGCCGGCGGCACGGTCGGAGACCTGGTCGCCGCCCTGAACGATCCCGCGACGGGCATCGGCCGCTTCGGCTCCTACGCGCTGGCCGCCGACGGCTCGCTGTCCTTTACCGGATACGGCAACCCGGCGCCGACGATGACGGTGCTCGAGGACCGCACCACCCAGGTCCCTTCCGGCGTGTCCGTGACGGAGCTGTTCGGCCTCGGCGGCGGCGTGCGCGCGTCGCGCGCGGACGGCTTCGCGCTGCGGGCGGACATCCGGCAAAGCCCGTCCAGACTGTCTCTCGCGCAGCTGAACCTGTCCGCCGCTGTCGGGACCCCGTCCCTGAGCACGGGCGACGGCAGGGGCGCGTTGGCCCTTGCCGACGCCGGCGAGCGCACGGCGAATTTCCAGGCGGCCGGCGGATCGTCGGGCGGCGGTATCTCGGTCTCCCGCTACGCCGCGGAGCTGTCGGGGGAGATCGGCGGCAAGGCGGCTGCGTCGAAAAACCGGATGGAGACGGCGAGCGCTCTCTATACCGAAGCGGGCTCCCGCCAGACGGCGCAGGAAGGCGTCAACCTGGACGAAGAGCTGGTGCTGATGACGACCTACCAGCAGGCCTTCAATGCCTCGGCGCGGCTGATCCAGGCGGCCAAGGATATGTATGACACGCTGATGGGGATGGTTTGATGACCCGCGTCGCAACCTTCGGAAACTACCAGTCGGCCCTGCTGGACCTGATGAACGCCCAGACCCGGGCGACCGATGCCCAGCAGCGGGTCTCGACCCAGAAGGTCGCGACGGACCTGACCGGGTTCGGTCGCCAGTCCGAGACCCTCACCGCCTTGAAGGGCTCGCAGAGCCGGATACAGGGCTTCATCGACACCAGCGCCGCCGTCAGCGCCCGCCTGACCACGCAGGACCTGGCCCTCAGTCAGGTGAAGGACGCCGTCACCGGCGTGCGCGATTCTCTGGGCAGCGCGCTTTCGACCGATTCCGGTGCCTTGCTGATGCAGGAGCTGGAGTCTCATTTCCAGTCGGCACGTGGCGGGCTGAATATGCGGCACCATGGCGGCTATCTGTTCGCCGGTGCCTCGACCTCGACCACCCCTGTCGCCGCCGCCACGCTCGCTGACCTGGCGGCGGCGCCGGATGTGGCGTCGCTGTTCAGCAATGACACCCTGAAGACGGCAAGCCGCGTCGCCGAGGGCACCACGCTGGAAACGGGCTTCCTCGCTGACGATGTGGGCACGGAGATCCTGGGTATCCTGCGGGACATCCAGACCTATCACGCGACCCCCGGATCAGGTCCGCTGACCGGGAAGCTGACCGCGACGCAGAAAGCCTTCCTGACGACGCAGATGGGCCGGCTTGAGCAGGCGGGAACTTCGGTGGTCGACAAGATGGCGAGGACCGGGTCGCTCGCCAAACAGGTGGAGAGCATCACTGAGGGGCATGAGGCCCAGAAGATCGCCCTCGACGGGCTTCTGGCCAGCCGTACCGATGCCGATATGGCGGAGGCCATCACCGACCTGCAGTTGTCGCAGGTTGCGATCCAGGCCTCGGCCCAGGTGATCAGCCAGCTGCGACAGGTCTCCCTGCTCAACTATCTAAACTGACAGCGCATTTTATCCTGCGGCTACGCTCGACATGCGTGCGACGGAGAACATAAAGTGAACGAATGGCCGTTCTCGATCTCCGCAGCAAGCTCGCCGTCCTCGCGGATGCGGCCAAATATGACGCATCCTGCGCATCGTCCGGGACGTCGAAGCGCGACTCGTCCGGCGGCAAGGGGGTCGGCTCGACGGAAGGCATGGGCATCTGCCACGCCTACACGCCGGACGGCCGCTGCGTGTCCCTGCTCAAGATACTGCTGACCAATTTCTGCATCTACGACTGCGTCTATTGCATCAACCGGGCGTCCTCGAATGTCCAGCGCGCCCGGTTCAGCGTCGACGAGGTCGTTGAGCTGACGCTGAATTTCTACAAGCGGAACTACATCGAGGGCCTGTTCCTCTCCTCGGGCATCATCCGCTCGGGCGACTACACCATGGAGCAGCTGGTGCTGGTCGCGAAGACGCTCAGGGAAGAGCACGACTTCCGCGGCTATATCCATCTGAAGCTGATCCCCGAGGCCGACCCGCGGCTGGTCGAGGAAGCCGGCCTCTACGCCGACCGGCTGTCCGCCAACATCGAACTGCCGCGCGACGAAGCGCTGAAGCGACTGGCCCCCCAGAAGGACGTCGGCGTCATCAAACAGGCGATGGGCCGGGTGCGTCTGCAGGTCGAGGCCGCACGGCCGGCGAAGAAGGACCGCGCCAAACCGCCGAAATTCGCGCCCGCCGGCCAGAGCACCCAGTTGATCATCGGTGCCGACGGCGCGTCCGATACTGAAATCGTCGACCGCAGCGCCTCGCTCTACGCCGGCTACGGTCTGCGGCGGGTCTACTATTCGGCCTTCAGCCCGATCCCGGATTCGTCCAGCATCCTGCCGCTGTCAAAGCCGCCCCTGATGCGCGAACACCGGCTGTACCAGGCGGACTGGTTGATGCGCTTCTACGGTTTTTCACCGGCTGAGATCGGCGACGCCGCCAACGACGGCATGCTGGACCTCGCCATCGACCCCAAACTGGCCTGGGCGCTGAACAGCCGGGCGCAGTTTCCGGTCGATGTGAACACCGGCGCGCGCGAGATGCTGTTGCGGGTGCCGGGTCTTGGCGTGAAGTCGGTGAACCGGATCGTTCAGGTCCGCCGCTGGCGCACCTTGCGGCTCGAGGACATCGGGCGGCTTTGCCGGGGCATCGACAAGGTCCGGCCATTCATCACCGCGCTGGACTGGACGCCGGGCGGTCTGACGGACGCGGCCGATCTGCGCGCCCGGATGACCCCGGCCGTGCAGCCGGTCCAGTTGAGTCTGTTCTGAATGCGCGTCGCGACCCTCGCCGGTGAGACCGATTTCGACGGCTGGCGGGCCGGCGCGCGGGCGTTCCGGCAGGCGGGCGTTCCGCCGGGCGAGGCGGTCTTCCGGGTCGGGGGGAGCGGACCGGGCCTGTTCGACGACGGGTTGCCATCGCCCAAGCCGGAGACCGGCTTTCACACCCCGCGAGCCTTCGTCGATC
The DNA here is from genome assembly GCA_030693575.1 of Brevundimonas sp. Classification (GTDB taxonomy): domain Bacteria; phylum Pseudomonadota; class Alphaproteobacteria; order Caulobacterales; family Caulobacteraceae; genus Brevundimonas. Next base: position 7,397 of record JAUYAG010000181.1, on the reverse strand, counting down.
TGGCGCAGTCCGTGATCCTGCATCGGTCGGAGGACCGGTTTGACCTGCTGTACCGGCTGCTCTGGCGGTTGAGGGCCGAACCCGATCTGATCCGGGTGATCACCGACGCCGACGTGGCCGAGGCCATGGATCGCGCCAAAAACGTCAGCCGCGCCAGCCACAAGATGAAGGCCTTCGTCCGCTTTCGGCGGATTGATGCCGCGGACGGAGAGCGCTGGGCGGCGTGGTTCGAGCCCGCGCATCGGGTGCTGGAACGAACAGCGCCCTTCTTCGCCCGCCGGTTCGCCAATATGCGCTGGACCATCCTCACGCCGGACGGGTCGGCGACGTGGGACGGGGATGCGCTGGCGTTCGGACCGCCGGCCACCCGCGACATGGCTCCGGGCGAGGACGAGGTTGAGGACTTCTGGAAGACCTACTACGCCTCGACCTTCAATCCCGCCCGCCTGAAGCTGAAGACCATGCAGGGCGAGATGCCCAAACGGTACTGGAAGAACCTGCCCGAGGCGGCGGTGATCCACGAGCTGACGGCGCAGTCGTTCGCCCGCACCGAGACCATGGTCGCGGCGCCGGCCTCTGAACCCAACATCCGGCTTGCGAAGACCCTGTCCCGCATCAATCGCGACCACGCCTTCGACGAAGGTTTCGTCCCCTCGACGCTGGATGAACTGGGGCAGGCGGTCCAGGCCTGCCGTCGATGCCCTCTGTGGCGTGATGCGACGCAGGGTGTTTGCGGGGCGGGCGCGAAGGCCGCGCCCTTGATGATTGTCGGCGAACAGCCGGGCGATCACGAAGACCTGGCGGGACGACCCTTCGTCGAACCGGCCGGGCAGGTGCTGGACGAGGCGTTGGCGGAGGCGGGGATCAGGCGGGAGGACGCCTTCGTCACCAATGCGGTGAGGCATTTCAAGCACGAGCCGCGCGGCAAACGGCGCATCCACAAGACGCCGCTCGACAGCGAGATCAGCGCCTGCCGCTGGTGGCTGGACGCGGAGCGCCGGCTGGTGAAGCCGAAGGTGATCGTGACGCTCGGCGCGACGGCGGCCCTGGGCGTCCTGAACCGGAAAATCGCGGTGACCCGGGAGCGGGGCAAGGCCATGCTTCAGCCTGACGGGGCGCGGGTCATGGCGACGGTGCATCCGGCCTGGTTGCTGCGCTTGCCGGATGAAGCAGCCCGGATCGCTGAACGCGGTCGCTTCATCGACGACCTGAAGCGCGTCCGGGCGATGTTCTGAACCGTAAACAGCGGAAACCGTGGCTGAACGAATACGGCCGGGCCGCGTTGTGAAGGTCCGCCCCAGCTTTGCCGTTCGGTCGGCGTAGGCAAAACCGACAGGGCAATCTAGGTAAGGGCATGGCCGCAGCGGATTTTCAGATCGAGGACGGCGGGCCGGGGCTGACCCTTCGGCTCACGGGCGACTGGACCGCGACCGAACTGGGCCGGATTTCCCGTCGTCTGGACGATGAGCTGAGCGAGCGCTGCGTCGACGCGGTCGATCTGAGCGAGCTGGGGCGGTTCGACACGGCGGGCGCCCTCGCCATCGTCAAGGCGTCCAACTGTGTCCTGCCTCCTTCGGCCTGGCGCCAGCGGCCTGAAGCCGGCCGTATGTACGCCCTGGTGGAGAAGCTGGAGCGTGAGAGCGCGGTCCCGCTGCGCCAGATCCCCGGCTGGGTGCGCGCCTTCGCCAAGGTCGGTCGCGGGGTGGGAGACATCGCGGCGGAAGCCACCCTGTCCATGGCCTTTCTCGGCCGGCTGATCGTCGCGGTCGGCGCCGCCCTGCGCCACCCCCGGGGAATTCGCTGGGCGGCGTGGTTCAGCCAGGCCGAGCGGTCAGGGCTGGACGCGATCCCGATCATCGCGGTCACCAACTTCTTCATCGGCGCGGTCATCGCCTTCCTGGGCGCCAATCTGCTGACCCAGTTCGGGGCCGGCGTCTTCACCGTGCAACTGGTCGCCGTGGCGGTGCTGAGGGAGTTCGCCGTGGTCATCACCTCGGTCCTGCTGGCGGGCCGGTCGTCCTCGTCCTTTGCGGCGGAGATCGGCTCGATGCGGATGAACCAGGAGGTGGACGCCATGCAGGTCATGGGGGTGAACCCATTCCAGGCCCTGGTGATCCCCCGCCTCGCCGCCATGCTGGTCATGCTGCCCCTGCTGACCTTCATCGGCATGATCACCGGCATGCTCGGCGGGATGCTCGTTACCTGGAGCGAACTCGACTACGGCCCCTCCTTCTTCATCCAGAGGGTCAGTGAGGATCCGAACATGGGCACCCATCTGATGGTCGGCCTGATCAAGGCGCCCGTCTTCGCCGTGGTCGTGGCCGCCATCGGCTGCCGTCAGGGCATGTCGGTGGCCGGGGATGTCGAAAGCCTGGGACGCCGGGTCACGGCCGCCGTGGTCCAGGCAATCTTCGCCATCATCTTCCTCGACGCGGTCTTCGCCATGATCTTCCTTGAGCTGAACCTGTGACCGTCCCGCCCGCAACGCCCGCCGCAGCGCCCGAATTGATGATCGAAGTGCGCGGTCTGCTGAGCCAGTTCGGCGAGCGCATCATCCACGAGAACCTCGACCTTGAGCTGGAACGCGGCGAGGTGCTCGGCGTGGTGGGCGGCTCGGGCTCGGGCAAGACGGTGCTGCTGAATTCGATCATCGGCCTCAAGGAGCCCGAAGGCGGAACCGTCAGCGTCCTTGGCTACGATCGTGCGACCATGACGGCGGCGCAGGAAGCGGACATCGAACGGCGGACCGGGATCCTGTTCCAGCAGGGCGCCCTGTTCTCGGCCCTCAGCGTGATCGAAAACGTCGCCTCGCCCCTGGTGGAGCACACCAGCCTGCCCAAGGACGTTATCCGCGAACTGGCGGAGATGAAGATTGCCATGGTGGGGCTGAAGCCGGAGTCGCATCATCTGAAGCCGGCCGAGCTGTCCGGCGGGATGCGCAAGCGCGTCGGCCTCGCCCGCGCCCTGGCCCTCGACCCCGAGCTGCTGTTCCTTGACGAGCCGACCGCCGGGCTGGACCCGATCGGGGCCGGCGCGTTTGACGAGCTGATCAGACGGCTCTCGGACGACCTTGGGCTGACCGTCTTCATGATCACCCACGACCTCGACAGCCTGTACGCCATCACCGACAAGGTCGCGGTGGTCGCGGACAAGCGCATCGTCGCCAAGGCGACGGTTCAGGAACTCGAGCGTTCAGAGCATCCCTGGATACGAGAATACTTCCTTGGTCCGCGCGGTCGCGCCGCGGACAAGGCGGCTTAAGGAGAGCCGAGCATGGAAAGAGACGCCCACTACGCCGCCGTCGGCATCGCCACCATCGCCCTCATGGCGGCGCTGGCGGTGTTCTCTATCTGGCTGGCCCGCCTGCAGTTCAACAACGACTATGATGTCTATGACATTGTCTTCTACGGGCCCGTGCGCGGTCTGTCGGAGGGCGGCGAGGTGCATTTCAACGGCATCCGCGTCGGCGAGGTCACCGACCTGAATCTCGACCCTGACAAGGGCGATCAGGTCATCGCCCGCATCCGCGTGGACGCGACCACGCCGGTCCGCGTCACCTCGCGCGCCCAGCTGGAACCGCAGGGCATCACGGGCCTGAACTATATCCAGATCACAGCCGGCAATCCGCAGAGCGCCATTCTCAAGGAACAGTATCCGGACAATGTCGTGCCGGTCATCCAGAGCCAGCCATCGCCGATCGCCGAGCTGCTCAGCGGCTCCGGCACCGTGCTGGCCCAGACGGTGGATGCCTTGAACCGGATCAACCGCGTGCTGTCGGACGACAATGTGCGTTCGTTCTCCACCAGCCTGAAGAACATCGAGTCCCTGACCACCGAGCTGGAAGCCCGCAAGGGCATGCTGGAACAGCTGGAACAGGCGCTGACCAAGGCCAATTCCGCTGTGGCGGAGTTCGAGGCCCTGGCGGTCAGCACCCGCGGCATCATCGAGGGCGACGGACGCGAGGCCGTGGCCAACATCAATGCCGCAGCCGAAGAGGCGCGCGCGGCGGTGGCCTCGATCAACCGCACGGCCACCAATGTCGAAGGCCCGATGAACGAGTTCGCCACCACCGGCCTGCCGCAGCTGCAGCAGTCGATCCAGGGTCTGGAAGACGCAACCCGTTCGCTGGAAGGACTGATCGACGAGGTCCGGTCCAGCCCGCGTGACTTCATCAGCCGCCCGCCGACCAAGGAACTGGAGGTCCAACCTTGACCCGCTTCTCGCTGATCCGCCCGCTCGCGGCGACCGTGGCCACCATGGCGCTCTCGGCCTGCGCCCTGCTGTCGACGCCCGACCCGGTGCAGACCTACCGGTTCGGAGGGGCGGCCGCCGCCTCGTCGGGCACCGTGGTCGCCAGCCCGGTCCAGGTCACCCTGCGCCGGGTCGAGTTCCCCGAGGCGGTCGAAGGCGACAAACTGCTCGGCGTTACCGGGACCGAGGCCGCCTATATCGCCGGTGCCCGCTGGGTCTCGCCGGCGTCGGACCTCTATATGGAAAGCATCGAGAACGCCTTCGCCGCCCAGGCGACGCGCGTGCGGCTGATCGGTCCGCGCGAGCTGACCCGGGGCCAGCGGTCGCTCGATATCGACATCCGCTCGTTCGAGGCCCGCTATGACGCGCCGGGGCTGGCCCCCACCATCGTGGTGACGGCCCGCGCCCGCATGCTCGTCCTGCCAGAGCGGACGGTTTCCGCGGAGCGGGTGTTCACCGTGGAACAGCCGGCGACGGCCAACCGGGTCTCCTCGATTGTCGAGGCCTTTGATCTGGCGACGCGGGATCTCAATACGCAGATCGTCGCCTGGACCGACGCCAGCGCGGGCTGATCAGAGCGGCCTGAATCAAAGAGGGCGGCGAAGGTCGGCCATCCGGCTCTCGACCTCGGCCCGGCGGCTGCGTGATGCCGTCAGTTCGGCCAGCGCCCGATCCATGCGCGCCTTCAGGTCCGCGCGCACCTTGCCCATCCGATCGCGGTCGGGGCGGACCTTCTTCGGCCGTTTGGCGTTGAGCCCGAGCGCTTCTTTCCAGTCATCGCGCCATGAGGCGACACCGTCGGCGCAGGCCTTGAGCGCTTCGGCGGCGCGGGCGTCAGCGTTCTGGGCGCTACGGATCAGCGGCAGGGATTGCAGGGCGGCAGCGCGGCAGGCGTCCAGCGTGGCGCGCCGCGCGACCAGCGGATGCGGCACCTCGCCCTCGGTCGGGGCATGACCGGACAGCCGGCCCGCGGCCGCCGCAAGGTGGGCGTCAAGGTCGGAGAGCGCGTCCCGGATCTCGGTCCACGCCTTGTCGAGCGCGCCTGAGCGCTGGGCGGCCCCTTCGACCCGGCCCGCCAGCTCCATCGCGGTTTCGGTCAGCCCGGCCGCGGCGCGGCTCCAGGTCTCGCGGAAGCGCTTCAGCCGTCCGCCCCGGCTGTCGAACAGGCCGGCGAGCCCACGGCGAGGCTCGAGCGCAATCGGGTCCAGACCTTCCAGAACCGAGCGAGCATGGGTCAGCTGGGCCGAGGCTTCGGTCAGATCGCCGGTCCGCGCGGCGGCGAGGGCGCGTTCGATGCGTTCGACCGCGGCGAGCCGTGCGGGCTCGGCAAAGGCCTCGACCTGTGCGTCGTCCCAGGCGGCGTCGATTTCCGCGACGCGCGCCGCGTCAGGCGCAGGCCAGTTGCCCTGCCAGCGATAGGCACCGTCGGCCATCACACTCACTCCACCCCTCCGGTTCTGCGACCGGTGAACGAGTATGACTACGACTTGGGCCCGGCGGCAACGGTACAGGTTGTCCCGGTTGTATGGGGAGCCGGCGCGGGCTCGCATTGCCCGGTCTGATGCCCAATGATAGGCGGCTTGGGCCGGCTTTCTTGAGGGAACCCCGATGGACGTTCAGTTGCACCGTCGGATGGTCCTCGCCGGCCTGGGCTATGTCGGCCTTGCAGGCTGCGCCACGACGCCCGCCCGCCTGGTGACGACCAGCCGTCCTGTCTTCCGGCGCCAGACCTTCGCGCCCCTGCTGACCGACCCGGGCCGGCTGAGCCGGATCACCGTCTGCACCCGTCCGTTCCGGGCCCAGGGACCGCGCATCGAGACTGAAACGGTCGGCGACAAGCGGGTGGTCCACAACTACGGCCACGGCGGCTCGGGCTGGTCCCTCTCTTGGGGGGCGGCGGCGGCGGCGCGCGATCTGGCGCTGGCGGGCGGTCAGCGGGATGTCGCCGTGATCGGCTGCGGCGCTCTGGGCCTTACGGCGGCGCTGCAGATCCTGAGGGCCGGCGGGCGGGTGACCATCCATGCCGCCGAACGCACGCCCTACACCCGGTCCGCGCGGGCTACCGGGGTCTGGTCGCCAGACTCGCGGATCGCGGCGGAGGCCTCGGTGTCTGCAGACTTCCCGGCGCGATGGGAGGCGATGGCGCGGCGGTCGTGGGTCGATCACCACGCCTTCTTGGGCCTCGACGGCGACCCCGTGCGGTTCATCGATCAGTACAATCTGTCGGCCAAACGGGGCGGCAACCGCGCGGTCGGTCCGGCGCCGACGCCGGGGCGCGTCGGCTTCGTCCGTTACGGCGACCGTCTGGCCGACCTGGTCCCGCACTCGCGTGAACTTGCGATGGGCGAGCATCCTTTTCCCGTGGCGTCCGCCCGGGTGGTCCCGCAGATGACCTTCAATGTGGCGGAGTATGCGCGCCAGTTGACCGAGGCCTTCCTGATGGAAGGCGGACGGATCGTGCAGCGGGTGTTCCACCATCCGTCGGAACTGGCGGCCCTCGCCGAGCCGGTGGTGGTCAACTGCACCGGCTATGGCGCGCGGGCCCTGTTCGGGGACGAGAGCGTCGTCCCGGTCCGGGGCCAGATCGCCTGGCTGACGCCGCAGCCCGAGCTGACCTACGCCGTCAATTTCCGGGCGATCAGCATGGTCCCGCGCCACGACGGTATCGTCATCCAGGCCAATGGCGCGAACCAGATGGTCGGCTATGGCGTCGAGGACGAGACGCCCGACCGCGCCGAGGCGGAGCAGGCGCTGGCGGCGCTCGCGACCCTGTACGCGAGCGCCTGAGGCCGGTCAGGCCAGTCCGGGCGCGATCGTGTAGGTCGCCTCGGTCTTGCTCGCGACTTCCTCGAGCGTGACGCCCTCGGCCAGTTCGATGAGCTCCAGACCCGAGCCGTCCGGCTTGACGTCGAAGACGCACAGGTCGGTGATGACGCGGCTGACCACGCCAGTGCCGGTCAGGGGCAGGGTGCAGGCCTTCAGCACCTTGGACTGTCCGTGCTTGTTGGCGTGATCCATGACCACGACCACGCGCTTGACGCCGGCGACCAGGTCCATGGCCCCGCCCATGCCCTTCACCAGCTTGCCGGGGATCATCCAGTTGGCGATGTCGCCGTTCTCGGCGACTTCCATGGCACCGAGGATCG
>JAUYAG010000180.1 GCA_030693575.1 Brevundimonas sp. | reverse complement strand
CGGGCCGCCTTCGACGTGCGGCCGACCGCCATCGTCGATCTGGACGAGAGCCCTGACGCCGCCGTGGTCGAGGTCTCCGGTGCCGACCGGCCGGGCCTGCTGGCCGACCTCGCCCGCGTCCTGGCCGCGAACGGCCTGTCGATCCGCTCGGCCCATATCGCCGGCTTCGGCGAGCGCGCAGTGGACAGCTTCTATGTCACGGACTCCAAGGGCCGGAAGCCGGGCCCGGGGCCGAAGCTGGAGCGGCTTCGGCTCGAGCTCGAGGCCGTGCTGGACCGCGTGGACCGCGCCGGAACCCGGCATTCCACACCGGTCCGGGCCAGCCTGCGCGACGTGTCCGAGGTTGGCCGGCGCGCTTCCGCGCCGGACCCCGTATCGCGCGCGCCGGAAGCAGGATAAGCGCTGAACCGAACCGGTTTTTCGAGCCCCTGATGAGCCTCGCCCGCAATACCCTGGTCCAAGCCACCCTGACCCTGGGCAGCCGGGTGCTCGGCTTCGCCCGCGACATGGCCCTGGCCGCCCGCTTCGGCCAGGGGCCGATGATGGACGCCTTCACCACGGCCCTGATGCTGCCGAACATGTTCCGGCGCCTGTTCGCCGAGGGCGCCTTCGCCCAGGCCTTCGTACCGGTCTATGGCGGCGTCCGCGCCCGCGAGGGAGACGAGGCGGCGGCGGTGACGGCGTCGGAGGCCATGTCCTTCATGCTGGCCGTGGTCGCCGGCTTCTGCATCGTCCTGCAGGTGTTGATGCCGTGGATCATGCCGTGGCTGCTGTCGGCCTATCGGGGTCAGCCGGAGATCATGTCGGTCGCGGTGACCGCCACCCAGATCGCCATGCCCTATCTGGCCTGTATGACCGTGGCCTCGCTGCTGTCGGGCGTGCTCAACACCGGCGGGCGGTTCGCCCTGTCGGCCGGCGTGCCGGTGTTCCTGAACCTGTGCACCCTCGCCCCCCTGCTGGCAGCCTGGGTCATTCCCGCGAGCCAGCCGCAGGTCCTGCTGTGGGTCACCGCCGCGGTGACCGTGTCCGGCCTGATCCAGGCGGGGTTGCTTTGGTGGGGCGTGCAGCGGCTGGGGATCACCATCCGCCTGTCCTGGCCGCGGCTGACGCCCAATGTGAAGCGGGCCCTCGCCCTCGCCGTGCCCGGCGCCATGGCCGGCGGGGCGATGCAGGTCAATTCCGTGGTCAGCCAGATGCTGGCGGGGTCGGACGAGGGCGCCCGGTCGGTGCTCTACAACGCCGACCGCCTGTACCAGCTGCCGCTGGGGCTGATCGGGGTCGCCATCGGACTGGCGCTGGTGCCGCGCCTGACCAGGGCCTTCGTCACCGACGACCACGTGGGCGGGCGAAAGACGCTGGATGACGGCATCACCCTGGCCATGGCCTTCACCCTGCCGGCGGCGGTGGCCCTGTTCGTCATTCCCTTCTTCGTCATCGACGCCACCGTGACCCGAGGCGCCTTTACCAGCGAGGACGCAGCCCGGACCGCGGACGTGCTGCGCCAGTTCGCCTGGGGCGTGCCCGCCTTTGTTCTGGCCAAGGTTCTGACCCCGCCCTTCTTCGCCCGCGAGGACACCCGCCGGCCGATGATCTACGCCATCACGGCCGTGATCTTCACCATCGTGGTCGGCGCCGGCCTGTTCTTCGGGCTGACGCGGATGGGCATCGACGGGGTGCTGGGCCTGGCCGTCGCCACCAGCCTGTCGGCCTGGATCAACGTCGCCCTGCTGGGCGGGACCCTGATGCGCGAGCACATCTGGCGGCCCTCGCCGGCCTTCCTGTCGCGCCTGCTGCGCGTGCTGGCCGCCAGCGCCGTGATGGCCGGGCTGCTGGTCGTCGCGGGCCTCGAATACGAAACCCTGAGCCGCGTCCTGCTGGCCAAGGAAATCGCCGTCCTCGTCGTCTGTGGCGCGGGAGCCCTTGTCTATGCGGCCTGCATCGTGCTTTTCCGCGCCGTCAGCGTGGCCGAACTGAAGGCCACCCTGAAGCGTGAACCGGGCGCAGTCGCGCCGACCGGACTGGATTGATGACCGACGACGCCCCTGCCGCCTCCCCCGCCCCCGCCGCCTATTCCGGCCCCCGCCGCATCCTGTCCGGAATCCAGGCCTCGGGCGCCCTGCATCTGGGCAACTATCTGGGCGCCCTGAAGCGGTTCACCCAGCTGCAGGACACGGGCGCCCCCTGCTTCCTGTTCGTGGCCGACCTGCACGCCATCACCGTCTGGCAGGACCCGGCCCTGCTGACCGCCCAGACGCGCGAGATCGCCGCCGCCTATCTGGCGTCCGGGCTCGACCCGGCGCGCTCGGTGATCTTCCCGCAGTCGGCGGTGCGGGCGCACTCCGAGCTGGCCTGGATCCTCAATTGCGTCGCCCGCCTCGGCTGGCTCGACCGCATGACCCAGTTCAAGGAGAAGTCGGGCAAGCACAAGGAGCGCTCGTCCGTCGGCCTCTACACCTATCCCGTGCTCCAGGCCGCCGACATCCTGCTGTACAAGGCCACCGAGGTGCCGACCGGCGAGGACCAGAAGCAGCATCTGGAGCTGACCCGCGACATCGCCCAGAAGTTCAACAGCGACTTCAATGCGCCCGGCTTCTTCCCCCTGCCCGAACCCCTGACCCAGGGGCCGGCGCCGCGGGTCATGAGCCTGCGCGACGGCGCGGCCAAGATGAGCAAGTCCGACCCCTCGGACCAGTCGCGCATCAATCTGACCGACGACGCCGACACCATCGTCGCCAAGATCCGCAAGGCCCGCACCGACCCGGACGCCCTGCCCGAAACGCTGGAAGGCCTCGAGGGCCGCGCCGAGGCGAAGAACCTGGTCACCATCTATGCCGCGCTGGCCGACATGAGCCGCGAGGCGGTGCTGGCCCAGTTCGCCGGTCAGGGCTTCGGCGCCTTCAAGCCGGCGCTCGCCGACCTCGCCGTCGCCTCCATGGCCCCGGTCAGCGCCGAGATGCGCCGGCTGATGGCCGACACGGCCGAGATCGACCGGGTGCTCAAGGACGGCGCCGAACGCGCCGCCGCCATCGCCGATCCGGTGGTGGATGAGGTGAAGAAGATCGTCGGCTTCTGGCGCGCCTGACGGCGACTTTCGGACCCGGCGTTTCGGCCGCCTCTGGCGAACGGCGACGCTTGCGATAGACAGGGCCGATGAGCCCCGCCCACCCCCTCGATCGACCCGTCTGGAGCGCCCTGAACACCCGCGTGGCACCCTTCGCCATCCGCCGCGCGCAGGACGGGGGGTCGGCCGTGCGGCTGGACCCGGATGTCGGGGTCTTCGTCGCCGCCGCCGACGACACGCCGGCGAGCCGCATGCTGCTCGACGCCCTGTGCCGCGCCTATCCGGGCGCGGGTCTGGTCGTGCCTGAAGGCGAGCCGATCGCGGCGGTCCTTCCGGACGTGCCGGTGATCTCGCAAGCCTCCTGCGTGCAGATGACCGCCGCCGCCCTGACCGCCGGCCACGATGGCGATCCGGATGTCCTGACGCTGGGCGAGACCGACGCGGACGAGATGATGGCCCTGGCCACCCTGACCCGGCCCGGCCCGTTCCGGCGCGGGACCCTGCGACTCGGCGGATTCATCGGCGTGCGACGCGAGGGCCGGCTCATCGCCATGGCCGGCGAACGGATGAAGGTCGAGGGCTACAGCGAACTGAGCGGCGTCTGCACCCATCCCGATTTCCGCGGTCAGGGTCTCGCGGGCGCCCTGAGCCGCGCCGTCGTCTCCCACATCCTGGCACGGGGCGAACAGGCCTTCCTGCATGCCTATGCCGGACACACGGCCACCGTCGCCTTCTACGAAAGCCTCGGATTCAGCGTCCGCGCGCGTATGACCTATACGGTGCTCGCCTAGGAAACCCGGTCCAGCCGGGCGATGAAGAAGCCGTCGAGCCCGCCCTTTTCCGCCCACATCGACGGCAGGATGCGCAGCCAGCCTTCGGGCGTCAGGGCCTCGTCGGGCGCGCCGACTGCCGCAGGGTCCGCCGGAGCCGTCCTGAAGGCCGGGTTGCGGCGCAGGAAGGCGATGATCTGGGTCTCGCCCTCCTCGCGCTCCAGCGAACAGACGCAATAGACCAGACGGCCGCCCGGCTTGACGCGTTCGGCGGCGGCGTCGAGCAGCCGGTGCTGGACGTCGGCCAGTTTGGCCACATCGGCGGGCTTGGTGGCGCGCAGGACTTCGGGATTGCGGCGGAAGGTGCCGGTGGCGGTGCAGGGCGCATCCAGCAGGACGGCGTCGAAGGCGCGCGGGTCGTCCCAGTCCTCGGCGGGTACGGCGACGACCTCGGCTTCCAGGCCCGTGCGGGCCAGATTGGCGCGCAGCCGGTCCAGCCGCTTGTCCGACCGGTCCAGCGCCACGACCGAAGCACCCGAGGCGGCGATCTGCAGCGTCTTGCCGCCGGGGGCGGCGCAGAAATCAACGATGGATTCGCCGGCCTTCGGCGCCAGCAGGCGGACAGGAACGGCGGCGGCGGCGTCCTGGACCCACCAGATTCCGTCGTCGAAGCCCGGCCAGCCAGCCAGGTCGCCGCGACGTCCGGTGCGGATCGTGTTTCCGGCCAGGACTTCACCGTCCAGCGCCTCGGCCACGGCGGCGGCGTCGACGTCGGGCTTGAGGCTCAGGTCCGTCGAGGGCTCCTCGCGGGCGGCGAGCGCCAGACCCGTCAGCGTCGCCTCGCCATAGGTGGCGCGCCAGCGGGCGGCCAGCCATTCGGGCAGGTTGGATTCAGCCGTGGTCAGACCCGGCCCCTCGCGCTCGATGCCGCGCAGGACGGCGTTGACAAGGTTCTTGTAGGGGCGGGTCTTGACCTCGCGCTCGGCCAGTTTCACCGCCGTCGACACCGCGGCGAAGGCCGGGGTCTCGAGCACCAACGTCTGCGCCAGGGCGACGCGCAGGATGGTGCGCACCGCCAGCGGGGGGGCCTTCTGCAGCTTGCGGTCGAGGATCTGGTCGATCTCGCCGAGCCGGCGCAGGGCGGCCATGGCCACGGCGCGGGCGAAGGCGCGGTCGGGCCCCGGCAGGTCGGCGACCTCGCGGAACGACAGGGCGATATCGAGTCCGCCCCGGCCTTCCAGCGCCGCGTTCAGCAGCACCCCGGCGGCCAGACGGGCCTCGACGCCGATGTCGGGACCATCGTCACGGGGGTCCGCGACCCGGGGCTTCGGGGGACGGGTTCCGGCGCGGGCCTTGTCAGCCATGCGGCGGCCGCGGGCGGCGGAGCTGCGCCCCTGTTCGGGTCCACGGCTCATACCACCACCTGCGTGCCCAGCTCGACCACGCGGCCCGGCGGGATATGGAAGAAGTCAGTCGGATTGGCGGCGTTGCGGGTGAGGAAGATAAACAGCCGGTCCTGCCACATCGGCATGCCCTGCGACGCCGAGGCGACCACCGAACGACGGCCGAGGAAGAAGCTGTTCGACATGATGTCGAACTTCAGACCCTGTTTGCGGCACACGCCCAGCGCCTTGGGAATATTGGGCTGCTCCATGAAGCCGTAGGAGATGGTCAGCTTCTTGAAGTCGTCCGAGATCGGCTCGATCGTGACCCGCTCGCTGTCCGGCACGCGCGGCCGGTCGGTGGTGCGGACGGTCAGGATGACGTTCTTCTCGTGCAGCACCTTGTTGTGCTTGAGATTGTGCATCAGGGCGACCGGCGCGACGTCGGGGTCCGAGGTCAGGAAGATGGCCGTGCCGGGCGCGCGGTGCGGCGGACGGGCCCGCAGCATCTCGATCAGATCGGTCAGGGGCAGGCTGTCCTTGCGGGTCTTGGTCGTCAGGATCTGGGTGCCGCGCACCCAGGTCCACATCAGCAGGATCAGGGCCGCGCCGAGCACCAGCGGGAACCAGGCGCCCTGCGGGATTTTCAGCATGTTGGAGGTCAGGAAGACCAGATCGATGGCCACCAGCGGGCTGATGGCGGCCAGCGACAGGGGCAGGCTCCATTTCCACAGTTTGCGGACGATGAACCAGGCCAGAAGACTGTCGACGAACATCGAGCCCGTCACGGCGATGCCGTAGGCGGCCGCGAGATTGGTCGAGGTCTGGAAGGTCACCAGCAGGGCCAGCACCCCGACCATCAGCATCATATTGATCGAGGGCACGAAGATCTGGCCGGCCTGGCTTTCCGAGGTGTTGCGGATGTCGATGCGCGGCAGCAGGCCCAGTTGAACCGCCTGCTGGGTCACCGAGAAGGCTCCGGTGATGACCGCCTGCGAGGCGATGACGGTGGCGATCGTGGCCATGATCAAAACCGGCCAGTAGACGACCTCCGGGACCATCATCCAGAACGGATTGGCCGCGGCGGCGCGGTTGTCGAGCACCAGCGCGCCCTGGCCGAGGTAGTTCAGGGTCAGACAGGGCAGGACGACCCACAGCCAGCCGAGCCGGATCGGGGCCTTTCCGAAATGGCCCATGTCGGCATAGAGGGCCTCGGCCCCGGTCACGGCGAGGAAGACGCTGCCGAGAATGACGAAGCCGAGGAAGCCGTTGTCGAACAGGAACCACACGCCGTAGTGCGGCGACAGGGCGCGCAGGATCGAGGGGTCGTCGAAGATGTGATAGACGCCCAGCCCCGCCAGGATCAGGAACCAGACCAGCGTCAATGGCCCGAAGAAGCGCGCCACGCTGGCGGTGCCGCGCGACTGGATCAGGAACAGGGCGATCAGGATGCCGGCTGCAATGGGCACGACATAGGGACTGAGAGCCGCGCCGATGCCCGGCGCGTCACGAAGCCCCTCCACCGCCGAAACGACGGAAATGGCCGGGGTGATCACTCCGTCCCCGTAGAACAGGGCGGCGCCGCAGACGCCGAGGATGAAGATCAGGCCGGAGCGCCGTCCGATCGCGTGCTGGGCCAGCGCCATCAGGGCCAGGGTGCCGCCCTCGCCCTTGTTGTCGGCCTTCATCAGGAAGACGACGTATTTCAACGTCACGACCAGAAGCAGGGCCCAGAAAACCAGCGAGACAACGCCCAGAATGGCGAGTTCGTCCGTACCGCCGCTGCGGCTGTGATGCAGGGCCTCGCGCATGGCGTAGAGCGGACTGGTGCCGATGTCGCCGAACACGACGCCGATGGCGCCGATGATCAGCCCCCATTTGCCGGCCTTGACGTGACCGCCCTCGCCGGCCGCCGCGGGGTGCGGATGGGCCGGGGCGACCGATTTGTCGGCGGAGGATCGGGAGTTTGAGGCGGCGGCGCTGGCGCCGTCTTCACCTTGGGGAGAAGCCCCGGCCATGAAGTTCCTCCGGGACCCCGCACACTGCGGTTCCCATCCAAAGAGCGGCGAGCCTTTAAGCCCTTTCCGCGGGCCGTTCAATCGTGCTGCAAGCGCGAAGGTCATTGGCCGCCCCGGGTCCGACCGGGGTCGGCCCGAGGACAGGCTCCGGGTCGGGAGATCCCGAAGGGTCGACGACCGCGGCCCACCAAATTGACCCCGTTTGTGAAAGCCGCCCCGCGCGCCTATCTTGAGGGCACACCATGTCAGACAGCCAACGCTTTCCCGTCGCCGCCCACGCCCTGGCCTATCTGGCCCACAAGGGCGCGAACTCGCCGGCCCAGGCCGTGCCGAGCGCGGTTCTGGCTGCCTCGATCCCGACGAACCCGGTCGTCGTGCGCCGCGTGACCGCCCTGCTGGCCAAGGCCGGTCTGATCGCCACCCGTCCCGGCGCCTCGGGCGGCGCCTGGCTGCTGCACGAACCGCAGGACATTTCGCTGGAGACCGTGCTGCGCGCCGTCAACGGCTGCGCCCACCTCGGCTCCCCGCCGGCCGGCGCCAAGGGCTGCCCGGTCAGCGAACATATCCCCCGCCAGGTGGCCAAGGCCCTGACCGCTGCCGACCAGGCCGCGGGGCAGGCCCTGTCGAAGATCACCATCGCCGACTTGCTGGACCAGGACCCGGCCTCGCTGGCGGCCTTCGCGCCCCATTCGTCCTGCCCGGTCGCCGCCTGAGATGAGCCTGCCGTCGCGGCCGCGCCCTGTGGTGCTGATCACCGGTGCCTCGGCCGGCATCGGTGCCGCCCTTGCTCGCATCTACGCCGCAAATGGCTGGGACCTGATCCTGACGGCGCGGCGTGAGACCCCCTTGCAGGCGCTGGCCGCCGAACTGGCCCTTTCCGGTGCCGCCTCGACCATACTGACCGACGACCTTGCCGACCCGGCGGCCCCCCGTCGGCTGTTCGACGCCATCCTGGCCAAGGGCCTGACGGTCGACGGCCTGATCAACAACGCCGGCTTCAGCCGTACCGACGGCTTCCTGACCACCGACCCTGCGGCGCACAGGGCGATGATCCAGGTCATGCTGGCCGCCCCCGTCGAACTGGCCCGGCTGTCCGCCCCCGGCATGGTCGAGCGCGGCTATGGCCGTATCCTCAACGTCGCCTCCCTCGCCGGCCAGATGCCCGCGACCGGCGGCGACACCCTGTACGGCCCGATCAAATCCTTTCTGATCAAGGCGTCACAGGGCCTGCATCTGGAGCTGCGCGGGACCGGCGTCCACGTCACCGCCCTGTGCCCCGGCTATACCCTGACCGAGTTCCACGACGCCAACGGCACCCGCGAACAGGTGTCCTCGGCCTATCCGGCCTGGATGTGGCAGACCGCCGACCATGTGGCGCGGGTCGGCTATGAGGCCTGCGAGGCCAACCGGCCGAAGGTCACGCCGGGCGTCATGAACAATCTGCTGGCCGGCCTGGCCAAACACCTGCCGGACGGGGTCGCGCTGACCATGGTCGGCGGGCATGCCAAGCGGCTGAAGCGGATCTGATCCGCTTCAGTGACCACCGTCCGGATAGGGCGTCGTCGCGATGCTGCTGAACATGCCCGGAATGGCTTCCGACAGGCCGGCGAGGATGAACTGGATGGCCAGGGCGCAGAGGATCAGGCCCAGCACCCGCACGATGATGGCCATGCCGATCTCGCCCAGCAGGCGGCTGATCGGGCCGGTCAGGGTGAAGCAGACGAAGGTGGCGAAGCCCGCCGCGGCGATGGCCACCACCCCGGCCGCCTGGCCCGCGGGACCGACCTTCTCGGCCTCACCGGCCTGGATGATGATGGTCGAGATGGCACCCGGGCCGATCAGCAGGGGCATGGCGAAGGGCACGACCAGCCGCTGGAAGCGGCGGCGGGCGTAACCCTTGTCATTCGCCGCGTCCTTCACCGCATCGGGGTCGGCGAACATCTTGAGGAAGTCCTCGCGCGTCATGTCGAGGCCCAGCAGCAGCAGCAGGATGCCGCCGGCGATGCGGAAGGCCGCCAGCGAGATGCCGAAGAACTGCAGCAGTCCCAGGCCGGTGAAGAAGAAGAAGCACAGGAAGATGACGATGAAGATGCAGATCAGCGCCGAGACCGAGAGCCGCTGGCGCATGGAGGCACCGGCCGTCGCGGCGGCGAAGATCGGGATATTGCCGATCGGATCCACCAGCGCGAACAGGGCCACGAACAGGTTGACGCCCAGATCGACCGCGTCCATGTGCTGACCTCGCCCTGCAATTCACCCAACCGCGGCCCATCAAGGCTGACGCCCGCGCGCGCGTCCAGCCCTAACGGTTCAAAAGGAGCGACGCCATGACCCCCGTGCTGACCGACCCCCGCCTGATCGTCGGTCTCGACCTGCCGTCGCTCGAGGCGGCGCGGGCCATGGTCGACCGCCTCGGCGCGACGATCCGTTTCTACAAGGTCGGCCTGACCCTGCTGGCCCGGCCCGGCGGCGTGGCCTTCGCCCACGAACTGCAGGCGGCCGGCAAGTCGGTGTTCCAGGACTGGAAGCTGCACGACATCGGGGCCCAGGTCGAAGGCGCGGCCCGCGCCGTGGCCGAGGGCGGCTGCGACCTGCTGACCATCCACGCCGAGCCGCAGGTCATGCGCGGCGCGGTCAAGGGACGCGACGCGGCGGGGACCGGAACCAAACTGCTGGCCGTCACCGTCCTGACCAGCCTGTCGGACGCCGACCTGACCGACATCGGCTACGGCTATTCGGCCCGGGATCTGGTCGAGCGGCGGGTGCGGCAGGCGCTGGACTGCGGCGTCGATGGCGTGGTCTCAAGCCCGCTGGAGGCCGCGCGGGTGCGCGAGATCGCCCGCGAGGCCGGACGACCCGACTTCCTGATCGTCACCCCCGGCGTCCGGCCCGAGGGCGCGGACAAGGGCGATCAGCAGCGCGTGGCGACCCCGCGCGCGGCGCTGGAGGCCGGCGCGACCCATCTGGTCGTGGCCCGTCCGGTGGTGGGGGCGGAGAATCCCTTGCTGGCGGCCTCGGCCATCGTCGAATCGATTGACGGGGTCGCCCTTTAGATCAGTCAACCGCGCTCGCCGGGCTCCTGGCTGTAGTGCTGGCGCGGCGGTTGCGCCGGGCGGGGCCGTTCGGGCCGATAGGGGCGCGCGGGCGGTGCCGGCGTCTCATAGCGGGGCGGTTCGGGGGTATAGGGCGGCGGATAGGGGGCGGAGCCGTGGCCGCCGTCGTGATCGCAGCCGCAGTCACGGCCGCCGTAGGACGACCCGCCATCCACATAGGTGTAGCCGCCGCCGTAGGACGTTTCCTCGCGGTATTCTTCCCGGCGCTCATAGGAGCCACGGCTCCCGTACGAACCTGACGCCTCGTACGATCCATGGTCCTCACGACGGCCGCCGCCGCAGCTGTGGCGCTCGCTGTAGCCGTAGCGGCCGCCGCGGTCGACATCGACCTCGCACCCGCCGGTGTTCGCCACACAGGCCGGCGCACGGCGTCCGTTGCGGCCGAAACCGTTGACGACATAGCCGAACGGCGCGCTGGCGCAGGTCCGGCCCTCAGAGACCTCTTCGGTGTAGATGGGGCCGCCGCCATAGTAGCCGCCGCCGTCCCCGCCATAGCCGCCGCCGACATAGACGGCGCCGTAGCTGCCGCCGCCGCCCCGGATGCCGCCGACGTCATAGGTCCGGGCATTGAAATGGCCGCCCGCCGCAGCCCCGGCCCAGGCGTTCGCACTGGCGTTGGCGTTGGCGTTGACGTTCACATTGATGTTGCTGTTGTAGCCGCCGCCGTGGGGTGGGGGGGGCGTATAGGGAGGCGGCTGATGGCCACCACCGCCACCACAGCTGCTCCCGCAGCCTCCGCCGCCGCCCGGATGACCGCCGCCGCGCCGGTCGCCGGCGAAGGCGGGGCTGGCCGCCAGGATGGCAAGGGCGGCGACGGCCGCAAGGTTAATCATTCGCATGGCGCGGACTCCCGTATGGAGCCAGTCTAAGCCTATGGAATACAAAGGGTTCAGATTGCACCGAGCGGGCGAAACCGGGACCCCGGCTTTCCCCGAAAGGCCCTCAAATTAACCTTCCGGGTCGCAATAACGCCCGTCAGCGATCGTAGAGGTAGACGTCCGAACAGCCGCAATCGCGCTCATGGCGCCGGTCGCGCCCGCTGTCGGACCAACGCCGGAGCGACGGCGGACGATCGTCATTGTAGCCCCATTCGTCGCGATAGCCGGGCTGTGCCGGCGCATCGTACCGGCCGCGGGGATATCGGTCATCGCCTCGGCCATGCCGTCCATTGTCGTACCCCCGGTCGTAGCCACGGCTTCCATAGGCCCGGCCATGTCCGGGGACAGGCACATGGACCCACGGCCGATCAGAATACCCGTCAGCCCAATAGCCCGTGCCGACGTAGGCCCGGGTTTCAACCTCCGACAGCGGTGTACCGCCTACCGGGCGTCCCCAGGCGTTGAGGTAGACGGGCTGGCCCCAGGTCTGGGCCGAGGCAGTGCCGGCGAGGGCAAGGGTGGCGAGGGCCGCCGTGGCGACGAGGGTGCGGATCATCGGGCGGGTCTCCTGAACGCAACCGTTAACGCCGTTCGCCCGCCTTCGTTCGCCGCCGTCAGAAATCGACCGCCAGACCCTTCTTCTCCCAGTCGCCGTAGCGCGTCGGCTCCGGCCCGCGCGGGCCACCGTGCTCGATCGGCCGCTCGGCCTCTGTTTCGGTCGCGCGACGTTCGGCGGCTTCCAGAAGGGCGCGGCGCGCCGCCCCGGTCAGGGGTCTGTCCGGGGCAGCGTTCGGCACATCGGCGTTGAAGACCGGCGGCGGCGTTTCGTCGGGGGTGGGATGATCGGTCACAGCAGCCTCGCCTTGAGCCCGGGCGTTGATCCGCACACATGATGTGTCTGCCCTCCCGGCGCCAGCCTCGATCGATTTTTCCGGACCATGAACCACCTCAAGACCTTCACCCTGCTGGCGGCCCTGACCGCCCTGTTCGTCGGCCTCGGCTATCTGATCGGCGGACCGACGGGCATGCTGATCGCCCTGGTGATCGCCGGCGGGATGAATCTGTTCAGCTACTGGAACGCCGACAAGATCGTCCTGAAGATGTACCGGGCCCAGCCGGTCGACGAACAGCACCCCAACGCCGTGGTCCGCACCTATGTCGCAGACGTCGTGCAGATGGCGCGCGACGCGGGCCTGCCGCGGCCCGTCATCGCCATCATTCCCAACGACCAGCCCAACGCCTTCGCCACGGGCCGCAACCCGGCCCACGCCGCCGTCTGCGCCACCACCGGCCTGCTGGACATGCTGACCCGCGAGGAAATCCGTGGCGTGATGGCCCATGAGCTGGCCCATGTGAAGAACCGCGACACCCTGACCATGACGGTCACCGCCACCGTCGCCGGGGCCATCGCCGCCCTGGCCAATTTCGCGCTGTTCTTCGGCGGCGGCGACGACCGGGAGCGGCCCGGCGGCATCATCGGGACGCTGGCCCTGATGATCCTCGCGCCCATGGCCGCCGGCCTGGTGCAGATGGCCATCAGCCGATCACGCGAATACGAAGCCGACCGCGTCGGGGCGGAGATCGCCGGCGACGCCGAATCCCTGGCTTCGGCCCTGCAGAAGATCGAGGGCTGGTCGAAGCGGATCGTCAACGTGACCGCCGAGCGCAATCCGGCCTCCGGCCAGCTGTTCATCATCAACCCTCTCGCGGGGCGGGGCGCGGACAACCTGTTCTCGACCCATCCGGCGACCGGCAACCGGGTGAAGGCCCTGATGGCGTTGGGTCTGAACATGGGCGTTGCACCGCGCCGTGCGGAATTCGTCGAGGCTCGGGTCTCAACCAGCGTGCCGACAACCCCGTCGCGATCAGGGCCGTGGGGCTGACCAACCCGCTTCCTTCTCCCAATGGGAGAAGGTGGTGCGAAGCGCCGGATGTGGGTCGGCCGGCTGAAGCGGCGAAGCCGCCCCCAAACGGCCGACCCACACCCTTTCGCGCGACCGGTCGCTTCGCTCCCGGGCGCTCAAACCCTCTCCCATTGGGAGAGGGTTGCGTTGTGGGCGCGTTGGTCCTTTAAGCGCGCGCACACGTCCCAAACGCCTCCCCGCGTTCGCCGAAAGACCCGACATGACCCAGTCCGCGCCCAAGAAGGTCGTCCTCGCCTATTCCGGCGGCCTCGACACCTCGATCATCCTGAAGTGGCTGCAGACCGAATACGGCGCGGAGGTCGTGACCTTCACCGCCGATCTGGGCCAGGGCGAGGAGCTGGCGCCGGCGCGCGAGAAGGCGCTGAAGCTGGGCATCAAGGAAGAGAACATCTTCATCGACGACCTGCGCGAGGAATTCGTGCGCGACTATGTCTTCCCCATGTTCCGGGCCAACGCCCTGTATGAGGGCCAGTATCTGCTCGGCACCTCGATCGCGCGGCC
>JAUYAG010000171.1 GCA_030693575.1 Brevundimonas sp. | reverse complement strand
TTCTTGGCGATCACGCCCGTGCGCATCGGATCCCGCCTCTTTCTTATTAAATCTTGATCTCGACATCCACACCGGCGGACAGGTCGAGCTTCATCAGCGCGTCCACAGTCTGCGGGGTGGGGTCGACGATATCGAGGACACGCTTGTGCGTGCGGATTTCAAACTGCTCGCGCGACTTCTTGTCGACGTGCGGCGAGCGGTTCACGGTGAACTTTTCGATCAGGGTCGGCAGCGGGATCGGACCGCGAACGGTCGCGCCGGTGCGCTTGGCCGTGTTGACGATTTCGCGCGTCGAAAAGTCGAGGACGCGGTGATCGAAGGCCTTGAGCCTGATGCGGATGCTTTGATCCATATCGGTAGCTATTCCCAAGCAGGCGAACCTGCGTCCCTGTGAACCATTTCAAAGACCGGAGGTCTTCAGGCCGTAAGGCCTTCAGAGTACGCACGTCCGCAAAAACGATCGGCCCACGCAGCGAACCGCGAAGGCCGTTGAAGTCCTGGGTCACTGCAAAGAACAGGGTCTCAGGTCGTTCCCGCGAACCGCGTCTGCATCCCAAAAACACGCGGGGTGCACAGCCGGTCCAACAAGAGTTGGCGCTTATGACGATTGAGTCCCGCTTCGTCAAGCGGCGAAACTGTGTCGGAGCCCCGGTTTACGCCTATTCGGCGGGGACGAAGCCCGACGACCTCGAGTCCCACCGCAGACGGACGTTGGGACAGGCCGTGTCATTGCCGCAGGCCGGGTTACTGATCAACCGGGCGGGCGTGGTGGCGATGTCGACGACGGCCCAGTGATCCGGCGCGGATGCCCATGCTTCGCCGAGCACGCCGTCGCCCCCCGTCAGCCAGACGCTGAAGCCCACAGGCGTGACCGTCTCCTCGGGCGAGGCGGCGCAGGGGTCCGGCTTGCGGACCAGCCAGTCGCGCAGGCCGTCTCCGTTCAGGTCCGGCACGCTCTTGAAGGTAGCGCGATAGACCCGGAAGCCGTCGTCATCGTCGGAAGGGCAGGTCATACGGGTGCCATGCCAGACGTCGGACAGTTCTGCGGGCAGCATGTCCTCGACCGGCCGGCTGTCCTCGCGCTGTCCGATGGGCGCGAATCCTCCGTCGTTGCCCAACAGGGTCTGGCCCGCACCGGTCGGGCGCTCGACCAGCCGCTTCAACCCCGTGTCCCAGGTCCAGGCGAAGGCGCAGTCATCGCCGGCCGAACCACAGAAGACGTGGTGCACCTCGGCCTCGATCACCGTCTCCCCTCCCCGACGCGACAGCTCGAACGTATGGCTCTGCTCGTCGAAGGCCATGACGTAGTCCTCTCCGTCGCTGACATAGAGGGTCCGCAGGCAGCCGCCGGTGCCGCAGTACATCAGGCCGGAGTCCGTATAGTCGATCAGCCAGTCGGGCTTGCCGTCGTGCGAAATATCGACCGACCGGATGACGCCCGCGGGCACACGGGTGACCAGGGCCGGCCGGTTGAACGGCTCCGTACGATCGAAATAGGCCGCATTGATCTCGTTCAGCACCATCCAGGTCAGCGCTTCCGGTGGCGTCTGTGCCGTCGCCGGCGCGGCCGCGGCCAGCAGAAGGACCGCGCTGAGCGCGGGACCGAGGGGTTTCATGGCCGAATCTCCAGCTGAACAGCCCCAACCCTGGACCCGGCCCCGGCGTCCCGATCCCTCCGGTTTCTGACGGGCAGGACAAGGTGTGCCCTTATCCTTCCGCGGGATCGCCGCAGAGGCGCCACAATGCGTAACCGCATCGACACACCTGCCACAAGCCGCTGTTTTATGACGGGTTTGTAATAGCCCAGCTGGGATTGCCACTGATAGCGGGACGGTATGACGGCGCGACTCCCCGACGCCGCCCGCAAAGGAAAAAACATGAAGTCTCTTCTCCTCGTCACCACCGCGATCGCCGCCCTGGCCGCCGCCCCCGCCCTCGCCCAGGACGGCCCGGCCGGCTCGATCGGCATCGACTACACCGACTCCAGCATCGACACCCCGCTCGGCGATGCCGACCTCGAAAGCTGGTCGCTGAACGGCGTCACCGCCATGCCGGCCTTCGGTGAGTGGACCGTCACCCTCGCCGCCGATGTCACCAACACCGAGTTCCTGGGTGACGACGACACCGCCGGCGCCGCTTCGGTCGGCCTGTCGCGGATGTTCGGTTCGGACACGCGCCTGGGTGGCTTCATCGCCGCTTCTGACGCGGGCGACGACACGGCCTGGACCGGCGGCTTCCGCGCCCAGAAATACCTGGCCAACTCGACCCTGACCGGCGTCGTGGCCTACACGGACGTCGACGGCGTCGAGATCTGGACGGCCGGCGCTGACGCCGCCTTCTACGTCACCCCGAGCCTGCGCCTGAACGCCGGCGTCACCTATGACTCGGTTGACGACGTTGACCTGGACGCCTGGACCTACGGCGTCGGCGCTGAATACGACATCGGCGCCACGCCGTTCTCGGTCACCGCCGGCTACGCCCGTTCGGACCTGGGCGACCTGGATCTGGAAGTCGACAGCTTCAACGTCGGCGTCCGCTACTCGTTCGGCGGCAACCAGCAGTCCCGTGACCGCGCCGGCGCCGGTGCGGCGAGCGTGGGCATCGGCTCCCTGCTCGGCATTCTGTAAGCCCAACCGGCTGACAGTCTGACAGACGGAAACCCCGGCGGAGCGATCCGCCGGGGTTTTTGCTGTGCGCCTGCCCCGCAGCGGGCAAGGAAAAAGGCCCGGAGGGTTCCACGCTCCCGGGCCTTCTCACTCGCGGCGGCTGAGGGGGATCAGCTGCCGATGCGAATATCTCCGCTGCCCGCGATGGAGCGGCTGACCGCGCCGGTGGCCCGGGCGATGGTCACGTCGCCGCCGCCGGCGATGGAGACATCAACATCTCCGGCCACGCCGCCGAAATTCACATCGCCCGAGCCGGCGATGCTGATGCTGACGTCAGGGCTGGTCCCGTCCCGGACAATGACATCGCCTGATCCAGCGATGGACACGTCGAGCGGGCCGTCGATCCGGGCCACGGCGACGTCACCCGAGCCGCCAATGGCGATCTCAAGGTTACGGGTCGTGCCCGCCGTAACCGAACCGGACCCCCCGATGCTGATGTCGAGCGAGGAGGAGCTTCCGGTGCGAATGTCTCCCGAGCCGCCGATGCTGAGCGACACGGGCCCCTCCGTATTGGCCACGTTCCAGTAGCCGCAGCCGCTGCTGCCGAGCTCGACGGACGACGCGCCCCGGCCGACCGAGCCGAACACGGCGCCCGAGGCCGAGACGTTCACCTGCCGCGGCGTGCGAATGACGATCAGCGGGGCGTCGGAAATATTGATGCGGCCAAGGTCGCGGACCTCGACCGAGGCACCGTCGCCGGGACGCTGGGCGTTGTCGGGACCGGAGCGGCACTCACGGATGCCATTGCTCCGGTTGAGGAAGCCGCGGCGGCGCAGGCCGCCGTCGATGCGGACCTCATTGCCGACGCGGGTCACCTGGATGGCCGGCAGGCCGGACGCGCCCTGTTCGACCTCAACCGCGATGTCCGTGCGATCCTCGACGATGACGGCGACGCGGGCGACGGCGTGCTCGATTTCGACTTCCGGGCCGTCCTTGGCGAAGGCCGGGGCGGCCATGACGGCGACGGCGGCGACAATGGCGGACGTGATAACAGGTTTCATGACACGGGTTCCCTCTCCGGACTGTGCCCGAAAGGTGCGACCGCCCCGCCGCCAAGTCACTTTAAATCGAGGTCATGACCTCGTTGTAAGGAACGGCCCGCCGCGCGCTCAGCGGCGCAAGGCCCCTGCCCCGTCCGCCACGCCGACCTCCGGTTCGAAGTCGCGCTCGAAGCTTTCCAGCCGGCTCTTCAGCGCCCCCGCCCGCTTCAGGGCCAGGGAGGCGGCCCAGCGGGCGGCCAGCTCGGGCGTGGCCATACGGTCGGTCATGCGCGGGCGGGCGCCGTGACTGCGCAGCACGGCATTGGTGAACAGGGCCCCGTTGCGCATGCGCGACGTCCAGGTCTGGAAGTCCATCGACAGGGAGACGCAGAACCGGTCGAGGTTCTCGACCCGGTGCGGGGCGTAGATCGGCCAGGTCAGGGCCTGGCCCGGCTCAAGGTCCACGATCCGGGCGTCGGCCTCGAAGGCTCGGACATAGGGCAGTTCCTCGGTGGTCTGGCGCGAGACCACCTGTTCCATGTCGACCTCGGCCAGATGGGCCTCGTCGCCCGGATAGACGAAGATCCGCTTGCGACCGCGCATGTGGAACAGGACCACGCCCGCCGCGTCGAAATGATAGGGCACCCGCGCCTTCGGCGACGACAGGATCAGCTGGCCCGCGTTCTTCACCGCCCGCAGGCCCGGATAGGCCGCCTGGACCTTGCCGAACTCGGCCATGGCCGCGGCCCACAGTTCGGGCCAGCCGGTCTCGACCGACCGCAGATTGACCCACAACCGGCCCTGCTGGATCGCCGCAAGCAGTTCGGCCCCGTCCAGCCTGCCCCGCGCGCCGGTGCGCAGCGAGACCTGGCCCTCGTCGTCGTAGTCGTACAGGTTGATGTCGAACAGCTCGGCCGGATAGCGGTCCAGCACGGCAGCCAGCGCCTCGTCAGACGCAAAGCCCTGCTCCACCAGAGTGTGCGGGTGGACCCCGGCCTCGGCGATCGGGCCGGCGTAACGGGTGCGGGTCTGGATGTTGCTGTTCATCTGTCTCAGGCCGGAACGCGGTTGGCGGGCGTGCGGACCTTTGCAAGAGCGGCGCCCGCCGCCTGCATGGCCCCCTTCATCCGGGCGGCCGGCGTGGTCTCGCAGGCCTCGATGGCGGCCCAGCGACGACGCACGCTGGTGCGCAGGCGTTCGCCGCGCCCGCCGCCGGCCAGGTTCAGCGCCCCGACAGCCGCCTGGCTCATGGTCGCACCGAGGCCGGGCCTCAGGACCACCGCCTCCCGCGCCAGCTTGAAGCCGTTGCAGAAATATTTCTTGTAGTGCTCGCCCTCGAACCCGAAGTCGAAGGTGCGGTAGCCGCGCGCCGAGGCCAGACGCATGGTGTCGAGACTCAGCAGGATGCCCGGCGAGCAGCGGGCCAGGCTGGGCTCATAGCCCGGGAACCAGAAATGATACTGGTCCCCCGCGTGCAGCGAATACTCCACCGCCGTCAGCCGGTCGCCGGCCCACAGGGCGGCCATTGAGGCACCGAAGCCGGCACCGTCTTCCTTGAGCAGGGCGTGCAACAGCTCTGCGGTCCAGCCGCAGGCGAAGATGTCATGCCGGCCCGTGCGCCGGTACTGGTCGCGCTTGAGGTCGATCAGCCAGTCCAGAAGCGCCGGATCACGCAGGTCCTCCTCCACCCGCACGGGACCCAGTTCGGCCTCCATGCTGCGACGGGCGCGTTCCTTGTCCTTGAAGAATTTGCCGTGGGTCGCGCGCCGTTCGGCGTACCAGCCGTCATAGCCGGCGTCGCCCAGCTCGACCTGCACCGTGCGGCGATCCTCGCCCAGCGCGGTGGGCCCGACCCAGGCGGTGAGGTTCAGCCGGGTGGCGTCCAGCACTCCGGCGGCCTCCTCCAGCGAGGGCACCCCACCGGGGAAGGCGATGACCCCGTGGTAGTCGTTCATCGGCGCCGCCAGCGGCTGCATCGCGCCGCCGCGCCGCTGGTGCGGGAAGAAGCCGACGGTCTCGCCGCCGCGCGAGAAGATCGCCACCGCCGCCCTCGGGCTGACATGGCCGGCCACCCGGGCGAACTCCGGGCGGAAGTAGGGACTGGCCAGCGCGGGGTTGGCGGCCAGCATGGCGCGCCACGTCGCCCACTCCGCATCGCCAAGCGTGTCGATCCCGACGATGTCTACCTTCAGCGAAGTCATGCAGCCGTCCTTCGGCGCCCCGTCACGGACCGCCCTTCCCGCCCAACCTGACACAGCCCCCGTTTCAGGCCCGTGAGCGTTCATGGTGAACGAAGTCTGTCCGGAGCCTTGGCGCGGGACGGGCGTTGCCTTTGCAGACCATTCAACGGAGCTCCCATGTCCACGCCCGGCCGACCCGACAATCGCGAAACCGAGACGGAGGACCAGAGGACGCCCGCCCGCGAAGGCGAGCCGCCGCATCCGGCGACGGAACCCGAGGGTTCGGAGGGCTCGTCCAACTCCGGCGAGACCGCCACGGACCCGGCGACGGGCAAGCCCAACCCCTGAAAGGCGTCCGGCGCCGCGATCGTGCTGGAACAGGCGGCGAGGTCAGGGGTTGGGACCGGACCTCAACCGTCCGGAATCCCATGTCCTTTCGCCTGATCCTCGCCTCCGCCAGCCTGATCGCCCTTGCCGCCTGCCAGGCGCCCGCTCCCGAGCAGCCGCCTGAGGCTGCCGCGCTGCAGCCGGTTCTGACCGCCGCACAGATCGAGGCCGGAGTCCCCCGTCCGACCTTGCGGCCTGCGACCCCGCCGGCTGAGGGCGCGCCGCCGGCCGCCCATGCCCCCGACGCCGGCATGGTGCGGCTGCAGATCCTGCTGGACCGC
The DNA here is from genome assembly GCA_030693575.1 of Brevundimonas sp. Classification (GTDB taxonomy): domain Bacteria; phylum Pseudomonadota; class Alphaproteobacteria; order Caulobacterales; family Caulobacteraceae; genus Brevundimonas. Next base: position 1,453 of record JAUYAG010000171.1, on the reverse strand, counting down.
TCGCGCTTCTCGCCGGGCGTGATCGACGGTCTGGGCGGCGAGAATACCCGTCAGGCCCTCGCCGCCTGGCGCCAGGCCAATGGCCTCGGCGAAAGCGGCGACGCCGACGCCGCTCTGGTACAGGCGCTCGCCGCCGCCGACACCGCTCCGGTCATGACGCAATACACCCTGACAGCCGCCGACCTCGCCGGGCCGTTCAGCCCGCCCGCCGGCGCCGACCTGGCCGCGACCGCCCGCGCAGGCACGAACTTCACCAGCGCCCTCGAACGTCTCGCCGAGCGCTTCCATGTCACCGAAGCCCTGCTTCAGGGTCTGAACCCCGGGGTCGACTTCCGGCGCGCCGGTCAGGTCCTCGTGGTCCCCGCCGTCAATGATGCGCCCCTTGCGGGGGTCGCCCGCATCGTTATCGACAAGACCGAGCGCTCGGCCCGGGCCTTCGACGAGGCGGGAACGCTGCTGGCCTTCTATCCGGCCACGATCGGCTCAAGCGAGCGCCCCGCGCCATCCGGGACGGTCACCGTGGTCGGAGTCGCCCCTGAGCCGGACTACACCTACGACCCGGAGCGCGTCAGCTACGACCGCGGCGATGAACGGATCGTGGTGCCTGCTGGCCCGAACAACCCGGTCGGCACCGTCTGGATCGACCTGTCGCGCGACACCTACGGCATCCACGGCTCGCCCGACCCGTCGAAGATCGGCAAGACCGCCTCGAACGGCTGCGTCCGCCTGACCAACTGGGACGCTGAACAGCTGGCCGCCGGGGTCAAGCCGGGCGTAGTGGTGCAGTTTATCTGACCCACCCCCGTGCGGGCAACGTCGGTCACTCCCGGACGTTGACATCGGTTGAGAGGATTTCGAATGACCTACTATTACAGCAAGACCACTGACCGCCCGTTCGAGGAGACCGTCGCCCGCACGCGCGACGCGCTCAAGGCTGAAGGCTTCGGAATCATCACCGAGATCAACGTCACCGAGACGTTTCGGGAAAAGCTGGACCTCGCTTTCCGGCCCTATGTCATCCTCGGCGCCTGCAACCCGAAGGCGGCGCATGAGGCGTTGATGCAGGAGGACAAGGTCGGCGTCATGCTGCCCTGCAACGTCATTGTCCAACAGTTGCCGTCGGGATCGGGCGCGGAAGTCGCTGCCGTGGACCCGGCCGCCTCGATGGCGGCCATAGACAACCCGGCGCTGAAGGCCAAGGCCGCGGAGATCGGGGCCAGTCTCCGCCGGGCTCTGGATCGCCTCTAGGCCGCCCCGTCCAAACACCGGACAGCAAAACGGCCCCCGGATCGCTCCGGGGGCCGCTCTGTTATGCGATCAGAAGACCGAGCTTACTCGGTGATCTTGGACACGACGCCTGCTCCAACCGTGCGGCCGCCTTCGCGGATGGCGAAGCGCAGCTTCTCTTCCATGGCGATCGGGGTGATCAGCTCGACGTTCAGCTCGGCATTGT
>JAUYAG010000165.1 GCA_030693575.1 Brevundimonas sp. | reverse complement strand
TGCCGCCGGAGCGGGCCGCCTCGATGATCGACGATTATCCGGTGCTGGCCGCTGTCGCCGCCTTCGCCGGGGGGGCGTCGGTGATGCGCGGCATCGGCGAGATGCGGGTCAAGGAGAGCGACCGTATCGCACTGATGGCGGCGGGGCTGACCGCTTGGGGCGCGCGGGTCGAGGAGGAGGCCGAGGGTTTCACCGTCTTCGGCGGTCCGGTGCGCGGCGGGGCGACCGTGACCACCCATGGCGACCACCGCATCGCCATGAGCCATCTGGTGCTGGGTCTTGCGGCGGACGAGGCCGTCATTGTCGACGAGCCGGGGATGATCGCCACCAGCTTTCCGGGCTTCATGCAGTTGATGCGCGGGCTCGGGGCGGATATCGCGGCGTTCGAATGACCCGCACCCTCATCATCGCCGTCGATGGCCCCGCCGCGTCGGGCAAGGGCACGATCGCCGCGCGGCTGGCCGCGCTCTATGGCCTGCCGTTCCTTGACACCGGTCTGTTGTACCGTGCCGTGGGCGTGGGCGTGCTGGACGCGGGCGGTTCGCTGGACGACGAGGGCGCGGCCGTGGCTGTCGCCCGCGCCCTTAAGGCCGAGAACCTGCACGACGCCGACCGGTTGACCAGCGGCGAGGCCGGCGAAGCGGCCAGCCGGGTCGCGGGCTATCCCGGCGTGCGAGCCGCCCTGCTGGAATTCCAGCGCGCCTTTGCGGCCCAGCCGGGCGGGGCGGTGCTGGACGGGCGCGACATCGGCACGGTCATCGCGCCGGACGCCCCGGCCAAGCTGTTCATCACGGCCACGCCGGAGGTCCGGGCCACGCGCCGCTGGAAGCAGCTGACCGGCCGCGGCGACCTCATCGCCTATGAGGACATGCTGGCCGATATCATGCGCCGGGACGAACGTGACGCCGGCCGGGGCGCCGCCCCGATGGTGCAGGCGAAAGACGCCGTCTTGCTGGATACGACTGATATGGATATAGAGACCGCCTTCGATGCGGCCCGCCGTATCGTCGAGGCGGCGCGTGTCCGGAACGGCCTTCAGGGGCCTTAAGGCAAATCCAGCGCGTCATCCTCGGCTTCCGCGGGCGTTCTGACCTTTACCGGCCTCGCATCCCGACGACCTGATCTCACGTTCCACTCACCTCGCGCGGGGCCATCCGGTCGCGCGCCATAACCGTTAGAAACCCAACCCACGCATGACTGACACCACCTTCTCCCCCTCGCGCGACGATTTCGCCGCCCTGCTCGACGAAACCCTTCAGGGCCGTGACCTCGGCGAAGGCCAGGTCGTTCACGGCCGCGTCGTCGGCATCGAGAAAGACATCCTGATCATCGACGTCGGTCTGAAGACCGAAGGCCGCATCCCGGCCCGCGAGTTCGGCATCGGCGAAGGTGCCGTCATTCCGAAGCTCGGCGACAATGTCGAAGTCTACCTCGAGCGCGTCGAGAACGCCCTGGGTGAAGCCGTCATCAGCCGCGACAAGGCTCGCCGCGAAGAAGCCTGGACCCGTCTGGAAGTCGTGTTCGCCGAAGGCCACCCGGTCAACGGCGCCATCGTCGGCCGCGTCAAGGGCGGCTTCACGGTCGACCTCGGCGGCGCCTCGGCCTTCCTGCCGGGCTCGCAGGTCGACATCCGCCCGGTGCGCGACGTCGGCCCGCTGATGGGCAAGGAACAGCCCTTCGCCATCCTGAAAATGGACCGTCCGCGCGGCAACATCGTCGTCTCGCGTCGCGCCATCCTGGAAGAAGCCCGCGCCGAACAGCGCACCGAGCTGGTCGGCCAGCTGCAAGAGGGTGAAGTCCGCGAAGGCGTGGTCAAGAACATCACCGACTATGGCGCGTTCGTGGACCTGGGCGGCATCGACGGCCTGCTGCACGTCACCGACATGTCGTGGAAGCGCGTCTCGCACCCCTCGCAGGTCCTCGCCGTCGGCGACACCGTCAAGGTCCAGATCGTCAAGATCAACCCGGACACCCAGCGCATCAGCCTCGGCATGAAGCAGCTGCAGACCGATCCGTGGGACGGCGTCGAAGCCAAATACCCGGTCGGCGCCAAGATGACCGGCCGCATCACCAACATCACCGACTACGGCGCGTTCGTTGAGCTGGAAGCCGGCGTCGAAGGCCTGGTCCACGTCTCGGAAATGTCCTGGACCAAGAAGAACGTCCACCCCGGCAAGATCGTCTCGACCTCGCAGGAAGTCGACGTCGTGGTTCTGGATGTCGACGCCTCCAAGCGCCGCATCTCGCTGGGCCTCAAGCAGGCCCAGGACAATCCGTGGGATGCCTTCGTGGCCGCCAACCCGATCGGTTCGACCGTCGAGGGCGAGGTCAAGAACGCCACCGAGTTCGGCCTGTTTATCGGCCTGGACAACGACATCGACGGCATGGTGCACCTGTCCGACCTGGACTGGAACGTCTCCGGCGAGGAAGCCATCCAGCGCTACCGCAAGGGCGAAACCGTCAAGGCCAAGGTGCTGGACGTCGACGTCGAGAAGGAACGCGTCTCGCTCGGCATCAAACAGCTCGGCGGCGATCCGATGGAAGGCGACACCTTCAAGAAGGGCCAGCAGGTCACCGTCACCGTGACGTCGATCGAAACCGGCGGCATCGAGGTCAAATTCGGTGAAGAGGACGCCCCGGCGACCGCCTTCATCCGCAAGTCCGACCTGTCGCGCGACCGCGCCGACCAGCGCACCGAGCGCTATTCGGTCGGCGACCGCGTCGACGCCATGGTCACCGGCATCGACAAGGCCTCGCGCCGCGTCTCGGTGTCGATCAAGGCCCTGGAAATGAAGGACGAGACCGCGGCGATCGAACAGTTCGGTTCGTCGGACTCGGGCGCCTCGCTGGGCGATATCCTGGGCGCGGCCATGCGCGAAAAGGCCGCTTCGAAGGAATAGTCCCCTTCGTCACGGCTTGAATACGGATCAGGCGGCCGGAGCAATCCGGCCGCCTTTTTCGTGGGTTTGAGCCTGCAACAATGTGGGTGCATCCGGCCATTGCGCCCGGTAACCGACATTTTGGGGCAGAATCGGCCCGCCGGGCCTTTTTCCCCCGACAGGTGAAGGCTAGGGTGGGGTTGCATCCTGCGTTCGGATGCGCCCGTATGCGTCCCGAACGCGTGAAACAGGGCGGGGGCCTGACCATATGATCAAGTCAGAGCTGATCGAGAAGCTCGCAGCCGAGAACACCCACCTGACCCATGCCGAGGTCGAGCGGGTGGTCAATATCGTCCTCGGGCGAATGGTGGATTCGCTGGGCGACGGCGGTCGTGTCGAGCTTCGCGGCTTCGGTGCCTTTTCCGTGCGCGGCCGTCCGGCGCGGGCCGGACGCAATCCGCGGACCGGCGAGACCGTCGACGTGCCCGCCAAGGCGGTGCCCTTCTTCAAGAGCGGCAAGGAGCTGCGCGAGCGGCTGAACGCCGGGGACGCCTGACTTCACCATGGGCATGATCACCGAGTTCAAGGACTTCATCTCGCGCGGCAATGTCATCGACCTGGCGGTCGGCGTCATCATCGGCGCGTCGTTCGGCAAGATCGTCACCAGCCTGGTCGAACAGGTGGTCATGCCGCCGATCGGGCTGTTGCTGGGCAAGGTCGATTTCTCGAACCTCAAATGGGTGCTGTCGCCCGAGGATCCGGCGACCGAAGCGATCGAGGAAGTGGCCATCCAGTACGGCGCCTTCATCAACACCCTGATTCAGTTCGCCATTGTCGCCTTCGTGATCTTCCTGATGGTCAAGGCGATCAACAAGCTGCGCCGCGAGAAGGCGGCGGAACCCGAGGCGCCTGCCGCGCCGACCGCGACCGAGGCCCTGCTGGCCGAGATCCGCGACGAGCTGAAGGCCCGGCCGCGGGCCTAGGTCGTTCCCCTGGCGGTGGCTGGTTCATCACAACGGGCACAACGGGAGCCACAACGGGCACAGCGGGTCCTGTGAGGATGCCTGATCGAGCCGTCGGCGAAGCAAAGAGAAGCTACCGGACCCGGCCGGGGCCTTGATTCAGTGCGGCGTACGCCGCGATCGCATCATGCGCTGAAGACGCCGCCCTCGACGCGCCGCCCGTCCCGTCGTGTCCGTTGTGGCTCCCGTTGTGCCCGTTGTGATGAACCTTCCTGACGCCGCATCCGGACGGCGGCGTCGGCCCTGACCGGCACGGGCCTCAGGCACATGGCATAGTCGCCGTCATAGGGGGTCGGCGACCAGAGGGCGGGATCGGGACCGCCGGGCGCGAACCGCGCATGGCAGTGGCCCCAGCCGCCCTCTCGCCGCGCGCGCCGGACGTGGTCACCCAGGCGGTCCAGCAGGCGGGGGCTGACCATCTGGATGCGCAGTTTGGCGGCACCCATCCGGCGGGCGCTGTCCTTCAGGGCTTCCAGCAGGGCCGGAATGGCCGTGACGTCGTCGGCCAGGGCCTCGAGGTCGAGAATTTCCAGAACCGGCGGCTCGAGGATGTTGGACTTGGCCATCATGGCCATGGCGTAGCCGGTGATCCCGGCCCCCCGGTTGAAGGCGAGTACCAGCGGCGGATCGGTCAGGTCGGGGTCGGCCAACCGCCAGCGGAGAACCTCGGGGCTCCGGTCGGCCAGCAGCCGGCCTTCCGCGCGCAGGGCCGCCCAGAATGCGGCATATCTCGACTGATCCCGGAAGTCGTTGAGCACCGTCACGCCCTGCGGCAGGTCGAGGCGGGGCTTTGCCGCCAGGCGGCGGTTCAGCAGCCGTTCGCCCCACCGGGACACGATCTCGGGCGCCAGCTGGTATGCCGCGCGATAGAACCGTCCGCCGGCCAGCGTCACGGGATCCAGGATCCAGCTCAGCTTCAGGGCGTGGGTCGGCTCTGGCCAGGCCTTCAGACCGTGACGGGCGTACAGGGGTTGGGACCGGCTGTTGGCGTTGAAGACCCAGACGGCGAACATGCCGGGCTGGCGGGCGCAGGCGCCGAGCATCTCCGTGCTGGCCCCCCGAACCGGCGGGGTCACGATGATCGAAAAGCCGGTGGCGCCGTGCATGGACTGGTCGCCCAGCCAGTATCGCTGGACCAGATTGCCGACATGTCCGGCCGGCCGGCCGTCGGGACCGTCGACGACCCAGCCCGCAGGCGCGCCCGCGCTGAGGCGTGCCGGATTGGCGTGCAGCCATCGCCAGCCGGCCAACGACCGTTCGGGCCAGCCCACATGGCGGTGCAACGCCTGGAGAGCGGGAAAATCCGTTTCGGTGGTTGGACGGCTGGTCATGGCAGGCACGCGTCTCGATATGGAGCGAACGCCGCCCCATGGAGACCTGTGCTGCATCTGTCGGGCCATCCGGACACAAGGACGTAACGATCTGATTCCGGTTTGACTCCCGGACGGTTTGGAACAAAGAGTGAACAATCAGACGTCCGGACCCCCATGACCCCCGCGCACCCGCCTTCTTCAGACCCCTGGCCCGAGCGGCCCGCGCCGCTGGAGGAGGCGTGCGCGGCCGGGCCGCGGGACATGGCGGCCCTGCTGCTGTTCGCCCTGTCGCGGCGGATCGGGGGCGACCGGCGGCCGGTTCTCGTGACCGCGCCGCGGGTCTGGTTCGCCGAGCATGGACGGCCGTATGGACCGGGCGCGGCGGGGGTTCCGCTGATCCTGGCCCCGACGACGACGGCGGCCGAGGCGCTGTGGACCCTGGAACAGGCCCTGCGGTCCGGGGCTGTCGCCCTGGCGCTGGGGGCGGTGGACGGGGCGAGCCTGGCCCAGACGCGCCGGCTGGATTTCGCGGCGAAACAGGGCGAGGCGGTGGGGCTGGTCCTGCCCCGCCAGCTGGACGGGCTGAGCGCGGCGCGGCGGCGCTGGCGCATCTCGACCTTCGAAAGCGCGACGGACCCCGACGATCCCCGGGCCCCCGGTCCGGCGCGTCTGGTCGCGGAACTGGTGCGCGGGCGCGGCGAACGGCCCGGGGCATGGATGCTGGAGCAGGATGATGAGACGCATCGTCTCCGTCTGGCTGATCGACTGGCCGGTGACGGTCTGGCGGCGATCAGCCACGCGGGCGCGCCGTCCGGCCTCGCCGCCTGACCCCGCCCTTGATCCACAGAACCCGTTCGCCCTGATCCTGAAGAACAGCCGGGGCGCGGCGGTCCTGTACGCGCTCAATCCGGCCGCGCGCCGGGCCGGTCTGCGCCGGGGCCAGACCCAGGCCGACGCCCGGGCCATGATCCCGCAGCTGATCTGCAAGCCCGCCGACCCCGACGCCGACGCCCGCGCCCTGACGGCGCTGGCCGTCTGGGCAGAGCGCTGGTCGCCGTCGGTCAGCCTCGATCCAGCCGGCGAGGGGCTGGAGGGCTTGTTCCTCGACGTCACGGGCGCGACCCATCTGTTCGGCGGCGAAGCGGCGCTGCTGGCCCAGATCCGGGACCGGCTGGCGGAGGCCGGGGCGCGGGCGCGCGTGGCCGTGGCCCCGACGCCCGGCGCGGCCTGGGCCCTGGCGCGCTGGGGCGAGGCGGGGGGCGAAGGGGTGATCGCGGACGAGGACACCGTCCGGGACCGGCTGGCGCCCCTGCCGGTCGAGGCCCTGCGGATCGACGACCGGACCCTGACGCAGGCGCGGCGGTTCGGGCTGAAGCGGATCGGCGACCTCTATCCCATGCCGCGCGCGGGTCTGGCGCGGCGGTTCCGCGACGGAGCCGGCGTGGGGCTGGTCCAGCGGCTGGATCAGGCGCTGGGGTTCGCGGGCGAGGCCCTGACCCCGGTCCGGCCGCCGCCGAAATACCGCGCCTGGCGGACATGGATGGAGCCGGTCGAGGATATCGAGGGCGTGGCGGCGCGGCTGGCGGAACTGGTCGCCGACCTGTCCGCGCCGCTGGTGCGCGACGGGCAGGGGGCCAAGGCCCTGACCCTGACCGGCTTCCGGTCCGACGGCGGGACGACGCATTTGTCCGTGCGTATGGGCCGGCCGGGGCGGGACGCGGCCATCTGGCTGCGCCTGTTCCGCGAGGCGGGGCTGGGGCGGCTGGAACTTGGCTTCGGCCTCGACGCCCTGATGCTGACCGCCGACGCGGTCGAGGCCATGACGGCGCGGCAGGGCGCGCTGGAGAGCGAGGCCGAGGCGAAACAGGCCGAGAGCCTGGCCGCCCTGATCGACCGGCTGACGGCGCGGCTGGGCGAGGACCGGGTGCTGACGCCCGAGCCGGTGAACAGCTGGATTCCGGAACGGGCCGAGCGGTGGCGGCCGGCGCTGGGCCGGTCGCCGGCGGCGGCGACCGGCGATGCGGGACGCCGCCCCCTCCTGCTGCTCGACCCGCCCGAGCCGGTGGAGGCCATCGCCGAACTGCCCGACGGTGCCCCGGCCCGGTTCACCTGGCGGCGGCTGTCGCGGCGGGTGACCCGCGCCGATGGCCCCGAGCGGCTGTCGCCCGAATGGTGGCGGCCCCGCCCCGACGACCGGCAGGTGCGCACGCGCGACTACTATCGCGTCGAGGATGACGCGGGCGGCCGCTACTGGCTGTTCCGCGAGGGGCTGTACGGCCGCGAGTTTTCCGGCGACCCCGGGGAGCGGGCACCCTCGTGGTGGATGCACGGGGTGCTGCCATGATCGGCTGGGACGGCGGCTACGCCGAGCTCGGAGCCATGACCAATTTCAGCTTTCTGGAGGGGGCGTCGCATCCGGGCGAGCTGATGATGCAGGCGAAATCGCTGGGTCTGGCCGCCGTCGGGGTGGCGGACCGCAATACGCTGGCGGGGATGGTGCGGGCGCTGATGGGGGCGGAGGACGTCGATATCCCGCTGGTCGTCGGGTCGCGGCTGGGCTTCACCGACGGGACGGAGTTGATCGTCTTCCCGCGCGACCGCGCCGCCTATGGGCGGCTGTGCCGGTTGCTGTCGTTGGGCAAGAGCGAGGCCGTGCCCCAGGAGGGCGCCGATCCTGACGCCGAGCGGATCGCAAAAGCCGAGACGCGGCTGACCTTTGAACAGGCGGTGGCCATGGGCGCGGGGATGATCGCCCTGGCGCCGGCGCCGGAACGGCCCGATGCGGCCTTCGAGGCGCGGTTGTCAGCATGGCGACGGCGCTGGCCGGACGACCTCTATCTGGCGGCGGCGCCGCTGTGGCGGGGCGATGACCGCAAGCGGCTGAACCGGCTGGCGGCCATGGCGCATCGCACCGGCGCGCCGATGATCGCGACCAATGCGGTGCTGTACCACCACCCCGAGCGGCGGACTTTGCAGGACGTCCTGACCTGCATCCGCGAGGGCACGACCATCGACGAGGCGGGGCGGCGGCTGCAGGCCAATGCCGAACGCCACCTGAAGCCGCCGGCCCAGATGGCGCGGCTGTTCCGGGGGCATGAGGCGGCGCTGGCGCGGACCATGGCGGTGGCTCGGGCCTGCACCTTTTCGCTGAGGGAGCTCAGCTATCAGTATCCGGACGAACCGGTCCCGCCGGGCTATTCCGCCCAGGGCTGGCTGGCCCGGCTGACGCTCAAGGGCGCGCGGTCGCGCTGGCCCGGCGGCGTCCCCAAGGCGATCCGGGCGATCATCCTGAAGGAGCTCCGGCTGGTCCGGGAGCTGAAATACGCCCCCTATTTCCTGACCGTGAACGACATCGTCGCCTGGGCCCGCGCCCGGCCCGATCCGATCCTGTGCCAGGGCCGCGGCTCGGCGGCCAATTCGGTGATCTGCTTCTGTCTGGGGATCACCAATGTCGACCCCACCCGGCAGGAGGTGCTGATCGAGCGGTTCATTTCCTCGAACCGGTCCGAGCCGCCCGACATCGACGTCGATTTCGAGCACGAGCGGCGCGAACAGGTGATGCAGTACGTCTATCAGCGCTACGGCCGCGACCGGGCGGGGATCGTGGCGACCATCATCCACTACCGCCCGCGCTCTGCGATCCGGGACGTGGGCAAGGCCCTGGGCCTGACCGAGGATGTCACCGCCCGCATGGCCGACACCGTCTGGGGGTCCTGGGGCTCGGAGGTGAAGGACGAACACGTCGACCGGGCCGGGCTGAGCCGCGACGACGTGCGGATGAAGCTGGCCCTCGATCTGACCGCGGAACTGATCAAATTTCCCCGCCATCTGAGCCAGCACGTCGGCGGCTTTGTGCTGAGCCAGACCCCGCTGATCGAGATCGTGCCGATCGGCAATGCGGCCATGGCCGACCGGACCTTCATCGAATGGGACAAGGACGACATCGACTTCCTCAAGTTGATGAAGGTCGATGTGCTGGCGCTGGGCATGCTGACGGCGATGAAGCGGGCCTTCCGCATGATCGGCGAGACCTATGGCCGGCCCCTGCCCGACACGGCCGCCGTGCCGGTCGAGCGGCGCGGGGTCTACCGGATGCTGTGCCGGGCGGATTCGGTCGGCGTCTTCCAGGTCGAGAGCCGGGCGCAGATGTCGATGCTGCCGCGCCTGCGGCCGGTGGAGTTCTACGATCTGGTGGTGCAGGTCGCCATCGTCCGGCCCGGCCCGATCCAGGGCAAGATGGTGCATCCCTATCTGCAGCGGCGGCTGGAGCGGCGGACTTACGAAGCGCGGCACGGGCCGGGCAGCTACCGCTTCTCCATGCCGGGTTCGGCCGCCGATCCGGACGAACTGGCCAATGTGCTGCGCAAGACCCTCGGCGTGCCCCTGTTCCAGGAACAGGCGATGAAGATCGCCATGGTCGCGGCCGAGTTCAGCGGCGAGGAGGCCAACGGCCTGCGCCGGGCCATGGCCACCTTCCGGCACAACGGCACCATCGGCAATTTCGAGGAGAAGATGGTCGGCCGGATGATCGCGCGCGGCTATGAGGCCGACTTCGCGCAGAACTGTTTCAACCAGATCAAGGGCTTCGGCGAATACGGCTTCCCCGAGAGCCACGCCTGTTCCTTCGCCCATCTGGTCTATGTCTCGGCCTGGGTGAAGTGGCTGTATCCCGATGTGTTCGCCGCCTGTCTGCTGAACAGCCAGCCGATGGGCTTCTACGCCCCGGCCCAGATCGTCCGCGATGCGCGCGAGCACGGGGTCGAGGTGCGGCATCCCGATGTGAACGCCAGCGACTGGGACGCCACCCTGGAGCCGCGCCCGCGTCGTCGGCGGCGGGCGCTGCGGCTGGGGATGCGGTCGATCGACGGGTTCAAGAGCGTCTGGGCGGAGGCGATCATGGAAGCCCGCGCCGACGGTCCGTTCGCCGATCTGGACGACCTGCGCCGCCGCGCCGCCCTGACGCCTCCGGCTCTGGACCGGCTGGCCGAGGCGGATGCCTGTGGCTCGCTGGACCTGACCCGCCGGCAGGGCGTCTGGGCGGCCAGGGGCGCGGCGCCGGCGTCATCCGCGCCCCTGTTCGAGGCCATGGGGCTGAACGAGGCCGACGGCCGCCCGCCCGAGGCCCTGCCGCTGCTGGCCCCGTCGGAGGAGGTGGTCGGCGACTACCAGACCCTCCGCCTGTCGCTGAAGGGCCATCCGGTCAGTTTCCTGCGCGAGCGGCTGACGAAGGCCGGTGCGCTGACGGCGAAGGATTATCCGGCGCGGCCCAATGGCCGGAGGGTCGCGGTGGGCGGCGTGGTGCTGGTCCGCCAGCGGCCCGGTACGGCCAAGGGGGTCTGTTTCATGACCCTCGAGGACGAGACCGGCGTGGCCAATCTGGTCCTCTGGCCCGACCTGTTCGAACGGTTCCGGCCGGTCGCCATGGGCGCGCGGATGGTGCTGGCCCGGGGCAAGGTGCAGACGGCCGAGGGCGTGACCCATCTGGTCGTCGATCATCTGGAGGACTGGACCCCCATGCTGGGCCAGCTGACGCCCGATGCGGCCCCGGGGTCAGGCCATGCGCCGGCGCGGGGCCGGCATCCACGGGATGTGCAGGTGCTGCCGGGGTCGCGGGATTTTCACTGAGAGGCGGTGCGCTTGTCATCCCCGACGGAGCGAAGCGGAGATCGGGGACGGGGGAACGCTCCTTGTCGGACCTCCCGGACAGCCCGCAGGGCTGAGCCGGGAGGAGGGTGGGCACCGCGCCGGGCCTGGCCCGTCTCCCGGCTCGCTGCTGACGCAGCGTCCGGGAGGATGAAATAGTGATGGGTCAGGGCGTCCCGGCTCGCCGCTTCGCTGCGGCCGGGATGACAAGGCCTCCCGCAGTTGCAGCAGGTGGGTTGTGCTAGGCTGGGGTTCGACCGCACTCGACCAGTTACGACTTTGGTGGCCGTCTAAAACGGACCAAGTACCTCTAGGCCGGCCTCAGGTAGGCTCGTTTCTACAAAAGCTCTGATTGCCTTCACCGCGGCGTCTGCTTCTCCTTCGAGACTGTCGAAGCAGATGTAAGCATCCCCTGTGTCACTCGCCTCGCCGATGACGGCGCGGTGCACGGAGGTTGTTTTCAATGATTCACGCAGGAGGCTCTCAGCAATAAGCTGTGATTTCTCTTCCTCGAGAGGGGGGATCCAAATCACAGCGACGCAGCTACCACCCGTAACTTCTTTGCGCGTCATTCCTTGTAGCTCTTGGGCATCAGCGCGTGCCGCCCCAGACAATGCGACGAGCGCAATAGCCACGGCTATTCTATGTTGGGTAGAGTGCATTCCTCACTGCAACATATTCGAGCTCGACGTTCAATCACCGGCCAACGTCTGCTCAGCACTCTTGGAGGGCGTTCCGGCCATCCAGCCCCTACCCCCGCCGCCGAACCCGCCACACCCACACCCGGTACCCCACGATCGGCGCGAACCCGCAGACCAGCGCGGCGACCAGCACCGTCCAGAAGCCGCCGCCGAGGCCGTATTCGCCGACCGCGGCCCCGACTCCGGCCGCGAGCAGCGGGCCGAGCCAGGGCAGCCAGTACGGGGGCTTAGGCATCCACCTTGATGACGCCGCGCCGGATCTGGTCCAGCTCGATGGAGTCGAACAGGGCCTGGAAATTGCCCTCGCCGAACGCCTGGTTGCCCTTGCGCTGGATGATCTCGAAGAAGATCGGACCGAAGGTATCCTGGGTGAAGATCTGCAGCAGCAGGCCGTCCTCGTCCGAGCCGTCGATCAGGATGCGGTTCAGCCGCATGCGGGCGACGTCCTCGCCGTGGTTGGGCAGGCGTTTGTCGATCAGGTCGAAATAGGTCTCGATCGTATCCTGGAAGGGGATGCCGCGACGTTTCAGCTCTTCCACCGTCTCGAAGATGTTGTCGGTGGCCAGGGCGATATGCTGGATGCCCTCGCCGTTATAGCGGCGCAGG
>JAUYAG010000071.1 GCA_030693575.1 Brevundimonas sp. | reverse complement strand
GCGTCTTGCCCTCGCCGGCCATGACGTATTTGCCGTCCTTGTAGAACTCGGTCGCCGCGACATCGAGGCCGAGGTGGAAATCCTCGCCGGCCAGATAACCGGCGGCCTGTCCGGCGCGCGTGATGAAGCTGAGCGCCTCCTCGGCCGAGGCCAGGTTGGGGGCGAAGCCGCCTTCGTCGCCGACGGTGGTGTTGTGTCCGGCGTCCTTCAGCTGCTTGCGCAGGGCGTGGAAGATTTCCGAGCCCATGCGCAGGGCCTCGGAGAAGCTGTCCGCGCCGGTCGGCAGGATCATGAACTCCTGGATGTCGATCGGATTGTCGGCATGGGCCCCGCCGTTGATGATGTTCATCATCGGCGTCGGCAGGATGCGGGCCGAGACGCCGCCCAGATAGCGATGCAGCGGCAGGCCGGAGGAGATGGCGCTGGCCTTGGCGACGGCCAGGGACACGCCGAGGATGGCGTTGGCGCCCAGCCGGCCCTTGTTCTCGGTGCCGTCGAGGGCGATGAGAGCCTCGTCGATCCGGCGCTGGTCCTCGGCGTCCATGCCCGAGAGGGCGTCGAAGATCTCGCCGTTGACGTTATCGACCGCCTTGCCGACGCCCTTGCCGCCCCAAAGGTCCTTGTCCCCGTCGCGCAGTTCCACTGCCTCATGGGCACCGGTCGAGGCACCCGAGGGCACGGCGGCGCGGCCGAAGCTGCCGTCATCGAGGATCACATCCACCTCGACCGTCGGGTTGCCGCGGCTGTCGAGGATCTGGCGGGCGACGATGTCGGCGATGTCGGTCATGGGTGTGCTCTTCTGTCGGGGATTGGGCGGGGTTTAGCCCAACCCCCGCAGAATCGCCAACCGCCTTCGGGCGGCACCACCGCCGTCAGCCGCAGCCTTCGACATACTGGATGCTCGGCCCGCCCGCGGCCACCTGTTCGGCCGTGCCGTCCGTGCCGATGTGATAGGCAATGCCCCGCGCTGCCGGGTTCTGGACGTAGCCGGCCGCGCCGCCGACGCTCCAGGTCGTGATGTATTCAGCCGGGGCGGGGGAATATTTGTGCGGTGAGACATAGGCCAGCGGCCCGTAGGCGGCCTTGATCGCCGTGGCCGTGTCGCCGAGGCCGAAGCCGCGGTCGGTCTTGAGCGTGGACCCGCGCTGCAGCCAGATGCTGGTCAGGACGCCCTGCTCGACCATGACGGTCAGGCCTTCCGGTGCCCGGGCGGGATGGAAGGTGTCGCAGGCTTCGGGCTCCGCGCCGCCGACCGCGCCGGGATTGGAATCCGCGCCCAGGGCCGTCTCGACCTCGGCGCGCGTCATGCCGATGCGCAGGGGTCCGAAACCCTGGGCGGTCAGGACATCGGCGGCGGGTGCCGGTTCGGGCGAGGGCGCCGGGTCCGGAGAGCCGCAGGCGGCGACGGCGAGGACGGCGGTGGTGAGCATCAGGCGGCGGATCATGGCGCAACTCCTTTGGGCGGGAGATACAACGCACGAAAACGGCGCGCGGTGCACCGCGCGCCGTTATTCAGCTGCGTCCCGGCTCGGCCTTCGCGCTTCGCGCGCCGTTGGCCGGGATGACGAGGTGCTAAGGCCCTAGTCTTCCTTGGGCGTCAGAACCTGACGGCCGCGATAGGTGCCGGTCTTCAGGTCGATGTGGTGCGAGCGGCGCAGCTCGCCCGTGTCCTTGTCCTCGACGTGCGGGTTGGAGCCCAGCGAGTCGTGCGAGCGGCGCATGTTGCGACGCGAGGGCGATACTTTGCGC
>JAUYAG010000148.1 GCA_030693575.1 Brevundimonas sp. | reverse complement strand
GTCGCAGGGCGCGGGCCAGCGCCTCCTCAACCGAGGCGCACGGCGTCGCGCCGAGGCCGTGACCCCGCGCCACCGCCGCCAGGGCCTCGGGGTCGGCCGCCGCGCCGTCGAACGGCACGGTGAAGACCGCCGCGCCCGACTGGCTGAGCGCCTCGAAGAAGCCCCCGGCGTCCTTGTTGGCCAACATGCCGACGATCAGGGCCAGCGGTCGCGGCGCCTTCGCCTGTCGTTCCGCAAGGGCCGCCGCCATCGCCGCGCCCGCGTGCGGATTGTGCCCGCCATCCAGCCAGAGCTCGGCGTCCGCGGCCCGCGCCGCCTCGCCATAAGGGCCTGCCGTGAGCCTTTGCATCCGGGCGGGCCAACGCACGGCGCGCAGGCCTTCGGCGATGGCGGTCTCCGGCAGATCCAGCTCGAGGGCGACGGCGATCGCCAGACCGGCGTTGTCGACCTGGTGCGGACCCGTCAGGGCCGGCGCGGGCAGGTCGAGGAACCGCTCCTGATCCTGGAACGACAGGCCGCCGCGATCGGCCCAGGCGTCGAAATCGACCCCCATGACAGTCAGGGGGGCGTGCACGGCCCGCGCCGCCGCCTCGATCGCCGGCATGGCGACCTCGGCCTGACGCGCGATCAGTCCGCGCGCCCCCGGCTTGAGGATTCCGGCCTTCTCCACCGCGATGCCATGCAGGTCCGTGCCGAGGAATTCGGCATGGTCGAGGTCGACCGGCGTAATGACGCTGAGCAAGGGCCGTTCGATGACGTTGGTGGCGTCCAGCAGCCCCCCGAGCCCGACCTCGATGATGGCCAGGTCGGCGGGCGTCTCGCTCATGGCCACGAAGGCGGCGGCGGTGGTGCTTTCGAACACCGTCGCCTCGCCGCTGACGGCCTCGATGCGGTCGAGGATGGCGTTCAGCGGGGCGTCCTCGATCAGCCGGCCGGCCAGTCGGATCCGCTCGTTGAACCGCACCAGGTGGGGCGAGGTATAGGTGTGGACCCTCAGGCCCGCCGACTCGGCGATGGCGCGGATGAAGGCGACCGTCGAACCCTTGCCGTTGGTGCCGGCGACATGGACGACGGGCGGCAGCCGGTGCTGGGGATCGCCGAGGGCCGCGCACAGGACGCGCATCCGCTCCAGCGACAGGTCGATCCGCTGCGGGTGCCGCGCGCGCAGGCGTTCGGAGATCGGGTCCATCGGGCCTAGGCCGCCCGGCGCTTCCCGCCCATCAGCATCGACAGGATCTGGCCAAGGACCACCGGCAGGTTGGCGCGGGCGACGACGCGGTCGACCATGCCCTTTTCCTGCAGATATTCAGCGCGCTGGAAGCCAGGCGGGAGCTTCTCGCGGATGGTGGCCTCGATCACGCGCGGGCCGGCGAAACCAATCAGGGCGCCCGGCTCGGCCAGATGCACGTCGCCGAGCATGGCGTAGCTGGCGGTCACCCCGCCTGTGGTCGGATCGGTCAGCACCACGACGAACGGCAGTTGAACCGCCTTCAGCTCCTGGATGGCCAGGGTGGTGCGGGCCATCTGCATCAGGCTGAGCGCGCCTTCCTGCATCCGTGCCCCGCCGGCGGCGGTGAAACAGACCAGCGGCACGCCGCGCTCAATGGCCGCGCGGGCGGCCGCGATAAAGGCCTCGCCCGCCGCCATGCCGAGCGACCCGCCCATGAAGGTGAAGTCCTGCACGATCACGACGGCCTCGGTCCCGTCCAGCGCGCCGAAGCCGATGGCCATGGTGTCCTTGCGGCCCGCGGCCTTGCGGGCGGCGGCCAGCCGGTCCTTGTAGGATTTGCCGTCCGAGAATTTCAGCGGGTCCTCGGGGACCTCGGGCGTTTCGATCGGCTCATAGTCGCCGTCGTCGAAGGTGGCGCGCAGCCGGGTGGGCGCGTCGATCCGCATATGCCGGCCCGAGGGCGTGACCCAGAGGCTGGCCTCCAGATCGGGGCGGTACAGCATCTCGCCGGAATCGGGGTCCTTGACCCACAGATTGTCGGGCGTGTCGCGCCGGCTGACGATCTTGCGAACGCCGGGCGCGAAACGGCTCAGCCATCCGCCGCGTTTTTCCTGGGGTTTGGGAGGGGTCTTGTCAGCCATGGGCGCGCTTTAAACCGTTTCCGCGACCCGCGCACCCCGGACGGCGTCCGCGAGGGCCTTCACCTTCGCCAGAACGCGCGGGGCGGCCGGTTCGTTCGCCTCAAGCGCCGCCGCGACCTCGTCCACCAGCACCGAGCCGGCGACCACGGCATCGGCGACGCGGGCGATGCTTGCGGCCCGTTCCGGCGTCTTGACCCCGAAACCGACGGCGACGGGCAGGCCCGAGGCCTTGCGCACCCGCTCGACGGCGGGGGCCACCGACAGGGTCTGGGCCTCCTTGACCCCGGTCACGCCGGCGACCGAGACATAGTAGACAAAGCCCGAGGTCCGCTGGGCGATGATCTTCAGCCGCGCGTCGTCCGAGGTCGGGGTGGCCAGCCGGATCAGGGAGACCTGCGCCGCGTCCAGCGCGTCCGACAGCGGCCCGGCCTCTTCCGGCGGGCAGTCGACGACGATCAGCCCGTCCACGCCGCTGGCCGCCGCGTCACGGGCGAAGGCGTCATAGCCGTAGCTCTCGATCGGATTCAGATACCCCATCAGGATCACCGGCGTGTCAGCGTCCCCGGCGCGGAAGTCCGCGGCCAGCGCCAGCGTCCCCTTCAGGGTCAGTCCGGCCTTGAGCCCGCGCAAGGCGGCGCGCTGGATCGGCGGCCCCTCGGCCATCGGGTCAGAGAAGGGGAAGCCCAGTTCGATCAGGTCCGCCCCCGCGGCGGGCAGGCCGCGCAGGATCTTCAGGGCCTCGTCCCGGGTCGGATCGCCGGCCATGACATAGGCCACGAACCCGGCCCGTCCTTCCGCCTTGAGGGCGGCGAAGCGGGCGTCAATACGCACTGTGGTCATTGCGCCGGAGCGGGTGTCGGCAGCGGGGCGGGCTGGTCCGAGCAGACATTGCCGGGGATCGGGCCGAAGCCGAGATAGCCGATGGCGTCCGGGCCCGCGGGCCGCGAGGTATCGTAGAAGGCCTGCATCTGCAGCCCGTCGCAGCCGCCCGTGTCGCGGCGGCGCACGAAGACGACCCGGTTGTCCTCGCCGCCGGCCGGAAGCCAGCCCTTGGTCTGCAGGTCAGCGATATAGGCCTCGGCGAGCGCGCCGATCCCCGCCAGCGGTGCGCTGACGCAGAACGCCCGGCCGGCCATGCCGTACAGATTGCCGCAATCCGGCGCCAGGGTCGCACCCGGCAGAACCAGATTCTCCGCCGCCCCGTCCTGCGCCATCGCCGGCGCGGCCAGAAGGGCCGCCGCGGCGGCCATCATCACGATTTTCATGGTCTACAACTCCACGCCCAGATGCTTCGCCACGGCGAAGATGTCCTTGTCGCCCCGTCCGCACATATTGAGCACGACATCGCCCCCCTTGCCCACTTCCTTCGCGATTTCGCCGATCCGGGCGAGGGCGTGGCTGGGCTCCAGGGCGGGGATGATGCCTTCCAGTTTCGAACACAGCTGGAAGGCCTCGAGCGCCTCCACATCCGTGGCGGCGCGGTATTCGGCGCGGCCGATGTCCTTCAGCCAGGCGTGTTCGGGGCCGATGCCGGGATAGTCGAGGCCGGCGGAGATCGAGTGGCCCTCGAGGATCTGGCCGTCGTCGTCCTGCAGCAGATAGGTGCGGTTGCCGTGCAGCACGCCGGGGCGGCCGCCCTGCAGCGACGCCGCGTGGTCGGGGCCGTCCAGCCCGCGCCCGGCCGCCTCGACCCCGATCAGCCGAACGCCGGCGTCGTCGATGAAGGGATGGAACAGGCCGATCGCGTTCGACCCGCCGCCGATGGCCGCGACCACGGCATCCGGCAGCTTGCCGCGCCGCGCCAGCATCGAGGCCCGGGTCTCGCGCCCGATCACCGACTGGAAGTCGCGCACCATGGCCGGATAGGGGTGCGGCCCGGCGGCGGTGCCGATCAGATAATAGGTGTCCTCGACGTTGGTGACCCAGTCACGCATCGCCTCGTTCATGGCGTCCTTGAGGGTCGCCCGGCCCGCCGTCACCGGCACCACCTCGGCCCCCAGCAGCTTCATGCGGAAGACGTTGGGCATCTGCCGCTCGACGTCGGTGGCGCCCATGTAAACGACGCACTGCAGGCCGAAGCGGGCGCAGACGGTCGCCGTCGCCACGCCATGCTGGCCGGCCCCGGTCTCGGCGATGATGCGCGTCTTGCCCATCCGCATGGCCAGCAGGATCTGGCCCATGCAGTTGTTGATCTTGTGCGCGCCCGTGTGGTTCAGCTCGTCGCGCTTGAACCAGATGTCGGCGGCTCCGTAATGGGCCGTCAGCCGCTCGGCCAGGTACATGGGGCTCGGCCGGCCGACATAGTCGGTCAGGAAGCCGTCGAGCTCCGCCTGGAAGGTCGGATCCGCCTTGGCCGCCTCATAGGCGGCGTTCAGCTCATGCACCAGCGGCATGAGGGTCTCGGCCACGAACCGCCCGCCATAGGGGCCGAAACGGCCCTCGGCGTCGGGCATGGCGTAGTGGTTGGGGATGATGGCGTTCACGTCAGTAGCCTTCGCGCGGGGGAGCGGCGGAATTCAGGCCGACCGCACCGCCTCGAGAAACGCCGCGATCAGGGCGGGGTCCTTAACACCCGGCGCGGTTTCGACGCCAGAGGACACATCCACGAGGGGCGCACCGGACACCGAAATCGCCTGCGCCACATTGTCCGGGGTCAGACCACCGGCCACGAACCACGGCCGGTCAAAGACCCGGCCGGCCAGCAGGCTCCAGTCAAACCTTGCCCCGACCCCGCCCGGCAGGTGAGACCCCTCCGGCGGCTTCGCATCGAACATCAGATGGTCGGCGAACGGCTCCCAGGCATCAGCTTCCGCGAAATCCTCCGCCGACCGGATCGGCAGGACCTTGATGATCCCCGCCCCGGTCAGCGTCCGCACCCGCTGCGCCTGCTCGCGGGTCTCATGGCCGTGCAACTGGATCAGGTCCGGTTTCAGGATCAGGGCGATTTCGGTCAGCAGGGCGTCGTCGGCGTCGACCGTGACGGCCACGATCCCGGCCCTGCCCCGCGCCCGCTCGAACAGGGTCGCCCCGTGCAGCGGGTCGATGTGGCGCGGGCTCTTCGGAAACACCACCGCCCCGACGAAGGCCGCACCGCCGGCCAGAGCCGCATCGAGGCTTTCGGGCGAGGTCAGGCCGCAGATCTTGGCGTGGGTCACAGGTCGATCACTTTCATGCCCTCGGCGAGGGCGGCCTCCCTGAGGACGACATCGAGAGTCGCCAGCTGAAGGCCGTTCCATTGGGCGATCGCGAGATGGAGAGCGTCCGGGGCCCGCAGTCGGGAATGCTTCTGAAGCAGAAGGCGCGCGTCCAGGAACCGTTCGGGTTGGAACTCCAGCATCTGGCCACTGCGGGCCCAGACGTCGAACGCTCTCTCGAAACCCGTCCGCTCGGACTCCGTCAGATGTTTGACTCGAACCTGCATGGAAAGAGCGGACGAGAACTCGGTCGCTGTCCATGGGCTAAGGGCGACCATCCTGCCGGACTTCGCCCAGGCTCGTGCGCGGGGCGCATGATCGTCATCCAGGAACAACGGGATGACGACGCTGGTGTCCAGATAGACGGTCAATAGCGGTATTCGCGACGCATTTGCTCCACCACAGAACCCTTGATGGGTCCTGCGGCCGGTATGATCCGGTTGGCGTCGAGCCACTCAAGATCGAGCGGAAAGCCCACGACCGGCGCCTTCTCGGGTTCAAGTCGCGCGATCGGCTTCCCGCGTCGCGTAATCACGACCTCCTCGCCCGCCAGCATGCGGTCGAGCAGTTTCGGCAGGTTGTTCTTGGCCTCGGCGACGGAATAGTGGCTCATGGGACGAAGATGGCCATCCTGATGGCCATCGTCAAATCACGTTGCGTAAAGGTCAGCATCCGGGTCCGCGCCGCCCCGCAGCGCCGTCGACACCACCTGGGAGGCGATCACCGAATAGGTGATGCCGTTGCCCCCGAACCCCATCACCGCCCAGGCGTGGTCCATGTCCGGTACGGGCGCGATCGAGGGCAGGCCGGTCGCGCTCTCGCCGAAGGCCCCGGCCCAGCTGTAGTCGATCTCGAACTCCACGCCGGGCAGCAGGGCACGGAGTTTCCGCACGATGGTCTCGCATTTGCGCTTCAGCTTCGCCTGATCGGCATGGGCGTCCGGATCGGCCTCGTCCTCCCCGCCGACGATCAACCGGCCGTCGCCGCCCATGCGGAAATAGAGATACGGGTCCGACGCCTCCCAGACGAGCGTGTCCCGCAGCCAGGCCGGGCAGCGCTGGCGCGGCTTCGAGGCCAGGGCCCAGGTCGAGATCACCCTGGCCCCCGGCGTCGGCACGCCCCTGGGGAATTCGTAGCCGCAGCAGAACACCACCGACTTCGCCCGCACCGCGTGGCCGGCGTCGGTCAGCAGGGTCACGCCGTCCGGATCGCTGGCGGCCTCCATCACCTCGACCCGCGACCAGACCTTCGCCCCGTTCGCCTGCGCCCGCCGCAGCAGCCCCGCCGCCAGCCGCGCGGGATCGGCGCTGGCCGAGCCCTGGCTGACGATGGCCCCGGTCCGGTCGATGCCGAACCGCTCGCGTAGGGCCGCCGGCCCGGCGTATTCGCTCTCCAGACCGATCGCCGCCCGCGCCGCCGCCTCGGCCTCCAGCGCCCGGTGGCCGTATTCGTCGCCGGCCAGATACAGGGTCGCCTTGTCCTTCAGCCCGCAGACGATTCTCTCGTCCGCCACGATCCGCTTCAGGGCGTCGACGGCTGATCGCGAGCGCAGATACGCCCGCTTCGCCTTCGCCGGCCCGATCTTCTCCGCCAGCGCCGTCAGCGGCAGATCGATCTCCCATTGCAGCAGGGCGGTCGAGGCGATGGTCGAGCCGGTCAGCGGCGGCCGCCGGTCCAGCACCGCCACCGTGTGGTCCCGGCTCAGTTCATGGGCCATGAAGGCCCCGCTGATCCCGGCCCCGACGATGGCCACATCGACGGAGATCGCCTCGGTCAAGGACCGCACCGGCACGCCCAGCCCAGGGCTGTCCGCCCAGAGGGATCGCCCCGTCCGCAGGTTTTTCTTGATCGTGGCCCCGGTCATGTCGTCTCCGCTGGAAGCGGAGCGATAAGTCAGACGGCTGAACGAGGTTCCGTCAGGCGAAGATCAGATCGATCTGATCCTGATTCAGCAGCCGCCACGCCCCCGGTGCCAGATCGTCCGGCAGGGCCAGCCCGCCGACCCGTTCGCGGTGCAGACCCTCGACGTGATTGCCCACCGCCGCGAACATCCGCCGCACCATGTGATAGCGCCCCTCGGTCACCGTCAGCCGCGCCTCGGTCGGTGACAGCACCTCCAGCACCGCCGGCGACAACGGCTTGTCCTCGCCCTCCAGCACCAGACCGCCGGCGGCGAAGACATCGCCCTCGGTCCCGACCAGCGGCCGCGCCAATGTCGCGCGATAGACCTTGGCCACATGGCGTTTGGGCGAGATCACCCGGTGCAGCAGGTCGCCGTCGTCGGTCAGCAGCAGCAGGCCGGTGGTCTGTTTGTCCAGCCGGCCGATGGTCGAGATGGCCGGATCGCGCCGCTTCCAGCGCGGCGGCAGGACATCATAGACCAGGGCCCCGTCCTCCTTGCGCGAACAGGTCATGCCCAGCGGCTTGTGCAGCATCATCACCAGACCCGGCGTCGGATCGAGCGGCTGACCGTCGATCTCCATCCGCGAAGGCAGATCCGGCGTCACCGCGATCCGCTTCGACACATCGGTCAGATCGACCCCGTCCAGCACGATCCCGCCGGCCTTGCCCAGCCGTGCCATCTCGGTCCGCGAGCCGTAACCCATGGAGCCCAGCAGCTTGTCCACGCGGGAGTTGGCGGTTTTCATCGTTCGTCATCCCGGCGAAGGCCGGGACCCAGCGGCGCGCGCGAGCGCGAAACTGTCGGGAGCCCGGCCGGGTCGGCCATTTCGCCTGCGGCGCCGCTGGGTCCCGGGGTCGCTGCGCGCCCCGGGATGACGAAAGCAAGGAAACTCACTTCACCGCCTCGAACACCTTGTAGCCGCCGCTGTCGGCGATCATGTCGACGCGTTTGAAGGCGTCCTTCAGCTCGGCCTCATAGGGCAGGTGGCGGTTGGCCACGACCCACAGCACCCCGCCCTTCTTCAGCAGGCCCGCCGCCTTGCGGATGAAGGCTTGGCCCAGCCGCTTGTCCTCGGCCCCGCCGTCATGGAAGGGCGGATTGCTGACCACGAAATTCAGCTCGCCGACATCCTCCAGCGTCCGCGCATCGGCCCATTCGAAGCTCGCGCGCGGATCGGTGACATTCTTCTTCGCCGCCGCAATCGCCCGCCGGTCCAGATCGACCAGCCGCAGCGAAGTGACCGCCGGCGAGCCCAGCACCACCGTCGCCAGCGCGCCATAGCCGCAACCCAGATCCACCCCCGCCCCCTTCAGCGGCGGCAGGGCCTGGGCCAGCAGCAGCGACCCGGCATCGATCCGGTCCCAGGCGAACACCCCCGGCTGCGACCAGGCGTCCAGCCCCTCGACCAGGCGTGGCGCGCCTGCGGCGATGGCCGCCTCCAGCCCCGTCACCGCCTCCGGCCGGATCACGACGCAGCGCCGGTGGTGCGCCTTGGCGCTCTCCCCGACCTCGACGCCGAAGCCTTCCAGCTCCTTCTTCAGCCGAGACCCGCCCTTGTCCTTGGCCGCCATGACATCCAGCCGCCCGCCGGGCTTCAACGCCCGCAGCGCCAGCGCCAGCGCATACCGCCGCTCCAGCACGCCGGGCGGGGCGTAGATCATGATGTCGTCGACCGAGCCTTCAGCGACATCCTCCAGCGGCGTCGAGCCGGGGATCAGGGGCGAAAGCTGGGTCGCGGCGCCGGGCGGATCGAAAACGGCGGGCGGGCGACCGTAGAGAAGGGATGTCATGGCGGCGCCTATAGCCGGATTGAGCGCCGAGGCGAAGCACGCTGACAGACCCGAAGCCGATGCCGGCGCGGCCCAGCCGTCGCGGACAGGGGAGCATTGGACGCCGTCGCCCAAAGCAGACTGTCCGAATGTCCGCTAGGGGGGGGGGAAGCGGACATCGCACGGCGCGAGATTACCTAACCGCTCCGAGTGACAACCATCCGGTGCAGCAAACCAGAATCAACGCGCTGCCGTATTTGACGGCATCATGATGCTCGACGAATATCCGAAGCACCGACGGAACCGCAGCCAAATCTTTCTCATCGGCTTTGCTGGGATGCACGTAGCGGCACTTCGCGACCGCAGCCCCCTGCACAAGGAGGAGCAACAAAGGTAGCAGCATCAGGAATAAAATTCGCGCTTCCATGGATGCTGTTCTCGCTCTCCGCTTACCCTCGGACCAGTTTGGAGCCATGTGCCAATGTCCGCAACGGGTGGTGGGAGCGGACTGTCGCCTGAGGGCTAGAGTCGAATGAACCTCAATCCGGAAGTACTATGACCTGCGGCGATTACATCCGGCGATATTGGCGACTGCTTCTCACCAGATGGTTCGTGTTCGCGACCATCATTTCTGTCGTCGGCCACTTCGCCGGGTTGGACCTTCGAACCCATTGGCCCCTCATCATCCTCGCATCAGGGGTCTTGAACTTGGCTTGGATCTGGGTGGCCTGAAAGTCCGCTTAGGGCCTGAAAGTCCGCTTAGGGTCGGGAGCGGACCGTTGCTTGAGGATGGGAAGCGGTCACATTCCGAAGAAGTCTCGCTCCTTCTTCGCGCCCTTCCTCATCCAGCCTCCCGCAGCGATGGCCCCAATCCCCACCAAAGCGACGATACCGGCAAACAGGGCATCTCCGTTCTGACGTTGGGCAGCCCAGTTATCGCCGCCGCTGATCCCCCGACTGCCATGACCCCGCCAATGATTTGGAGGATCCAGCAGATGATGGACTGCAAGTGGTAGAACATGCTGTGAGCATCTCAGATTGCGCCAAGGTCCGCTATGGGTCGGGAGCGGCCAGTCGCTGCCGGCCAGAAAGCAGACCCTTCTCCCCTTGAGGCAGAAGGTGCCCCCGGAGGGGGCGGATGAGGGGTGAAACGCCGGCTGTCAGGCCTGATGTGCGATCGTAGTCGCCCGGCCTCAAAACTACCGCCGGTGTCCTGGCCGGGCTCCGGCCCCACCTCAGTCGCTTCGATATCCTTCCCTGCATCGACCGCGCGCGACCGGGACGACCGTGTCGCACCCCTCATCCGGCCCTCCGGGCCACCTTCTCCCTCAAGGGGAGAAGGACGCACCCTGCTAAAAGTCCTGCGATTGTCAGCATATTTCTCGCAGTCAACCCACTGAATATCTACGAGTAAAAATATTTTCAGCGTCATCAGCCATCATGGCTGGGAGCGACTCCATAATTCCCCCATCCCGTCGGTGGGGAGGGCGTCGGATCCAGCGCCCCGATGTCGGCGGGCTGTGGTCGAGCGATGAAGCCCGGGTGGAGGAAAGTCCGGGGGTCCTTGCGGATGTCGATGGATGGCGTCCGCCTGCTCGCCGCGCGCCTGGGGACGGAACCGCTACTGACCACGATCAGCACGTTCCGCCGTCCGACCTGCCTGCAAGGGCGGGCCGGGCAGCCGGTGAGGCCCGAGAACGGCCGCCAGCCGGCGGGGCGCGTGGAAAACGGCTGCGCGGGGCAGTTCTGCTTCGTCGAAACGGTAAAAACACATACGCACCGGGCGAGGCCCGGCCGCCCCGCGCCCTCCCCGACCCGCCGCGAAAGCAGGCGGCGAAGAGTCATGCGCCAAGGTTCTCCCTCCCCCTTGGGGGAGGGTGGTCGCGAAGCGACCGGGTGGGGAGGGCTCGGCGACGCAAGCACCGGCACTCCCCGCGCCGGGCCCCTCCCACCCGGCTTCGCCTTCGGCTCAGCCACCCTCCCTCGGGGAGGGAGGGAGAACGCCGACAACCCATGACACCCCGGAACAAATGAGGCACAACGCCGCCATGCTCGCCGACTCGACCGTGATCGCCCCGCCCGCCCCGTCGCTCGCCGACGCCCGGGCCACGCTGGAACGGGTCTGGGGTCATGGCGACTTCCGCGGCCGTCAGGCCGAGGTGGTGACGGAGATCCTGGCCGGCCGCGACGTGGTCGCCGTCCTGCCCACCGGCGGCGGCAAGTCGGTCTGCTATCAGATCCCCGCCATGCTGCGGCCCGGTCTCGGCCTCGTTGTCTCGCCGCTGATCGCCCTGATGACCGACCAGGTCGAGGCGCTGAAACAGCAGGGGGTGGCGGCCGCGCGGCTCGATTCCGGCGTCTCCATGGACGACCGCTCGGCCATCTGGCGTCAGGCCCGGGCGGGGGAGCTGGACCTGCTCTATGTCTCACCTGAGGGACTGGCGCAGCCGCATCTGATCGATCGCCTGCACGACCTGCCGCTGAGCCTGATCGCCATCGACGAGGCCCACTGTGTCTCACAATGGGGACATGATTTCCGTCCGGATTACCGGACCCTGGGCCGTCTGGCCGAGCTGTTTCCCGGCGTCCCCCGCATCGCCGTCACCGCCACCGCCGACGCCCGCACCCGCGACGACATCGTCCGCTCCCTGCGGCTGGAGGATGCGAAGGTCGTCGTCGACAGCTTCGCCCGGCCCAATCTGCAGCTCTCGGCGATCCGCAAGGAGAGCGCCTCGCGGGCCCGCACTGACGCCGCCGTCATCGATCTGGTGCGCCAGCGGCGCGGCAAGTCGGGCGTGGTCTATTGCGGCAGCCGGGACGGCTGCGAACGGGTGGCCCAGGCCCTGCGCGAGGCGGGGACCAACGCCATCGCCTATCACGCCGGCATGGAGGCCCGCGACCGCGACCGCCGGCTGGAGCGGTTCCTGGCCGAGGACGGGGCGGTCATGGTCGCGACCATCGCCTTCGGCATGGGGGTCGACAAGGCCGACGTGCGTTTCGTCATCCACGCCGACCCGCCCGGCTCGCTGGAGGCCTACTGGCAGGAAATCGGCCGCGCCGGGCGCGACGGCGAGCCCGCCGACGGCATCACCCTGTACGGCCCCTCCGACATCGCCTGGACACTGAAGCGGCTCGAGGGCCGGCCCATGGCCGAGGAGGTCAAGGCGGTGCAGGTCAGGAAGGCCCGCCAGCTGTTCGCCATGCTGGACGGCGCCGTCTGTCGCGCCCAGGCCGTGCGCCGCTATTTCGGAGAAGAGGGCGCGGAACGCTGCGGCGTCTGCGACCTGTGCCTCGATCCGCCCGCCGTCTTCGACGCCACCGTCGCCGCCCAGAAGGCGCTGGCGGCCGTGCAGCGGCTCGGCGAGCGGTTCGGCAAGACCCGGGTCATCGACCACCTGCTCGGCAAGACGAAAGACGTCCAGCCCTGGGAGACCGCCCTCTCCACCTGGGCCATCGGCGCCGACACGGGCCAGCACACCTGGCGGGACGTGGTCGACCATCTGATGTTCGAGGGCCTGCTGGTCGAGGATCCCAATGAGGGCAAGCCGCTGGTCCGGCTCGGCGACCCTGAAGCCGTGCGCGCCGTCTATCGCGGCGAACGGGCGATCGAGGTCCGCGCCGCCGCCGCCCGGGCCGCCCCGGCCCGCGAACGCACCCGCACCGGCCGCAACGCCGCGCTGGAGACCCTCGACGCCGACGTGCGCGCCCGGTTCGAGACCCTGCGCGCCTGGCGCCGCGACCGCGCCGCCGAACAGCGCGTCCCGCCCTATGTCATCTTCCAGGACAAGACCCTGCTGGAGATCGCCATGGCCGAACCGGCCGACCTCGAGCGGCTGGGCCACATCTCCGGCGTCGGCCAGACCCGGCTGGACCGCTATGGCAAGGGCGTGCTGGAGGCCCTGCGCAACGCCCCCGGCTGAGGCTATGGACTGAAACCGCCGTTCGCCGGTTAAGCTTCGCGCAAGGTCTCGGAAGGGGGGCCTTAAACTTTCATCGTCACAGTCCGGTGGTGATCCCAAGCCGCGCCCCGTCCCCGGTCGACAAATTGGCTCTGGCCGTCGTGCATCAGCCCGACCGCGCCATTCCCGCGCCGGCCGGCGCGCGCGAGGAATCCCTGCGCCTGCTGCTCCAGACCGCCGCCGACTCCGGCATCACGCGGGTTGCGACCAAACCAGACGGCGACGGCGAACGCTGGCTCGGCCAGGCCTGGCCCTTCCCCTCGCCCTTCCAGGTTTCGGTGCGCACCGTCTCCGTCAGCGACGGCGTCGACCGGGTCGAGGCCCGCGCCCGCCGTTCGCTGGAGCGTCTCGGCCTGCCGCGCGGCGATCTGCTGCTGGTCTCCAGCGCCGCCGATCTCGCCGGCGCCGAGGGCCGCGCCCTCTGGGACCGCCTGCTGGCCCTGAAGGATCGCGGCCTGTACCGCCGCATCGGCTTCTGCGCCACGGTCGAGGACGGCCCGGGCCTGCTGGCTCGCCGCTTCCAGCCCGATGTGGTCCAGCTGAAATGCAACCTCCTGGACCAGCGCGCCCAGCATTCCGGCGTCCTGTCCGAACTGGCCGCCCTCGATGTCGCGATCCACGCCTCCTCGGTTTTCGCCGACGGCCTGCTGTTCATGAGCGGCGAGGCCCTGCCGCTTGAAATGCACCGCTACGGCCCGACCCTGTCGCGCATCCGGCGGCGTCTGGCCGAGGCCCGCGTCGATCCGATGCAGGCCACCCTCGCCTACGCCATGGGCCTGCCCGAGGTGTCCGCCGTGGTCGCCAGCATCGCCTCGGCCGCCGAGCTGCGCGCCGTCATCGCCGCGGCCCATGCGCAGACGCCCGATCTCGACTGGGCCTCGATGCAGCTGGAGCCGGCGACGATCGCCGCCGCCGGCCCCCATTCCCAGGGACGTGGGCGGATCAGTAGCGCAGCCTGATCCCGACAGAACCCGACCGGCCCGGCTCGCCGTAGCCCAGCAGCTGCTGCCAGGTTTCGTCCATCAGATTGTCGACCCGCGCCGTCAGGGTGACGGCGTCGGTCATGTCCCAGGCGGCGTTCAGGTTCGCCGTGACGAAGCCGTCCCGCGTCCCGCCCGAGTCGGGCATGTCGCCCTCCGCCCGCACCGTCAGGGCCCCCGACCAGCGGCCGCCGCTCCAGCCCAGGGTCGCCGACCCCGCCTGTTCCGGCACGCGCAGGATGGCGGCGCCAGACGTTTCATTGACGGCGTCGGTCCAGGCCCAGGAGGCGCTGAGATCAAAGCCTGCGCCCAGCACGGCCCGGCCTTCGAGCTCGACCCCGTCGGTCCGGGTCTGCGCGATGTTGACGTAGTAGAATTCGAAGCTCGCGGGATCGAAGAAGCCGTCGATCTGGTCCTCGACCTCCAGCCGGTAGAGGGTCGCGCGACCGTCGAAGCGGCCGTCGGCCGACCGCCAGCCCAGGGCGATCTCGCCGCCCCTGGCATATTCGGGGACCAGCGGCGGGACCGCCGTACCCGGCAGGACGAAGCAGAAGTCGCACACCGCCTGGCTGACGCTGGGCGTCTTGAAACCCGTGCCGAACGCGCCTGACAGGGTCAGGCCGCCGTCCAGCCGGTACGCGGCCGAAACCCGACCGGTCGTCTCGCCGCCGAAATCGTCGGTCGCGTCATGGCGCAGGCCGAGGTTCAGCGTGAGCCGGTCCGACGGCTCCCAGCGCACCGTTCCGAAGGCCGAATCGACGCCAAGGCCGGCGCTGTAGCCGTTCAGGAACGCCCCGGTCTCCTCGCGCTCGATCCCGAAGGCGTAGACCACCGGCCCGGTCGCGCGGCTGTCGGCCTGCCAGCGCCAGAGCCGGTGCTCGCCCTCATAGGTCGAGGGGAAGGCGCTGTCGGTCGTCCGCCCGATGTCCGAGACGGCCGCCGTGATCCGGTGATCGAGGCCCAGCAGGTCGGTGATCGCGAGGCGGGCAAAGCCCGAGCGGTCGGTGGTGTCGGTCGTGTCCAGCGAATCGACCGGACCGAAGCCGTCGAGCTCGGCGAACCGGTCGGCATGGCGGAAACGGCCGTCGATCTCGACGCGGCTGTTGAAGGCGTATCGCCCGTTCAGTCCCCAGACGGTGGTCTCGAAGCCATCGGCCTCGGTCCCGCTCGCCGCGGCCGATATGCCCTCGCTCTCAAAACGCGAGACAAAGGCGCCGAGGGCGTAGCGCTCCACGGCCCGGCCGATCTGCAATCGGCCGCGCCGCGTTTCGAACGATCCGGCCTCGACCCCGGCGCGCAGGCCGTCCAGCTCGCGGCTGGTGAAGGCAATGACCCCGCCGATGGCGTCCGAGCCCCACAGGGACGACTGCGGTCCGCTGAGCGTCTCGATGCGTTCGACGTCGGTCAGGTCGAAGCCCGCGAAGTCGAAGCCGCCGGCCGGCTGGGACGGATCATTCACCGGGACCCCGTCGACGAGGACCAGTGACTTGTCCTGG
Source organism: Brevundimonas sp. (assembly GCA_030693575.1). GTDB lineage: Bacteria > Pseudomonadota > Alphaproteobacteria > Caulobacterales > Caulobacteraceae > Brevundimonas. The sequence goes on along the minus strand of JAUYAG010000148.1, from coordinate 4,904 downwards.
CTGGCCCCGCGCATCCGCACCGAGGTCACGCCGCCGAGGCCCGCCCGATAGACGGACAGGCCGGGCACATCGCCGAGGATGTCGGCGGCGAAGACGGCGCCGCGCCGGTCGATGGTCGTCCGGTCGATGATCCGGGCCCCCGGCGTGTCGGCGACGATGGCCGGCAGGCGGGTGGCGGTGACCACGACCTCGGGCAGATCGTCTCCCGGTTCGCCGGAGGTCGACGCCCAGGCGGGCAGGGGAAGGCACACGGCCGCGGCCGTGGCGTAGAGGATGGATCGCGTCATGCGCGTGTCTCCGTCGGCCCCGCGCGGGCGCTGCGCGGCGGCAGGTGAAAGCGACCGACCCGGCCCCCGGAAAGGGGCGCGGCACCTGGGTCGGGTCGCTTCGACGGAACAGCTTCCGCACAAGCGGAAGGGTTGGCCCCACGCCTCTGTCTGGTCCCGGACAGCGGACGAGCGACGTCGGCGGCCAGGTCTCCTGGCTTGCGGGTCAACAACCGCCGCTCTCGCCTTCCCGGTTGCCCAGTGGCGCCGGGGATTGCTCCCCGGATCGAACGACGGCCTCGCCGCCTACAGTTGCGGGCACAGCCGCGGCATCACACCGCGTTCCCTTAACCGCCTGCCGAACTTGTCGCAGTCCGACAGCGGCTGTGCAAGGCGGCGCCATTCCGCTTGAGCGCGCCCGCGCAATCCTTCACCCTGTCGCGTCCCCATGAACGCCCCCCTCGTCCATCCCCCGACAGCCGACGCCGTCCCGTCCAGCGAGGGGACGACGCCGGTCATGGCGCAGTTCCTGGCGGCCAAGGCCAGCCAGCCGGACGCCATCGTCTTCTTCCGCATGGGCGATTTCTACGAGCTGTTCTTCAAGGACGCCGAGATCGCCTCGAAGGCGCTGGGCATCACCCTGACCAAGCGTGGCAAGCATCAGGGCGAGGACATCCCGATGGCCGGGGTGCCGGTGCATGCGCTGGACGGCTATCTGGCGCGGCTGATCCGGCAGGGGTTCAAGGCCGCCATCTGCGAACAGCTTGAGGCGCCGTCCGAGGCCCGCAAGCGCGGCTCCAAGGCGGTGGTCCACCGCGACATCGTCCGCGTCGTCACCCCTGGCACCCTGACCGAGGACAGTTTGCTGGACGCGCGCGGGGCCAACCGGCTGGCCGCCGTCTCGGTGCGCAAGGGCCGGGCCGCGGTGGCCGTGGTCGAGCTGTCTGCCGGGTCGGTCGACGCGGTCGCCTGTTCGCTGGAAGATCTCGGCGCCACCCTGGCCTCCTTCCGCGCGTCGGAAGTGCTGGTGCCGGACCGCCTGTTTTCGGACGAGACGACGAAGGCCGCGCTCGACGGCTCGGGCGGTGTCGTTCAGGCCCTGCCCCAGGCGCTGGCCGAACCGGTCGGGGCGCGGGCGCGGGTCGAGCGGCTGTACGGCGTCGCCTCGCTGGACGGCTTCGGCGCCTTCGAGGAGGCCGAGGTCTCGGCCCTGGGCCTGATCGCCGCCTATCTGGAGACCACCCAGGCCGGCAAGATTCCCGCCCTGTCGCCGCCGCGCCGTTCGGGCGACAGCGGCTTCCTCGCCATCGATCCGGCGACCCGGTTGAGCCTCGAGATCGACCGGACCCAGCGCGGCGAACGCGAGGGGTCGCTGCTGGCCTGTATCGACCGCACCGTCACATCCGGGGGAGCGCGCGCCCTGGCCGAACGGATCGCCCGACCGCTGCGCGATCCTGCTCAAATCAATCATGGACTCGATGCCGTCGAATGGCTGCTGGAGCGTCGCGACCTGCGCCGCGATCTGCGCGACGGCCTGAGGGCGTCGTCGGATGTGGCCCGCGCCGTCTCGCGGCTGGTTCTGGGCCGCGGCGGGCCGCGCGATCTGGCCGCCATCCGCACCGGCCTGTCGATCGCCGAGGGCATCGCCGGCCTGTTCCCGCCGACGCGCGAGCCCCTGACCGGCCCGCCGGCGCGGCTCGTCGCCTGCCTCGACCGGATGACGCTGTCGCCCGACCTGGGGCGGCTGCTGGTCGATCTGGCCGAGGGTCTGGTCGCCGAGCCGCCGCATCTGGCCCGCGACGGCGGCTTCGTCGCCACCGGCTATCGCCCCGAGCTCGAGGAGGCGCGCCGCCTGCGCGACGACAGCCGGCGCGTGGTCGCCGACCTCGAGGCCCGCGCCGTCGCCGAGGCCGGCGTGCCGTTCAAGGTGCGCCACAATGCCGTCCTCGGCTATTTCCTCGAGACCTCGGCCAAGGCGGCGGAGCCCCTGCTGAGGCCCACCGGCGAAAGCCCCTTCATCCACCGGCAGACCCTGGCCAACCAGGTCCGCTTCACCACCGTCGAACTGTCCGAGCTGGACGCTAAGATCAGCCAGGCCGGCTATCGCGCCCTCGCCATAGAAGGCGAGACCTTCGAGACCTGGCGCGCCACGGTCCAGTCGCTGGCCCGGCCGCTTCAGGCGGTGGCCGAGGCGCTCGCCGAACTGGACGCCCATGCCGCCCTCGCCGAATGGGCCGAAGAGGTCGGCGGCGTCCGCCCCGCCATCGATGATACCGGCTGTTTCGAGGTCACCGCCGGGCGGCATCCGGTGGTCGAGGCGGCGGTGAAGGCCCAGGGCGATCCCTATACGCCCAACGACTGCAAGCTGGACGGATCCGGCACGGCCTGCGCCCGGCTGTCGATCGTCACCGGGCCGAACATGGCCGGCAAGTCGACCTTCCTGCGCCAGAACGCCCTTCTGGTGGTGCTGGCCCAGGCCGGGGCCTTCGTGCCGGCGAAGGCCATGCGGCTGGGCGTGGTCGATCGTCTGTTCAGTCGGGTCGGTGCCGGCGACGATCTGGCCCGCGGCCGCTCCACCTTCATGACCGAAATGGTCGAGACCGCCGCCATCCTGACCCAGGCCACGGATCGCAGCTTCGTGGTGCTGGACGAGATCGGGCGCGGCACCGCGACCTATGACGGTCTGGCCATCGCCTGGGCCGTGGCCGAGGCCCTGCACGACCGCAACCGCGCCCGCACCCTGTTCGCCACCCACTATCACGAGCTGGCCGGGCTCGAGACCCGACTGGCCCATGTCTGCAACCTGTCGATGGCGGCGCGGGAGTGGAACGGCGATCTTGTCTTCCTGCACGAGGCCCGACCCGGCGCCGCGGACCGGTCCTACGGGGTTCAGGTGGCGAAACTGGCCGGGGTGCCCGCCGCCGTGGTCAGCCGCGCCCGCGAGGTGCTGGACCGACTGGAAGGCGAGAAGGCCGCCGCCATCAGTCTCGACGACCTGCCCCTGTTCGCCCAGAATCCAGGATGGGCCGAACCGACGCCACCCCCGCGATCCTCCGCCGTCGAGGATGCCTTGCAGGCCATCGAACCCGATGAACTGTCGCCACGCGAGGCGCTGGAGGCGCTGTACCGGCTGAAGGGCCTCGGCCGCCGGTGACCGACGTGCTCGACGACCGGCTGGTCGCGGCCGCGTCAGCGTCCGACGTGCGCAAGACCGTGGCGGCCATTCTGGGAGAGTCCTTCGACGCCGCCCGCGCCCGCATCGCCCGCCGTCTCGACGCGGGCGGCGAGGGCGTAGAGGTGGCCCGGCTGTATTCCGCCGCCGCCGATGACCTGTTGAACGCCCTGTGGCGGTTCTCCACCGAAACCCTCTACCCCGCCGCCAACCCCAGCGAGGCTGAAAGGCTCAGCCTGATCGCGGTCGGCGGCTATGGCCGGGGCGTGCTGGCGCCCTACTCGGACCTCGACCTGCTGTTTCTGCGCCCGTGGAAATCGATCCCGCGCACCGAACAGGTAATCGAGTTCATGCTCTATGTCCTGTGGGATCTCGGCCTGAAGGTCGGCCAGTCGGCGCGGTCGGTCGACGAATGTCTGGCCCTGTCGAAATCCGACATGACGGTGCGCACCGCCCTGCTGGAGGCCCGGCCGCTGGCCGGCGACGAGCGGCTGGCGGAGGATTTCATCACCCGTTTCCGCGCCCTGGTGGTCAAGGCCGATCCCCGCCCCTTCATCGCCGCCAAGCTGGAGGAGCGCGACGCGCGCCACCAGAAGTCCGGCGCGGTCCGCTACCGGGTCGAACCCAACGTCAAGGACGGCAAGGGGGGCCTGCGCGACCTCAACACCCTGTTCTGGATCGCCCGGTCGCTGGCGCCCGACAGCCCGCTGGGCGCGCGGGTGATGGACGGCCTGCTCACCGCCCGCGAGCGGCGCACCTTCGAGGAGTCCTTCGACTTCCTGTGGCGGGTCCGCGCCCATCTGCACCTGACGGCGGGACGGCCGGAAGAGAAGCTGACCTTCGATCTGCAGCCCGAGGTGGCCCGCCGCATGGGCTGGCGCGGGCGGGGCGATGAGCCCGCCGTTGAGCGGTTCATGCGTCGCTATTTCCTCGTCGCCCGCGACGTGGGTGCCCTGACCCGCGCCATGTCGGCCAAGCTGGAAGCGCGCCAGCAGAAGTCGACCATGAGCCTTTCGCGGCTGATCCCCGGACGCAAGCGCAAGCTCGGCGTCGAGGGCTTCACCGAGGACGCCGGCCGCCTGTCGGTCAAGGGTCCCGAGGTCTTCGCCGAGGCGCCCGAGAAGCTGCTGATGCTGTTCCGCACGGCGGACGAGCATGACCTGGACATCCACCCCGATGCCTTCTCGGCGGTCAGCCGGTCGCTGTCCCTGGTCACGCCGTCGTTGCGCCGAGACCCCGAGGCGACGCGCGCCTTCCTCGACATCCTCGCCCACGGCCAGCGGCCGTACCGGGTTCTGACGCTGATGAACGAGACGGGCCTGCTGGGCCGGTTCCTGCCCGAATGGGGGCGGATCGTCGGCCAGACCCAGTTCAACATGTACCACGCCTATACCGTCGACGAGCACACGCTGCAGGCCATCGGCATCATCAACGACATCTGGCGCGGCAAGCTGAAAGCCGACCAT
>JAUYAG010000070.1 GCA_030693575.1 Brevundimonas sp. | reverse complement strand
GCTTTCCTCGACCAGCACCTCGGTGGTCGGCGACAGGTCGCGGCCGCGCTCGACGATCTCGTAGTATTCCTCGACATTGTAGGCGATGCCGCCGCCGGTGCCGGCCAGCGTGAACGACGGGCGGACAATGGCGGGCAGGCCGACGAAGGCGAGGGCGTCGTCGGCCTCGTCGATGTGGTGGATGGCCTTGGAACGGGGGCTTTCCAGACCCAGCTTGTCCATGGCGTCGCGGAATTTCTGGCGGTCCTCGGCCTTGTCGATGACCTCGGCCTTGGCCCCGATCATCTCCACGCCCCATTTCTTCAGCGCGCCCGAGGCGTCCAGCGCCAGGGCCGTATTCAGCGCCGTCTGCCCGCCCATGGTCGGCAGCAGGGCGTCGGGCCGCACCTTCGCGATGATGCGCTCGACGAACGCCGGGGTGATCGGCTCGATATAGGTGGCGTCGGCCACCTCCGGGTCGGTCATGATGGTGGCGGGGTTGGAGTTCACCAGAATGACCCGGTAGCCCTCGGCCTTCAGCGCCTTGCACGCCTGCACGCCCGAGTAATCGAACTCGCACGCCTGTCCGATCACGATCGGGCCCGCGCCGATAATCAGGATCGACTGGATGTCTGTGCGCTTGGGCATGGGCTACTCAGTTCGTCACGACCGCGCACTCCCAGCCGTCGTAGTCGAGCTGGAAGGCCGCGGCCCAGGATTGCATCATGGAAGAGACCGGGGTGAAGGAGGCCTCGTCCACGGACATGGTCGTCTCGAGGATGGTGCAGTCGTCCTGACCGCGGGTCAGGAAACCGGCGCGGCGCGCGACCTCGTTCAGATCGTCGTGGTCGCCTTCGCCATAGAAGTAGAACAGCGTGTGCCGCGGGGTCACGCCCGAGTCGCCATGCTCGGCCAGCGTCGCCCGAATCATGGCGTCGCGCTCTTCGTGCGGGACCTCATCTTCAAGCACGGGCTGCCAGGCTCCTTGCGCGCGCGAACCCGCCAACGGCTGTGACGCCGTGCGGGCCGGTCGGGTTGTCGGTTAAGCGGCCCGTCTAAAGACGGGCGGGCGGGAGAGCAAGCGCCGTCTGATCCCGAACGAAAAAGGGCGGCCCTTTCGGGCCGCCCTTTCACTGTCGTCCGGTCTGAAGATCAGAACGGGCGGTAGTTCAGGCCGATGAAGAAGCGCGTGCCGTAGGGGTCGAAGTTCGAGTACAGCGTCGTGCCCAGGTAGGGGGCCTGTTCGGCGTCGAAGGCGTTGACCACCCCGGCGCGGATCGACAGGTCCTCGCGCGCATTCCAGCGGACCGTGAAGTCGTGCCGGGTGAAGTTGCGCGAGTTAAACTCCCCGAAGTCGCGACCGTCGATGTTGTCGACCGCGTCGCGGATCTGGACGATGTCCTGGGCGGTCTGCCAGTCGGCCGTCCAGTTGATGCTCCAGATCTCGTTCGGCGCATAGGTGAGCGACGAGGTGAAGCGGACGCGCGGGTAGAACAGGCTGCTGGCCAGTTCATCGAAGTCCGCGGCATCGTCGGCGTTCAGGAACTGCTTCTGGTCGATCAGCCACAGGCCGCCGATCGAATAGTCCAGCCGGCCCCAGTTGCGGCCCGTGACTTCCTCGAGGTCCATCGAATAGCGGGCGGTGAAGTCGAGGCCGCGCGTCTCCAGCGAGGCGTAGTTGACCGATCCCTCGATGAAGCCGCCGATGGGATCGCCGATCGGGGCGCCGATGTAGAAGGCCCGGGTCGGATCGGGGTCATTGCGGAAGATGGTGGCGCAGGCCGCCGTGTTCAGCGACGGGCCGCTGACGCAGTTGGCCGCCGCCGTACCCGCCGACACCGCCGAGATCACCTGGTCGATCTTGATCTCGTAGTAGTCGAGGACCAGCGAGAAGTTCGGGATGAACCGGGGACGCAAAACCGTCGAGAAGGTGAAGCTTTCCGACTCTTCCGGCGTCAGGAACGGGTTGCCGCCGAACACGCCCGCGACGCCCGAGGTGTAGTCGGGGGTGAAGTCGTCGGCGTTGGTCGCGGTGGTGCCGGCGAAGTCGAAGGTCAGCCCCTGGTCGTTGGCCAGGGCCGTGCAGTTGGCGATACGGTTGGCCCGCGTCTCCGCATCCTGGGCGGCGATGACCAGCGTGGCGCAGGGATCAACGACGTTGTTCAGGAAGGTCTGGCCGAAGGGAGCAAAATTCTCCGCCAGGTCAGGCACCCGGACCGAGGTGTTGAAGCTGGTCTTGAAGGCGATGTCCGCGATCGGACGGTAGACCAGGTTCACGCCATAGACGTCCACATCGCCGACCGTGCTGTAGTCGGCGAAGCGGTAGGAGCCGCTGAGTTCGGCGTATTCGCCCATCCAGCTGTCCCGGAACAGCGGGATCGACAGTTCGGCGAAAACTTCCTCGCTGGTGTATTCCACCTGCGGGAAGGCGGGTCCGCTGTTCAGGAACAGCAGCGGACGCCCGGCCGTGTCGTCATCGCGACCTGTGGCTTCGGTCGCTTCGCGGCGGTACTCGGCGCCCAGGGCCAGGCCGATCGGACCCGCTCCCCAGAAGTCCCACAGACTGCCGGAAACCGAGGCGATCGCCTGCTCCTGCTCATTGCGCTCGGTGACGCCGATGACCGCGTCGACGAAGGCCAGAGCCTCGGCGCTCTGGTTGCCCTTGCCGAAGACGTTCAGCGGCGCGCAGTCCGCGATCGAGCGGCGGCCGTATTCCGTGTCACGCAGGTCGCCCGGGCCGGCCGGGCCCTGATCGAGAGCGCCGTTCGGCGCGCCCTGGGCGGCCAGCAGCTGGACGCGGCAGACGATCTCGCCGGGACGGCCGTTGACGATGCCGGCGCTGTCCAGGACGGCGTCGGCGGCCATGGCGAAGCGCTGGCTGTCGGTGCCGCGCTCGCGGTTTTCAACCTCAACCTCGCCGTAGGTGTAGCCGATGTCCCAGTCGACATCGCGGATGAAGCCGATGCCATCGTGGGAGCCGCGGAAGCCGGCGACGAAGCGGGTCAGCTGGCGGGTGTTGTCCTGGGTGCGGTCCGGTCCGAACAGGCTGTGACGCGCGTTCTGCAGCAGGATCGGTGCCAGCGGCTGGCCGGCCGTCCCGTCGGTCGGCTCGGAATAGGGCGTGACCAGATTGGTCGAGATCGCGTCCTTGACGTTCTGCGGCAGGAAGGCGTTGTCGGTGTAACGCAGGTCGAAGTTCGCGACGTTGTAGATCGGGTTGGCCGAGCCGGCGCTGTACGAGTTGACCAGGTCGATGTCGTAGAAGGTCGGCTGCGACAGGTCGAAGGTGTCCTCGGTGACGTATTTGGCCTCGGCGTAGAAGTCGATGCTGTCGGTGATGGCGAAGGTCCCGCCGGCCTGGAAGCGCGCCGATTCCGAGCGCGGAACCCGCGAGCCGGTGCTGAACTCGGCCGGATTTTCACCGTCGCCGCCGATGTTGAAGGGGCGGTTGATGCCGGTTTCGCCGACGCGCTGGCCGAAGTTGGCCAGTCGGGCTGTCGAGCCCTCGTACCAGTAGGTCTTGCCGGGGGTCACCGCGAAGCAGTTGGGGCTGTAGGAGAAGCCGAAGGCCGCGCCGGTGCCCGAGAAGCAGTCTTCATAGGGCACGTTTGGATTGTTGAGCGGGCTGGGCTGCTGGACGTTTGCGAGGGTGGTCTGGCCCCAACGCGGGTTGTCGATGCGGCGAACGCCGGTGAACAGGCGTGCATCCTGGATGCCGTCGGAACGGGCCGTGGTCGGATCCGCGTCGACGCCGATCCGGACGGGGGCGGCGCGCAGCCAGTCGATGTCGAGCGAGGTGACTTCGTCGACCTCTTCATATTCGCCGTGGATGTAGAGGTTCAGCCGGTCGTCGAACAGATTGACGCCTGCGAGGGCCGAGATGCGGCGGTTTGCCTCGCCGTTCTGGTTGATCTTGACGTAGTTGGCGTCGATCTCGAGGCCTTCGAAATCATCGCGCAGGATGAAGTTCAGCACGCCCGAGACGGCGTCAGCGCCGTAGACCGAGGCGGCGCCGCCGGTGACGATCTCGATGTTCTCGATCAGCAGACGCGGGATGGTGTCGACGTCGACGGACAGTTGGCCGCCGCTGGAGCCGATGTGCCGGCGCCCGTCGACCAGCGTCAGGGTCCGGTTCGAGCCGAGGCTGCGCAGGTTCGGCAGCGACAGGCCGCCGTCGCCGAGGCCGCTGCCGGTCGTGTCGGACGGGACGACGGAGTTGGACAGGGCGGGAATGGTGGCGAGGTAGTCGATGACGGTGGTCTGGCCGGTCGTCAGCAGGTCCTCGCGCTGGACCTGGATCAGTGGCGTCGGCGAATTGGTCGGGTCGCGGCGGATGCGCGAGCCGGTGACGACGACTTCGTCGAGTTCAGCGGAATCGTCCTGGGCGTCGGCGGCACCCGGCGCGGTATTCAGCGGATCCTGGGGCTGTGCGGTCTGGGCCCACGCGGGGGCGGAGACGGCCATCACACCTGCCAGCACGGTGGAGGCCAGCAGTCGGTTACGCATAACAATCATTTTTAGCTCGCTTGTGAGTGACAGACATCCGCTCCCCCAAGCCAGATGCCGCCACAAACCCAACACAGATGTGTCGGTCAAGCGTAGCAGTAATAAATTGAACTATATTACAACGTTATTCATTTCACGGTGTCGTGACGCACACGAGTAGAATTTAATCTCGGTCTTGCGGAACTAAACAATGTTATCTGAGAGCGAATTGGCTTGTTGCTCAATCCATGTCGGCAGATCGGTGATGCTCTCGAGCGCGCCAAAGCGGGCGTGGTTCTCGGGCGCGTCGGCCAATTCGTGGGCCCAGGTGATGACGTAGGGGAGGTGGACGGCGAAGGCCCCGGCCTCGAGGGCTGGCAGGACGTCCGACTTCATGGAGTTGCCGGCCATGACCGCCGCGTCCGCGCCCGTGCCGTGCCGGGCGAAGATCCGGTCATAGGTCCCGCGATCCTTCTCCGAAACGATCTCGACCGCAGCGAACAGGTCGCCGAGGCCCGAGGCGGCCAGTTTGCGTTCCTGGTCGAGAAGGTCGCCCTTGGTGATGAGCACGAGGCGATATCGTTCCGACAGGGCGGCCAGGGCCTCGTCGACGCCGGGCAGGGTCTCGACCGGATGAGCCAGCATCTCGCGACCGGCCGCCAGAATCTCCCGCACCACGGATGCCGGGGCCTCGCCGCCGGTCAGCTCCATGGCCGTCTCGATCATCGACAGGGTGAAGCCCTTCACCCCGTAGCCGTAGAGCCGAAGATTCCGCTGCTCGGTCTCGGCCAGCCGGGCCTCCAGCGTGTCGCGGTCCGCATGGTCGGCCAGGAGGTTCACGAACCGGTCGTGGGTCAGCCGGAAGATGGTCTCGTTGTGCCAGAGGGTGTCATCGGCATCGAGGCCGACCGTGGTGATGTTCATGCCGGCTTCCTGCCCATGCCGGCCAGAGGACGCAAGCCGTCAGGCGGCTACGGTGCCAGATCAGGACGGCGCATGGTCAACGGAGATTGACCATCTCTGTCAGCGATGTGTTTTCCCCTTGGGGCGCGAACTGTCGTCTGGGGGCTTGCGGACCGGCGTGAGGTAGCGGTCATGAGTCGTATCGGGGGCGAAGCCCGCCTGGCCCAGGGCTCTATCCATTCCGAAGACGCGCCCGGTTCGTCGCAGTCGCCGCTTGGCGAGCGCCGGTCCTACGCCGCGCCCTATGAAAGCCTGACCTTTACCATGGTGACGCGCGCCCGCCGCGAGCTGACGGTGACGCTGGCCGCCCAGCCCGTGTTCGATCTGAGCCGGTCGGTTCCGGTCAGCCGTCGTATTCGTCGCACGGTACGACATCGGGGCGGCGAGACCGCGCTGGCGGCGCTGGGACGTCGGACTCTGGAGCCGATGGACCTCAAGCGGATCGACCTCCAGACGCTGAGCCACGGTCTCGATCTGCTGCATCTGGGGGTCGACGACAGCGGCGTCCTGCCGGCGTTCTGGCGCACGGTGGCGTCGAGCGGGGGGCGGTTCGCCCTCCTGTGCACGGAGCTGCAGCACGGCGCCGCGCCGGGCGCGCTGCTGGTCGAGGTCATGGGTGGGCTGGAGCAGGCACCGCCCGAAACCATCGATGAGGCGCTCGCGCATTTCGAGACAGCGGCCCTGGGCGTCATTCTGCACATCGCGCCGGATGCCGGCGCGGCGAGGCGGTTGGCGGAGGTGCGCGCCCGCTGCCTGGCCATCGACTTCGCCGGCGTGGCCCACGAAAGCGCACGGGAGTGGCTGGACGCCTCGGCCCTGATCGGTGCGGCGCGCGAAGCCTGCCAACAGGTGATGCTGCTCAACCTGCGCCCTGACCGGGGGCTCGCCGCACAGTCCGCCGGCGCGACCCATGCTGTGTTCGCGGGCATGGATGCCATCACCGTCTGAGACCGGTTGACGTCGCGCGCGGGCCGGGGCCTTCATCCCGGTCATGCAGGCCACGCTTCCCGCCCGACTCTACGGCTGTCCCGACGCCTGGGCGCGCGAGCGATCGGCCGTGTTCGGAAAGGCCTGGTTGTTCCTCGCTCATGAGGCCGAGGCTCCGGCAACCGGCGACTGGATCGCGACCGATGTCGCGGGCCACAGGCTGCTGGCGGTCCGGGGCAAGGACGGCGTCCTGCGCGCCTTTCACAATGTCTGCCGTCACCGGGCCGGGCCGCTGGTCACGGGCGCGAGCGGGCATTGCGAGGGCGAACTGGTCTGCGCCTATCACGGCTGGCGCTATGCGCTGGACGGGCGGCTGAGGGCGGCGACGGGGTTCGGCGCGGCGGACGGGTTCGATCCCCGCGAATTCGGCCTGCTGGCCCTGCGGCTCGAGACATGGCGCGGACTCGTCTTCGCCACCATGGACCCGGATGCCGCGCCGTTGGCGGATCATGTGGCACCACTGGAGGCCCTGCTGGCGGAGCGGGGGCTGGCCATGGCCGCGCCGGCCCTGCGTCGCTCCCACGATCTGGCCTGCGACTGGAAGACCTATGCCGAGAACTACCTCGAGGGCTACCACATCGGCTCGGTGCATCCCCTGCTGGCCGACGAGCTGGGCGGTGCCGAGTACCGGGTCCGGGTCGAGGGCGATCTGGTTCTGCAGGAGGCGGTCGGGGTCAATGACGGGCCGCAGGCGGGCGTCTGGGGCTGGCTGTGGCCGAACCTGGGGATCAACGTCTATCGCGACGGGGCCATGATCGAGCGGATGACGCCGGTCGGGCCGGGCCGGACGCGGCTGGACTATCTGTTCCTCAACGACGGCGGGGAAGGGGCACTGGGCGAGGCCCTGATCGCCTCGGATCGCCTGACCGCCGAGGACGCCGCCATCTGCGAGGCCGTGCAGCGCAACCTGTCGGCCGGCGCCTATGATCGCGGCGTGCTCAGTCCCAACCATGAGATAGCCCTGGCCTGGTTCCAGTCGCGGATCGCGGAGGTTCATCCATGACCGACCTCGCCGAGGACCGGAACAAGCTGGGCTGGGGCCTCGCCGCTCTCGTTGTGGCGGGAAACATGATCGGGTCGGGCGTCTATCTGCTGCCCGCCACCCTGGCGCCGGTCGGGTCCTCGAGCGTCGTCGGCTGGGCCGTCGCCGGCCTGGGGGCGGTCACCCTCGCCCTCGTTTTCGCCGCGCTGGGGCGATTGCAGCCGGACGCGGACGGCCTGTCCGGGTTCGCCGAGCGGGGACTGGGGCGGTTCTTCGGCTTCCAGACGGCGCTGGCCTTCTGGACGGCCTGCCTCGTCGGCAATGTCGCGATAGCTGTGGCCGCGACGGGCTACCTCGGCTTCTTCTTCCCGGTGCTGAAGGAGCCGGTCGCGGCGACCTTCTGCAACCTCGGCCTGATCTGGCTGACCACCGGAGCCTACATACTCGGCGCGCGCGCGGCGTCGCGGTTTGCGGCCCTCGCCCTGGTCATCGGCCTTGTCCCCCTGGTCATCGCCGTCGCCGCCGGCATGTCGGCCTTTAACGGCGAGACCTTTGCGGCCTCGTGGAGCCCGTCCGGGAACAGCCTGGTCGAGAGCGTGCCCGCCTCGCTCGCCGTGATCTTCTGGGCCTTCCTCGGGGTGGAGACGGCGGCGGTCCTGTCCGTCCGCGTGAAAAACCCTGCCCGCGACGTCGGTCGGGCCTCGATCGCCGGCGTCCTGCTGGCCGCCGTCGTCTATGTGGCGGCCAGCGTGGCGGTGTTCGGGGTGATCCCGGCCGGAGCCCTGGCGGAGTCCTCCAGTCCCTATGCCGATCTGACGGCCCGGGTGTTCGGCGCCTCGATCGGCGCGGCGGTCGCGGCCTGCGCTGTCATCAAGGCCATCGGCACCTTGAGCGGCTGGGTCATGCTGGGCGGGGAAACAGCGCGCGCCGCCGCCCGGTCAGGCTACCTGCCCTCAGGCTTCGGCCACGGTGAGCGGACGCCGATCGTCAACCCGCTGCTGGGCGGCGCGATCATGAGCATCGTGGCCGTCATTTCGGGCCAGCCGACGCTCGGGGGGCAATTCGGCATGCTGGTGGGCGTGACCTCGGTGCTGAGTCTGGTGGTCTATGGCCTGTGTTCGGCCTCGCTGTTCCGGCTGGCCCGCTGGACCCGGGCCCGGTTCATCGCGGCCCTCGGGCTGCTGTTCACCACGGCCGCCGTGGCCGCTGCGGCGCCCGGCTATATCCTGCCGACGGCGATCTTCTTCCTGATCACGAGCGGGGCCTGGTTCGCCTTCATGCGGGGCAAGCCGGCGAACCCGGTTGACCCGGGGGCGGCGGCTCACTAGCAAACGCGCCGTTTGCTCGCCGGGATTCGGTGATAGAGAGCGCGCCATGACCACCACACTTCTTCCCGGCGTGACCGGCGTGCTTGCGCTCGCGGACGGCACCATCCTGCAAGGCATCGGCTGCGGGGCCGTGGGCTCCGCGCTTGGCGAGGTGGTCTTCAACACCGCCATGACCGGCTATCAGGAGATCCTGACCGACCCGTCCTACATGAGCCAGATCCTCGCCTTCACCTTCCCGCACGTCGGGAACACGGGGACCAATGTCGAGGATGTCGAACAGATCGGCGGCGGCTCGGACACGTCCGCGCGTGGCGCGATCTTCCGCGACGCCCCGACCGATCCGGCCAACTGGCGCAGCGAGAGCGATTTCGACGACTGGATGAAGCGGCGCGGCGTGGTCGGACTGTCCGGCGTGGACACCCGCGCCCTGACCGCCCGCATCCGCGACATGGGCGCGCCCCACGCGGTGATCGCCCACGACCCCTCCGGACAGTTCGACCTCGAGGCGCTGGTCGCGCAGGCGAAGGCATGGACTGGCCTGGTCGGTCTGGACCTGGCCAAGGACGCCTCGACCCTGCAGTCATTCGACTGGGACGAGGGCCTCTGGGACTGGCCGGAAGGCTATCCGCGCGTGGATGCGGCCGACAAGTCCGTCGTCGTCGTCGACTATGGCGTGAAGCGCAACATCCTGCGGGCACTGGCCTCGACCGGTGCGAAGATCACTGTGGTGCCGGCCGATACGACCGCTGAGGCCATTCTCGCGCGCAAGCCCGATGGTGTGGTCCTGTCCAACGGGCCGGGCGATCCGGCGGCGACCGGCATCTACGCCGTGCCGGAAATCCGCAAGCTGGTCGACAGCGGCACGCCCCTGTTCGGCATCTGTCTGGGGCACCAGATGCTGGCCCTGGCGCTGGGCGCGAAGACCATCAAGATGGATCAGGGCCACCACGGGGCCAACCATCCGGTCAAGGACCTGACCACCGGCAAGGTCGAGATCGTGTCGATGAACCACGGCTTCACCGTAGATCGCGACAGCCTGCCGGACGCGGTCAGCGAGACCCACGTCAGCCTGTTCGACGGCACCAACTGCGGTATCGCCCTGACCGGCCGTCCGGTGTTCAGCGTCCAGCATCACCCCGAGGCCTCGCCGGGACCGACCGACAGCCTGTATCTGTTCCAGCGGTTCGCGGACTCGATGAACCGCTGAGCCCTGCCGCGTCGGGTCGATATCAAGGCAGCGGCGCGAAGCTCTTCTCTTCCCGCAGGGCGCAGGCCTTGCGGACGGCCACGGGCGCGGCGTGCAGCCAGTAGTCGGCGTCTTCCATACGCTTGCTCCGAAGCCGCTCGGCACCGCGGATCCGCCGCAAGGCCGCGTTCTCGAGCAGGCGCGCGTGCATGGCGCGCGGCGAGAGTTCGACGATGGCGGGGGAACCGGGGACGGCGACGGTGTCGGGGCCTTGGGGCTCCACCGCCGGGCGGGCGATGGTCATGAACATGGGAAGGCTTTCGTTCCTGGACGGATCTGCGCGCTTCGCCGCGGGTCCGCCTGTGTCCGTCCGCTTCAGGGACGGCTGCATGGTTAATCCACAGGTCTGTGGATAGTTCCGTTTTAACAGGAAAACTGTGCGCATATTCAGGGAGTTATGGCCGCGTTTTGGTCTTTCTGGTTAACAAAAGGTAAATGCGCCCAAACCGGTGAGTCGCGCGCTATAAGGCGCGGGTGCGCTTCGACGACCGCTTCCTTGAAGAACTGAAGGCCCGCCTTCGGCCGTCCGACATCATCGGGCGGACGGTGAAACTCAAGCGTCAGGGACGCGAGTACGTCGGCCTGTCGCCCTTCACGAAAGAGAAGTCGCCGTCCTTCTTCGTCAACGACGACAAGGGCTTCTTCCACGATTTCTCGTCCGGGAAGCATGGCGACGTCATCTCCTTCCTGCAGGAGACGGAGCGGCTGTCCTTCGTCGAGGCCGTGCAGCGGCTGGCGGGGGAGGCGGGCATGGCCCTGCCGGCCGAGGATCCGCAGGCCGCTGAACGCGAGGCGAAGAAGCAGGGCCTGACCGACTGGATGGACCTGGCCCAGAAATGGTTCGCCGCCAATCTGCGCCGTTCGCCCGGAAAGGCGGCGCGCGAATATCTGGAAAAGCGCGGCCTGCCCGAAGATCAGTGGGAGCGGTTCGGCCTCGGCTATGCCCTCAACGATCGCGAGGGGCTGAAGACCGCCCTCGTCCAGCGGGGTGCCAGGCCGGGCGACCTCGTCGAGGCCGGGATGCTGATCGCGCCCGAGGGCGGCGGCCAGCCCTACGACCGGTTCCGCGACCGGCTGATGTTCCCCATCCTCGACGCCCGCGGGAGGATCGTCAGCTTCGGCGGCCGGGCCATGAACCCCGACGACCGCGCCAAATATCTGAATGGCCCGGAGAGCCCGCTCTTCCACAAGGGCGCGACCCTGTACGGCCTGCCCGAGGCGCGGCGCATCCTGGGGGCCGAGAGCAAGAGCGACCAGGCCATTGTGGTGGTCGAGGGCTATATGGACGTGATCGCCTGCCACCGCGCCGGCATCCCCGCCGTCGCGCCCATGGGCACCGCCCTGACCGAGGAGCAGATGGAGCGGCTTTGGCGGGTGTCGCACGAGCCGGTGCTTTGTTTCGACGGCGACGCGGCCGGGCGACGGGCCGCCTACCGCGCCATCGACCGGGCCCTCCCGCAGCTGAAGTCCGGCCGGTCGTTCCGTTTCGCCCTGCTGGAAGGCGGTCAGGACCCCGACGACATCCTGCGTGACAAGGGCGCGCCGGCCCTGCGACAGGCGCTGACCACGACCCGCCCCTTCGCCGAGGTCCTGTTCCAGAAGGAGGCCGAGGTCGAGCCTCTGGATACGCCCGAGCGCCGCGCCGGACTGAAGGGCCGGCTCCGACAGGCCGCCTCGGCCATTCAGGACAAGGATCTGGCGGAACAGTACCGCCGTGAACTGTTCGACCGCTTCGACGCCCTGTTCCCCGCGCGCCGCGCGCCCCAGACCCAGCCCTCGACGGGCCAGGGCGGGCGCTGGCGACCCGGGCCGCCGCCCAAGCTGGGGCAGACGGCGGAGGGGGCCCGGGCGATGCAGTCGCTGAGCCGCTCGATCGAGCCGGTCGCCGCCGCGCTCGCCCACGGTGCCATCGACGATCCCGAGCGGATGGACGACCACCTTGAGGCCATTTCGGCGCACGGTTTCGGAGACGCCTCCCTCGACGGCCTGGCCCAGGAGATGGTCCGCCTACGGTTCTCGGGCCAAGACCTTGACTCGGCGGCCTTGCGTCGCCATCTGGCGCAGTCGGGTCACGATGCTTTAGTGCGCGAGGTCGAGAAGGCGGCGGCAAAGTCCGGCGCGCCTTTCCTGGCCGCAAATGCGCCCCTCGCCGAAGCAAGGGTCCGATGGTCGCAGGCGTTCGACGCGTTGACTCGTGTTGCGGCGCTGGAGGATGCACTGAGCTCGGCGGCAGGCATGCCGGGCCAGGACGAGGCGTTCCGCAGGCTCAAAGCCGAGCGGGATGCTTTGCGTCGCGCGATCAAAACCGGTGAGATTTGGGAAGACAGCGCGGGCTCGTAACCAACGAACCCGCCACACGTTGTATTTGGCGGACGGCCTGATCAGCCGCTCCACCCGGAGAAGAGACTGTATGAGCGCCCAGACCGAGACGCAGGAAACCGAAGCCCAGAGCGACGGTCCGCTGCTCGACCTCACCGATGCCGGGGTGAAGAAATTCATCAAACAGGCCAAGGCCCGCGGCTATGTGACGATGGAGGACCTGAACAAGGTCCTGCCGTCCGAGGAAGTGACCCCCGACGCGATCGAGGACACGCTGGCGATGCTGTCCGAGATGGGCGTCAACGTCGTGGAGGCCGAGGAAGACGCCACCGAGACCACCGAGAAGGAGGGCGGCGAGGTTGTCGAACGCGCCGACACCTCGGTCGCCGAAGCCCCCGCAAAAGCCGCCTATGACCGGACCGACGACCCCGTGCGGATGTATCTGCGCGAGATGGGCTCGGTCGAACTGCTGAGCCGCGAGGGCGAGATCGCTATCGCCAAGCGGATCGAGGCGGGCCGGGATGCGATGATCTCGGGTCTGTGCGAAAGCGCCCTGACGTTCGAGGCCATCATGGTCTGGCGCGACGAACTGGCCAACAACCGCATCCTGCTGCGCGAGGTCATCGACCTGGACGCCACCTATGGCGTGCTGAACCCCTCGTCCCTGCCGCACAATCAACCGCCCGCGGGCACGGTTGTGGCCCCGGCCGAACCGGAAGAGGGCGCTGAGCCCAAGCCGGAGACGGACGACGAGGAGGACGAGGACTTCGACGACGGCGGCGGCATGTCGATCTCGGCGCTCGAGGCCGAACTGCGCGACGGCGTCATGGAGGTGCTGGACGCGGTCGCCTCCGACTTCGGCGCCTTCCGCAAGCTGCAGGACAAGCTGGTTGAAAGCCGGCTGAAGGGCGAGGCGCTCTCGACCAAGGACCAGAAGGCCTATGACACCCTGACGGCGGGCATCTCGGGCCGGCTGAAGACGATGAAGCTGAACAACCACCGCATCGAGGCGCTGGTCGAGCAGCTCTACGCCATCAACAAGCGGCTCATGGGCCTCGAAGGCCGGCTGCTGCGCCTCGCCGACAGCTACGGCATCTCGCGCCCCGAGTTCCTGAAATCCTATTTCGGCGCCGAGCTGGACCCGACCTGGGCCGACCGGGTCAAGGAGATGGGCGTCCGCTGGACCAAATTCAGCGACAACGAACAGGCCCAGATCGCCCAGATTCGCGGCGACGTCGCCGCCGTGGCCACCGAGGCCGGCCTGCCGATCGACGACTATCGCCGCATCGTCCAGACCGTCCAGAAGGGCGAGCGCGAGGCCCGTCAGGCCAAGAAGGAGATGGTCGAGGCCAACCTGCGCCTGGTCATCTCCATCGCCAAGAAATACACCAACCGCGGCCTGCAATTCCTGGATCTCATTCAGGAAGGCAACATCGGCCTGATGAAGGCGGTCGACAAGTTCGAGTACCGCCGCGGCTACAAATTCTCGACCTACGCCACCTGGTGGATCCGTCAGGCGATCACCCGTTCGATCGCCGACCAGGCCCGCACGATCCGCATCCCGGTGCACATGATCGAGACGATCAACAAGATCGTCCGCACCTCGCGCCAGATGCTGCACGAGATCGGCCGCGAACCGACGCCGGAGGAACTGGCCGAGAAGCTGGCCATGCCGCTGGAAAAGGTCCGCAAGGTCCTGA
>JAUYAG010000140.1 GCA_030693575.1 Brevundimonas sp. | reverse complement strand
ATCGCCAGAAGGTCGTCGAGCTCAAGGAGATCAAACTCCGTCCGAACATCGACACCCACGACTATGAGGTGAAGGCCAAGGCCATGCACCGCTTCTTCGACGAGGGCGACAAGGTGAAAGTCACCCTGCGCTTCCGGGGTCGTGAAATGGCGCACCCGGAGCTGGGCATGAAGTTGCTCAACAAGGTGCAGGCCGACTTCGAGGAAGTGGCCAAGGTCGAATACGCCCCGCGTATGGAAGGCCGCCAGATGATCATGATCCTCGCGCCGAAATAAGGGTCGCGCGCCATCGACTTCGAAAAGCCCCGACCGGAAACGGCCGGGGCTTTTTCGTTTCCCCAGCTTCACCTTGCGCGGCCGGGCGATCTGACTCACACAGGGGTCGCCTCCCGCCCGAGTAACGCTCCGTGACGTCAGCCGCCCTGCCCCAGCCACCGTCGCGCTCGGCGCTGTTCGTCCTGTTCGGGGTGGTGTTCATCAACCTGGTCGGCTTCGGCATCGTCATTCCGCTGCTGCCCTTCTACGGCCAGACCCTGGACGCGCCGCCGTGGCAGGTGGCGATCATGTTCTCGGCCTATTCGCTGGGCCAGTTCGTCGCGGAGCCCTTCTGGGGGCGGTTGTCGGACCGGATCGGCCGCAAGCCGGTACTGCTGATCACCATCCTGGCCAATGCGGCCGGCTATCTGGCGCTCGCCTTCGTGCCCAACATCTGGCTGGCCATCGCGGTGCGGCTGTTCACCGGCCTGGGTGCGGGCAATGTCTCGACCGCCCAGGGCTATGTGGCGGATGTGACCCCGCCGGAGCTGCGCGCCGGCAGGATGGGACTGATCGGCGCCGCCTTCGGCCTCGGCTTCATCTTCGGTCCGGCGATCGGCGGCCTGCTGACCCGTCCGGACCTCGGAACGCTGGGCTATCAGTTGCCGATCTTCACCGCCTCCGCCCTGTGCGTCATCGCCGCCATCGGCGTCGCCGTCCTGCTGAAGGAGAGCCGGGTCAAGGCGGACCCCGCCGTGGCGCGCCCGCCCTTCCTCGGCGGGGTGCATGACGCCGTGTCCAACCCGGTGGTGTCGCGGGTACTGCTGGTCACCCTGATCTATATGGCCGGGTTTTCGGGGTGGGAATCGACCTTCGGCTTCTGGACCGAGGCCCGCTACGGCTGGACCGCACGCGAGGTCGGCCTGTGCTTCATGGTCGTGGGGATCGTCTCGGTGATCTGTCAGGGCTTTCTGGCCGGCCGGCTGGCGCGCCGGTTCGGTGAGTCCCGCGTGCTGGCGGTCGGCTGTCTGGCTTTCGGTACCAGCCTGATCGCGCAGGTCTTCGCCAGCCGCCTGTTGCCCGATGCCGACTGGCTGGTGCCGGCGATCATGGCGGTGGGAGCCTCAGGCATGGCGATGACCATGCCCAATATCTCGGCCCTGATCTCGCGTTCGGTCGATCCGGACCGGCAGGGGGCCATGCTGGGCCTGAACATGGCGTCCAGTTCGATCGCGCGCATCTTCGGGCCGATGGTCGCCGGCGCCATCTTCTCGCAGATCGGCCACGACTGGCCCTTCCTGATCGGCGCGGCCCTGACCATTCCGGCGGCTGTCATGGCCGTCAACGCCGGGCGGGCGTTCCGGAAACGGCAGGCGGCCGCAACTTCACCGGGTCCCTTGCCCGACGCGGGAGTTCAGGGCTAGCAGTGGCGGGCGCCGTTTGGCGTCCGGGGGAAGTATCGTGTCAGTGAGTCTCAAAAGGGCCGCCATCGCGGTCGCGCTCCTCCTCGCCGCAGCGGCGCCCGTCCGCGCGCAGGTTGTTCCACTGGAAGCCTATGGCGCATTGCCGGCGCTGGAACTGGTCGAGCCCTCGCCCAGTGGCGACCGGGTCGCGCTGGTGACCGTCGCCGGCGAGGATCGGGCCCTGGTCATCATCGACCTGCGCACCTCCCAGCTGCTGGGGCGTATCGAGGTCGGCCTGGCCAAGGTGCGGGACCTGACCTGGATCGGCGACGGCGACCTGTTGATCACAGCCTCGACGACCCAGTCCGTGTTCGAAGACAACGGCCCCCGGAGCGAACTGGCCCTCGGCCAGATCTATGACGTCGAGCGCCGCCGCCTGGTGTCAGTGCTGAACAATGCGCCCGGCGTAGCGCCGATACTGGCCGGTCTGCCGTTCGTGCGGAATACGCCCGACGGCCCCGCCGCCTTCGTGAAGGCCTACAGCTTTCGCGACCGGCATCTCAACCTGTATCGGCTGGACAGCGACACGGGCCGCGGCCGGGAGGCCGCGTTGTTGTCGCGCGATGTGGATTCCATCGTCCTCGACGCCGCGGGCAATCTGGTCGCCCGGTCGACCTATGACGAGGCCAACGGCCGATGGGGCCTGGCCTTCCCGCGCGGACGGGCCGTCAACGAGGTTTGGACCACGACCGCCCTGCTGGACCCCCCCACCCTGATCGGGCTGGGCAGAGACGGCCGGTCGGTTGTGGTTTCGGCGATACGCGGCGATGGCGGCGAGGAGGCCGACGCCACCCTGTTCGAAGTCGACGCGGCCGGGGTCTGGACTCCGCTGCCGTTCGAGAAGCAGCCGACCTTCCTGCTGTTTCATCCCGCGACCCGCGCCCTGATCGGGGGCGGATTCGAGCGGGATCCGGGCATGAACTACGTCTTTCTCGACCCGGCAGCGGCCGAGGCCTGGACCGACGCCGCCGGTGCCTTCCCGAACCGGCAGCCCCGACTGGTGTCCTGGTCTTCGGACCTGCAGACCGTGCTGGTCCGCACCGAAGGCCCTGGGGACGCGGGGGCCTATCACGTCGTGGATCTGGAGCGGCGGTCCATGAACACGCTCGGCCAGACCTATCCCACCGTGGCAGGCGAGCAGGTGGCCCCGGTGCGGTCGATCGCCTATGCCGCCGTCGACGGCCTCGAGATACACGGCTATCTGACCACGCCTCCGGGCATCTCGGACCCGAGCGGTCTACCGCTGGTCGTGCTGGCCCACGGCGGCCCGGCCTCGCGGGACACGCTGGGCTTTGACTGGTGGGCCCAGGCGCTGGCCTCGCGCGGCTATGCGGTGCTGCAGGCCAATTTCCGCGGTTCCACTGGCTATGGCTATGACTTCATGGAGGCCGGCTATGGCGAATGGGGCCGC
>JAUYAG010000139.1 GCA_030693575.1 Brevundimonas sp. | reverse complement strand
AAAAGAAGGCTCACCGAGGCGCTCCGGCCGAAAGGCACACGCCTCCATCGATTGAAGAGAACCGAGACTCCATGCCGACTATCAACCAGCTGATCCGCAAGCCGCGCCAACCCAAGCCGGTCCGCAACAAGGTGCCGGCCCTGAAGGGCTGCCCGCAGCGCCGCGGCGTCTGCACCCGCGTCTATACGACGACCCCGAAGAAGCCGAACTCGGCGCTTCGTAAGGTCGCCAAGGTGCGTCTGACCACCGGCATTGAAGCCGTGTGCTACATCCCCGGCGAGGGCCACAATCTGCAGGAGCACTCGGTGGTCCTGATCCGCGGCGGCCGCGTGAAAGACCTTCCCGGCGTTCGCTACCACATCCTGCGCGGCGTGCTCGACACGCAAGGCGTCAAGGACCGCAAGCAGCGCCGTTCGCACTACGGCGCCAAGCGTCCGAAGTAAGCGATCCGCCCATTCCATTCGCTGGCGAGAGCCAGCCGTCCGACACCGCTTTAGAAGGCCAAGCCCATGTCCCGTCGTCACCGCGCACAGAAGCGCGAAGTTCTGCCGGATCCCAAATACAAGGATCTGATCGTCACCAAGTTCATGAACTACGTCATGTACGAGGGCAAAAAGGCCGTCGCCGAGAACATCGTTTACGGCGCGTTCGAGATCCTGGCCGACAAGAAGAAGGAACAGGAGCCCGTCGCTACGTTCCACGCCGCCCTGGACAATGTGGCTCCGGCCGTTGAAGTCCGGTCGCGTCGCGTCGGCGGCGCCACCTACCAGGTGCCGGTCGAGGTTCGCCCCGATCGCCGTCGCGCCCTGGCCATCCGCTGGCTGGTCAACGCCGCGCGCAAGCGTGGTGAGAACACCATGACGGAAAAGCTGGCCGCCGAGCTGCTGGACGCCTCGAACAACCGCGGCACCGCGGTCAAGAAGCGCGAAGACACCCACAAGATGGCCGAGGCCAACCGCGCCTTCAGCCACTACCGCTGGTAACGCCTTCAAGGCGCCCTGTTCGGCGCCTATCTTGAGACTATCCGGCGCGGGCGGTTTGAGCTAAATCGCCCGCGCCCGCTTATCCGCACAGATCGAAATCTCCCCGAGGGCGCCAAACGCGTCCTGAACTCACTTCAAGGCACGCTTCTCATGGCCCGCGAAAACAAGATCGAGGACTACCGCAACTTCGGCATCATGGCCCACATCGATGCGGGCAAGACGACGACGACCGAGCGGATCCTGTATTACACCGGCAAGAACCACAAAATCGGCGAAGTCCACGACGGCGCCGCGACCATGGACTGGATGGACCAGGAGCAGGAGCGCGGCATCACCATCACGTCCGCCGCGACGACCGCCTACTGGAAGGGCAAGCGCCTCAACATCATCGACACCCCCGGCCACGTGGACTTCACCATTGAAGTCGAGCGTTCGCTGCGCGTGCTCGACGGCGCCGTGACGGTGCTGGACGGCAACGCCGGCGTCGAGCCGCAGACCGAAACCGTCTGGCGCCAGGCCGACAAATACCGCGTGCCGCGGATCGTGTTCGTCAACAAGATGGACAAGATCGGCGCCGACTTCGACGCCTCGGTGCAGTCGATCCGCGACCGCCTCGGCGCCAAGGCCGTGCCGATCCAGTTCCCGATCGGTTCGGAATCCTCGCTGACCGGCCTGGTCGACATCGTCGCCATGAACTCGGTGGTCTGGGACAACGACGCCCTGGGCGCCAACTTCACCATCGGCGAGATCCCCGCTGACCTGATGGACAAGGCCGTCGCCGCTCGCCAGTACCTGATCGACAACGCCGTCGAGCTCGATGACGAGGCGATGGAAGCCTATCTGGACGGCACCGAGCCCTCGCTGGAAGTGCTGAAGAAGTGCATCCGCAAGGCCGTGCTGACCGGCGCCTTCTACCCGATCCTGTGCGGCTCGGCCTTCAAGAACAAGGGCGTCCAGACCCTGCTGGACGCCGTCGTCGACTATCTGCCGGCGCCGGTGGACATCCCGCCGACCCCGGGCATCGACTTCAAGACGGAAGAGCCGATCGTTCGCCGCGCTTCGGACGATGAGCCCCTGTCGGTTCTGGCGTTCAAGATCATGGACGACCCCTTCGTCGGCTCGCTGACCTTCTGCCGCATCTATTCCGGCAAGATGGAAACCGGCATGGGCCTGCTGAACTCGAGCCGCGATCGTAAAGAGCGCGTCGGCCGCATGCTGCTGATGCACTCCAACGACCGTCAGGACATCAAGGAAGCCTACGCCGGCGACATCGTCGCCCTGGCCGGCCTGAAGGACACCCGCACCGGCGACACCCTGTGCGATCCCCTGAAGTCGCCCGTCATCCTCGAGAAGATGGAATTCCCCGCGCCGGTGATCGAGATCTCGGTCGAGCCCAAGACCAAGGCCGACCAGGAGAAGCTGGGCGTCGCCCTGGCCAAGCTGGCCTCGGAAGATCCCTCGTTCACCGTCTCGACCGACCACGAGTCGGGTCAGACCATCCTCAAGGGGATGGGCGAGCTGCACCTCGACATCAAGATCGACATCCTGCGCCGCACCTACAAGGTCGACGCCACGATCGGTCAGCCGCAGGTGGCCTACCGTGAATCGCTCGGCCGCAAGGTCGACATCGACTACACGCACAAGAAGCAGACCGGTGGTACGGGCCAGTTCGCCCGCGTCATGCTCACCTTCGAGCCGGGTGAACCCGGTTCGGGCTTCGTGTTCGAGAACTCGATCGTCGGCGGCGCCGTGCCGAAGGAATACATCCCGGGCGTCCAGAAGGGCCTCGAGTCCATCAAGGACGGCGGCCTGCTGGCCGGCTTCCCGCTGATCGACTTCAAGGCGACGCTGACCGACGGCAAATACCACGACGTCGACTCCAGCGTGCTGGCGTTCGAAATCGCGGCCCGCGCCGCCTTCCGCGAACTGAAGGAAAAGGGCGCTCCCAAGCTGCTCGAGCCGATCATGGCGGTCGAGGTCGTGACCCCCGAGGACTACCTCGGCTCGGTCATCGGCGACCTGAACGGACGTCGCGGCATGATCCAGGGTCAGGACATGCGCGGCAACGCCACCGTCGTGAACGCCTTCGTGCCCCTGGCCAACATGTTCGGCTATGTGAACACCCTTCGCGGGATGTCGCAGGGCCGCGCCGCCTTCACCATGCAGTACGACCACTACGAGCCGGTGCCGCAACACGTCGCCGACGAAGTGATCAAGAAATATTCCGCCTAAACCCAACACCCTGAAATTTTGGACAAGCCCCCTGTTCAGGGGACGGAGAGAAGAGAATGGCCAAGGAAAAGTTCGAACGTAACAAGCCGCACTGCAACATCGGCACGATTGGTCACGTTGACCACGGCAAGACGACGCTGACCGCGGCGATCACGATGGTTCTGGCCAAGGCCAGCGGCGGCAAGGCGATGAACTACGCCGACATCGACGCGGCCCCGGAAGAAAAGGCCCGCGGCATCACGATCAACACGGCGCACGTCGAGTACGAGACGGCCGCCCGTCACTATGCGCACGTCGACTGCCCCGGCCACGCCGACTATGTGAAGAACATGATCACGGGCGCCGCGCAGATGGACGGCGCCATCCTGGTGGTTTCGG
>JAUYAG010000065.1 GCA_030693575.1 Brevundimonas sp. | reverse complement strand
CGCGCCCGCCGCGCCGCCGCCGCCCGCTCGGCCGCCCTCGCACCGGCCGGAGACGCCCCCGCCGTGCTGGTCGCCTTCGCCAGCCAGACCGGCCTGGCCGAGGAACTGGCCTGGATGACGGCGCGCAGCCTGTCCGACGCTGGAACCCCGGCGCGCGTAGCGCTGCTGGGCGACCTTCAGCCGGCCGAGCTGAAGGCCGCCGGGCGCGTCCTGATCGTGGCCTCCACGACCGGCGAGGGCGACGCTCCCGACGCCCTGTCCCGCTTCGTGCGTCAGTCGATGAAGACGCCCGCCGATCTGACGGGTCTGTCCTACGGCCTGCTGGCGCTGGGCGACCGGACCTATGCCGACTTCTGCGGCTTCGGCCGGGCGCTGGACGGCTGGCTTCAGCGCTCGGGTGCCGCGCCCCTGTTCGATCGGATCGAGGTCGATGACGGCGACACGAGCGCGGTCCGGCACTGGCAGCGCCAGCTGGCCCTGCTGACCGGGTCCACGGTTCAGGCGGACTGGACCCCGCCCGCATATGATCCCTGGCGGCTGGTCGAGCGCACCCATCTGAACCCCGGCAGTCCGGGCGGCGAGGCCTGGCTGATGGCCTTCGAACCCGTGGGCCACGCGCCCGCCTGGGTCGCCGGCGACATCGCCGAGATCGGCCTGCCGGCAGTCGACGGCCAACCCGAGCCCGGCAGCCGCGAATATTCCGTCGCCTCCCTGCCGTCCGACGGTCGCGCCGAATTCATCGTCCGCCTGATGCATCGCCCGGACGGAACGCCCGGACTGGCATCCGGATGGCTGACAGGCGACCTCGTCGTCGGCGATGCGGTGGAGATGCGCATCCGCACCAACCGCAGCTTCCATGGCCCGTCGCCGGAGACACCGCTGATCCTGATCGGCAACGGCACCGGTCTGGCGGGCCTGCGCGCCCACTGGAAGGCCCGCGCCGGCCGCCCGCATGGCGGAACCTGGCTGATGTTCGGCGAGCGCACCCGCGCCCATGACGCCTTCCTCGACGCCGAGCTCCAGGCCGCCCTGGCGTCCGGAGTCCTGGCCCGTGTTGACCGGGTCTTCTCTCGTGATGCCGGTGACGGCCGGTACGTCCAGGCCCTGATCCCGGAGCATGCAGCCGAGCTGTCCGCGTGGGTCGATCGCGGCGCCGCGATCCTCGTCTGCGGCAGCCTGGAAGGCATGTCGAAGGGGGTGCATGAGGCGCTGGAGGCGGTCCTCGGCGCCGAAGCCCTGCTGTCACTCACCGAACGCGGCCGCTACCGCCGGGACGTCTATTGAACCGCCTCAGACCAGCGACATGAACATCATATAGGCGTCCACATAGTCGCCGTTCGGGCGCAGGAAGGCACCGGGCATCACCCCCGCGACATGGAAGCCCATCCCCTCCCAGGTCGCCACGGCGCGGACATTGGTCGAGACCACAAAGTTGAACTGCAGCGCCCGGAAGCCGCGCTCGCGACCTCGATCCTGCGTATGCTGACACAGGGCGCGGGCCACGCCCCGACCGAAGGCCGAGGGCGCGACCATATAGCCGCAGTTACCGATGTGGGCGCCCGGTCCGGGCTGGTTCGGCCGCAAGAAGCAGGTCCCCAGGACCTCGCCGTCCGCTTCCGCCACGCTGACCTCATGGCCCGGGGCCATCCACCAGATCCGGGCCTGTTCGTTCGTCATCGCCCGGTCCAGCGCATAGGTCTCGCCCTCGCGGATCGTGGGCTCCATCGCGGCCCAGATCGCGGGCCAATCGGCTTCGGTGGCGGTACGGATCAACATCCGCCGCCTCTCTCATACCGTGCCGCTTCGGGCAATCCTGGGCCTGGGCCTTGGCCCTAGACCTCGGCCCAGCACCGCATCAGGTTGTGATAGACGGCCGTCAGCTCCAGCACCGCCGCATCCTTCGGCCCCTTTTCCGCGCTGACCCGCTGTATCGCCACGTCGAGCCGGAAAAGCGTCTCGCGGTCCGCATCGTCGCGGATCAGACTCTGGATCCAGAAGAAGCTCGACACCCGGGCGCCGCGCGTCACGGGCGTCACCCGGTGCAGGCTCTTGGACGGATAGAGCACCAGATCGCCCGCCGGCAGTTTGACGGACTGGGGCCCGTACATCTCCTCGACGATCAGTTCCCCGCCGTCGTAGTCCTCCGGCTCCGACAGGAACAGGGTCGCCGACAGGTCGCTGCGGATGCGCACGGATCCGCGCTGGCGGATCGCATTGTCGACATGGACGTCGAACCGCTCGCCGCCCGCATAGGCGTTGAAAAGAGGCGGGAAGATCGTGTGCGGCAGGGCGGCTGACACGAACATCGGATTGGCCTGTACCGCCTGCATCACCAGCGCCCCGACCTCGCGCGCCTCTGCGGAGTCCTCAGGCAGCTGGCGGTTGATCTTGGCCGTCGCCGACTGGTGTCCGGAAGTGACATTGCCGTCCGCCCATGGCCCGGCGTCCAGCCGCGACCTCAGGGTCGCGACCTCGTCCTTGGTGAAGACACCGGGGATGTGAAGCAGCATGTCTGGGCCTAGTAGCGAAGGTTGAGCGTCAGGATAGCCTGGCGGCCCGGCGCCACGTCGGCATGGTGCACGCCGTTGGTACGCATGATGTACGCCTCGTCTCCGGCGTTCTGGACGTTGAGCTGCAGGCTGGCGGTCTCGCTGATGTCGTACGAGGCGAACAGGTCGACGCGCGTATACGCAGGCGCATAAATCCGGTTGGTGCCGCCGCCGGCCCCGCCCTGGTTGCCACCGAAACTGTCGGACACGTGATAGATGCCGCCGCCCACGCTCATGCTCGGGATCACGCGCCAGGTCGTGAACAGGCTGAACGAATGTTCGGGGGTATTGGCCAGCGGATCGCCGACATTGACGTTGTTGTAGGCCCCCGCGACCAGCTCGCTGTCCATCCAGGTATAGCCGCCGAACACCTGCCATTCGCGGGTGATGTTGCCGGACACGCCGAGTTCGACGCCTCGTACCTCGGCCTCGCCGGCCTGTTCGAAGACGCCGGGCGAGATCTGGATCTGGGCATTCTCGCGCCTCAGAAAGAAGGCCGCGCCGGACAGGGCCAGCCGGTCGCCGAAGAGGTTGGCCTTGGCCCCGATCTCGAAGCTCTCGGTCTCTTCAGGGTCCAGCAGGGTGGTCGACAGATTGCCCGACCCCGTGCCCGCGCCGGTGTTCTGATCGCCGGCCGAGATCGTCGGCGGCGTCGCCGAAGTCGCCCATGACGCATAGACGCTGGACCCTGGTGTCGGCTTGTAGACCAGCCCGATCTGGTAGTTCAGGAACGTCCAGTCGCCGCTCACGGCCGTATAGACCGGGGCCGCCGGCGTACCCGAGGCGTTGCGCCCCTCGACCGAATAGTCGTCGTGGCGCAGCCCCAGATTGACGATGAACCGCTCACCGATCTCAATCGAATCCAGGGCGTAGACGCCGAGTGTGTCCGTCGTGTTGTGGCTGATCAGTCCACGGACGATCGTGCCGGTCCACGGATCCTGCGGGTTCGGATCATACAGGGGCGTGCAGTCGAACCCGGTCAACGGCGCCGGGCAGGCCGACCCGCCGGTCGTGGTGACGGCGTAGGAGGCGTTGTCGTTTTCCTCGCGCGACAGTTCCAGTCCGATGTCGAAGCTGTGTCGCAGCCCGCCGGTCGAGAACCGGCCGGTCAGGTCGGTGACATTGGCGATGGTCTCGGTCGGGTTCCAGCGCGACTTGGTCCCGCGCTTCATCCAGTACGTCCCGCCGATCAGGGCGACGCCGTTGTTGGCGATATTGCCGCCGTCGCCGGGATTGGTGACGACATAGTCATTCAGCGTCTCTGACCAGCGGCTGACGTTGCGCAGGGTCAGATTGTCATTGAAGGCATGCTCGAAATCGGCGGTGACCGTGTCCACCGTGTTGGTCAGGTAGTCGCGCGCCTCGAGGCCGTAGAAGCTCTCGTAGGGCACGTCGAGGATGCCGCTGTCGGTCGTCCGCACGCCGATCTTGGTGAACAGCGGGATGCCGTAGTCGGGCATCTGGTTCGACGTCAGGTGATAGTAGCTGAACGTCCCGGTCGTCCGCGTGCCCAGACCGGCCGCCAGCGACAGGCCGAGACCCCATTTGTCGTAGTCCACGGAATCCCGGCCGGGCACATCGCCCTCGGCGGCCATGAGGTTCAGCCGCAAGCCCGCCGTTTCGCCGAGGCTCCAGTTCTGGTCGATCGTCCCCCGGAGATAGCCGTCCGTCCCGACGCCCAGGCCGAAGCGGGTGAAGTCCGTCAGGCGCGGCGCCTTGGAGCCGAGGTTGATGCTGCCGCCGCCGGAACCGCGACCGGAGTAGACGGAGTCCGGCCCTTTCACGACCTCGACCTGTTCGAGGTTGAACACCTCACGCTGCTGGCCGCCGGAGTCGCGGATGCCGTCGACAAAGACGTTGTTGCCCGAGGCCTGGCCGCGGATGAAGGGCCGGTCAGCCAGCGGCTGGCCGCCCTCGCCCGCCCCGAAGGTGATGCCCGGCGAGGTGCGGAGGATGTCCTGCAACGAGGTCGCCGCCGTCTGTTCGATGATCTGCTGCGGGATGATGGTCACCGACCGGGGCGTGTCGACCAGAGGGGCGACGAACTCGGGCGAGCGCGGTTCGCGCCGGACGGGCCGGCCGTCGACCGTGATGGTCTCCAGGGTCTTTGCGTCCTGCGGGCCTCCGTCGGGCCCGGGCTCCGCCAGCGCCGGCCCGGCCATCAGCATGCCGGCGGCGCTTGAAGCAAACAGGAGGGCGCGAAGGGCTTCGGCGCGGGAGGTCATGGGCGTATCCGGGCAGGAGTGAAATGCGATTGGCTCGCAATAGCACCCTCACCGGTCGCCGCAATTGAATTTGTGACACATTCGCAAGAATCTCTGCCCCAGGCTCGCTGCGGCCCGGTTTAGCGCGTCACGACATCCCGTCGCATCGGTGCCAGCTTGGCCAGGAAGCGGTTCTGGGTGCGGAACGGCACCCCCTCGGCATCCATGGCGTCCTGCAGATGCTCGACCAGCGCGCCCATGTCCGCGGGCTGGAGGCCGATGTCGTCATGCGCGTCCCGCATCGACCGGCCGGTGTAGGCACAGCCTCCATTCAGGATGTAGCAGAACTGCTCCTTCAGCGTCCGCCTGAGCCGGACCATGTCGGTGGCGACGAAGATCTCCGCGATCCGTGGGTCGGCGACCGACCGGTCGAGCATGGCGTCGACGATCCGGTCCGAGCCCTCACGGCCATGAAATGCCTCAAGCATCTCCGTACCCTCGAACGGCGCGACGCCGGCATTGGCCTCGGCAATGGTATAGGGATCCACCGCCGCCTCGCCCGGTCGATGCGCCGGGTCCTGCGCCATGACGGGAAGGGCGATGGCGGCGACCGCCGCCGCCAGGGTGAGCGTCGTCGTCAGTTTGCCGACCATGTCAGAAGCCCGCCTGAACGGAGAGGTACAGACCACGCTGGTCGTCGAAGGTGGCGATGGACCCCAGATCCGCCCAGGCCGCGGTCACCGACAGATGCTTGTTGATCCCCCAGGCCGCATAGACGTCGAACCAGTCGTCCTCACCGGCGAAGGACAGGTTGTCCGGCTTGGTCCGATACTCGGCGCCGACCACCAGATTGCGGCTCAGAAGCCAGCCCACCGAACCCTCGAACTGCGCTTCGTGATCGTCACTGGCGTCGCCGCCGAAGCCCAGCAGCCCGGTCTGGTTGGCGTTGGTCCAGCGCACCGCGCCGCTGACCAGCACGCTCTCGGCGAGGAACAGCTTCGATGCGGCGATGTAGAATTCCGTGCCCTGATCGTCCTGTCCGCCGACCGCGGCGATAATCGCGCCCTGGTCATTCGACTTGTGCTGCAGGCCGATCGCGATCTGGGGCATCCAGCTATCCTGATCGTAGACCGCGTCCCCGGTCAGCCGGACCTTCACCCCGATCACGTCCTGGGTGAAGGTGAAGCCCTCGCCCAGCCCCAGCAAGGCCCCCGTCTCGCCCGTGTCGAACGCCTGCCGCGCCGCCGACAGTTCGACCCGGTCCCACAGGCCGACGGCCACGCCCGCCGTGCGGAACTGGTAGTCCGGCAGGTCGACGATGGTGACATGGGCGTTGCCGCCGATGCCATCCTCCTCGCCATAGCCGGTGATGGTCACCCAGGTGGACAGACCGCCGCCGCCCGATCCCTCGATGGTCGAGACGCCGCCGGTCAGCAGAAGCTTGCCGCCGCCGCGAGAGTCGGGAATCAGGGATTGCGCCTCGGCCGAGCCGGCGGTCGCGGCGATCAGGAGCGCAGGTGCCCAAACACGACTGGTCATCCTCGCCCCCGACATCGGCCTCGCGATTTCGGATATGGAAACACGGTTAAGCTGAATTAAATCACCACAACACACGAAGATGTACACGGCGCTGTGCGTCGCATTACTGTGATCAGGCCGGAAAATCGGGTTTAACTCGATTTCATCTTGCGTTTGTACAACTTGATCGATGCGTGTTTTGTTTGCTCTCATCGCGGCGCTGCAGCAGGGTGACTATGTCGAGGCGCCGGTGACGAGGCCGAGGCGGTGGCCGCTGCCGCGGGTCTGGCGGAAGCGGCGCAGGCCCCGCTGACAATCAACGGTGCCCCCGTCGACATCGCCCTGACCGCGGGCGTCGCCGCACGCGGCGCGGCGGGCTCCGATCTCGCCTCGCCCGTCGACCGCGCCGCCATCGCCGTCGACCAGGCCCGCGCCGCCCGCCGGATGGTCGGGGCCTTCGACGAGGCCGCCTATGGCGATCCGGGCGACAACCTGTCCCTCATTTCCGAACTGATGACGGCCCTGAAGGACGGCGAGGTCACCCTCGCCTACCAGCCGAAATACGACTTCCGCGCCGAGCGGATCACCGGGGTCGAGGCCCTGATGCGCTGGTCCCATCCGCGCCGCAGCTTCGTCTCCCCGGACCTGTTCATCGGCATGGCGGAAGAGACGGGCCGCATCCGTCCCCTCACCGAATGGGCCATCCGCCGCGCCATCGCCGACCAGAAGACCATGTCCGAGGCCGGTCAGGCCCTGACGGTCTCGGTCAATATCTCCGGCCGCCTGCTGTCCGATGAGAGCTTCGCGGAGTTCGCCCTCGCCGAGGTCGCCGCCTCGGGGGCCGACCTCTGTTTCGAGATCACCGAGACGGCGGTGATGGACAACCCGGAACTGGCCCTGCGCATCATCGCCCGCTTCGCCGAGGCCGGCATCGCCGTCTCGCTGGACGACTACGGTGCCGGCTTGTCGTCGCTGACCTATCTGAAGCAGATCCGCGCCGACGAGCTGAAGATCGACAAGAGCTTCATCCTCGGACTGGACCAGTCCTCGCGCGACGCCCTGCTGGTCAAATCCACCATCGATCTGGCCCATAGTCTGGGCCTCAAGGTCACCGCCGAAGGCGTCGAGACGCCGACCGCCCTCGCCCTGCTACGCGGCATGGGCTGCGACCTGGCGCAGGGCTATCTGATCGGCCGCCCCGTGCCGCTCGCCGTGCTGACCGAACAGCTGGCCGGGCCGACCGTGGAGACCGCGCTCGCGCGTCAGGCCTGAGCCGACGCGACCTCCTTCATCGACACGGACCGGTCAGCCAGCCGCACGGCGTCCACCGCCTGTCCGCGCGATATCATCTGCCGCCCGGCCATGAACTCCGACGGGGCGTTGACCGCCTCGACGCAGACGATCCGGTCTCCAGCCATATGGAAGACGGCGAACGCCCCGCCCTCGACATCGCCACGCACCACCTGACGATCCGCCCCATCGGGCAGGCCAGCGATCTGCAGCTTGATCTCATACTGGTCAGACCAGAACCACGGCACCTCGGGCGCCGGTGCCGTTCGTCCGGTGATCGCCGCCGCCGCCTGCTTCGCCTGCTCCAGCGCATTGGGCACGCTCTCCAGCCGGTGCCGTCGCCCGCCTTGAGCGGGGATCGGCCGGAAGGTCATGTCGCCGATGGCCCAGATCGCCGGGTCCGACGTCCGCGCCGCCTCGTCGACCACCACGCCGTTCTCGCACGCGAGTCCCGCCGCGCTCGCCAGCCCGTCGCAGGCCAACGCCCCGACCCCGACCAGCACCGCGTCCGCCGCGACCAGCCGCCCGTCGCCCAGCCGGACCCCGTCCTCCTCGAAAGCGACCACCTCGGCCGAGGTCAGCACCTC
The DNA here is from genome assembly GCA_030693575.1 of Brevundimonas sp. GTDB lineage: Bacteria > Pseudomonadota > Alphaproteobacteria > Caulobacterales > Caulobacteraceae > Brevundimonas. Next base: position 7,153 of record JAUYAG010000065.1, on the reverse strand, counting down.
GACCCCGTGCGCCCGGTGGTGGGCCGTGAAGAAGGCTGACAACGTCTCCGAGGCCACCCGCGCCAGCACCCGGTCCATCCGCTCGATGACCACCGCCTCGGCTCCGAGCGCCCGCGCGGAGGCCGCGGCCTCCAGCCCGACATAGCCGCCGCCGACGACCGCCAGCCGCTTCCCGGGCCCCAGGGCCGCCTTCAGCCGCTCCGCATCCGCCAGCGTCCGCAGCTCCATCAGATCCGGCCGGTCCGCGCCGGGGATGGTCAGCTTCCGCGCCGTCGATCCTGTCGCCAGGATCAGGGCGTCGTACGGTTCAACCGTCCCGTCGGCGAAGCTCACCGTTTTCGCCATCGCATCGATCGCCGTCGCCGTTACGCCGGTGCGCAGTTCGATATCGTGCTCGGCGTAGAACACCTCCGGCCGCAGCAGCAGCGCCTCGAGGTCGGCCTCGCCCTTCAGCCACGCCTTGGACAGGGGTGGCCGCTGATACGGCGCCGCCGGCTCCTCGCCCGCCAGCACGATCGGCCCCTCATGCCCGTACTGGCGCAGCAAGGCCGCCGCCGTCCCGCCCGCATGGCCCGCGCCGATGATCAGAACCTTGGTCATGTGCACGGCAGATAGCGGCGGCGGGAGAGCGAGGGAATAGGCAGCAGGCAACAGGCAACAGTCCTGGAGGGGTCGTGGTCATGGCGAATGGCGAGCCGGATGGGCCCAACCGCTGCCTGCTGCCTGTTGCCTGCTGCCTGCTGCCTACTGCCTGAATCCCCCCTTGACCGTGCCACTGTTACAGCATAGTGGAACGCTCATGAACGACACCCCGCCCCGCAAGGCCGTGCACAAGGCGGCCGACGACCGGCTCGCCCTGTATGACGCCCTGCTGTGTCTGAAGACGCGTGAGGAGCTGGACGCCTTCCTGGCGGACCTGTGCACCCCGTCGGAACTCCGCGCCTTTGCGGAGCGCTGGGCGGTGGCGCGGTTGCTGGACGAGCAACTGCAATCCTATCGCGAGATCGCCTCCGCCGCCGGGGCCAGCCCGACCACCGTCGTCCGCGTCGCCCGTTTCCTTCGGGAAATGCCGCATCAGGGCTACCGGCTGGTGCTGGACCGCCTGAAGACCAAAGCCTGAAACAGAAAGTCTGAGTTTCCCGTCATGAGCACTGTCCAGGGTCGGCTGCGTATCGCCGTCCAGAAATCCGGCCGTCTGTCCGACCGCAGCCTCGACCTCGTCCGCGACGCGGGCCTGCGGGTGGTGAAGGGGAACAACGACCTGCTCTACCGGGTCGAGAACTACCCGATCGACCTGCTGCGCGTCCGCGATGACGACATCCCGACCTTCGTCGCCGACGGCGTCTGCGACCTCGGCATCGTCGGGGAGAATGTGCTGGAGGAGGTCCGCAACGGCGGCCCCGTGGCCGAGGTGCTGATGCCGCTCGGCTTCGGCCGCTGCACCCTCAAGATCGCCATCCCGCCGACCCTCGCCTACGACGGCCCGGCCTCGCTGGACGGCCTCCGCATCGCCACCTCCTATCCGAAAATCCTGCGCCGCTATCTGGACGCGCAGGGCGTGTCCGCCGACATCGTCACCATGCGCGGCGCGGTCGAGGTGGCCCCCCGGCTCAAACTCGCCTCGGCTATCTGCGACCTCGTTTCGACTGGCGCCACGCTCGAAGCCAACGGCCTCACGGCGAAGGAGACGGTGCTGGACAGCCAGGCCGTCCTGATCAAGTCGCCCGTCGCGCCCGAGCCCGGCCTGCAGCACCTGCTGGACAGCATCATCGAGCGGATGGCCGGCGTGGTGTCCTCGCAGGGGGCCAAATACGTCATGCTCAATGCGCCCCGTTCGGCCCTGGCCGAGATCACCGCCATCCTGCCGGGCGCCGGCGCGCCGACGGTCATGCCCCTGTCCGGCCGCGACGACGCCGTGGCCGTCCACGCCGTCTGTCAGGAAGCGGTCTTCTGGGAAACCCTGGAACGGCTCAAGGCCGCCGGTGCCTCGGCCATCCTCGTCCTCCCGATCGAGAAGATGATGTGATGAAGCGGATCGACTGGAGCACCCTCGACGACGCCGGCCGCCGCGAGGCCCTGGCGCGTCCCCGCCGCCGCACCGAGGCGCGCGTGACCGACACGGTGCGCGAGATCATGGACGACGTCCGCGCGCGCGGCGGTGCCGCCGTGGCGGACTGGAGCCTCAAGCTCGACGGCGCTGCACCGCGCCGGCTCGAGCTGACGCCTGACCGCGTCGCCGCTGCCCGCGACGCCCTGCGCCCCGCCGACACCCGGTCCATCCGCATGGCCGCCGAGAACATCCGCATCTTCCACGAGGCCACCCGCCCGGAAGACACCTCCGACGTCGAGATCATTCCCGGCGTCCGCTCGCGCCTCGTCTGGCGTCCCCTGCGGTCGGCGGGCCTCTATGTCCCCGGCGGCTCCGCTCCCCTGTTTTCCTCCCTGCTGATGCTGGCCATCCCGGCCGCCGTCGCCGGGGTCGGCCGCCGCATCGCCGTCACGCCGCCCTCGGCCTCCGGCGAGCCGCACCCGGCGATGATCTTCGCCGCTGCCGAGGCCGGACTCGATGCGCTCTGGCTGATCGGCGGCGCCCAGGCCATCGCTGCCCTGACCTTCGGCGCTGAACTGGACGATGGCGTCATCGAGCCCTGCGACAAGCTGTTCGGCCCCGGCAACGCCTGGGTCGCCGAGGCCAAGAAGCAGGCGTCGAACCTGCCCGGCGGCCCCGCCGTCGACATGCCCGCCGGCCCGTCGGAACTGCTGGTCATCGCCGACCGCGACGCCGACTCCGAAATCGCCGCCGCCGACCTGCTCAGCCAGGCCGAACACGACGCCGACGCCCAGGTCATCCTCGTCTCCGAGAGCCGCGCCAATATCGACGCCATCCTCGCCGAGGTAGATCGCCAGCTGGAGACCCTGCCCCGCGCCGACATCGCCCGCGCCTCCCTCGCCGAGGGCCGCGCCATCCGCGTGCGCGACGTCGCCGAAGCCTGCGAGGTCGCCAATCTCTACGCGCCGGAACACCTCGCCCTCCAGACTGTTGACGCCGACAAGCTGGTCAGCCGCATATCCGCCGCCGGGGCCGTCTTCGTCGGTGCCTGGGCCGCCGAGACGCTGGGCGACTACGCCGCCGGCCCCAGCCACGTCCTGCCCACCGACGGCGCCGCGCGCACCATGGGGGGCGTCACCACCGCCAGCTTCATGACCACCATGTCGGTCCAGGTCGTGACCGAGGCCGGGGCCGCCGCCCTCGCCCCCGTCGCCGCCCGCCTCGCCCGGCTGGAAGGTCTGGAAGCCCACGCCCGGGCCGCGGATCTGAGGACCGGCGCATGATCAACCTGCCCGCCCCCTTCCCTCCACTGGTCGTCGGCGGCGATGGCCTCGACCGCTATCCGGCCGAGCCCCGCGCCCTCGCCGCCCGCATGGCCCAGGTCTACGGCGTCACCGCTGACAGCGTCCTGCCGGTCCGCGGCCTGACCCACGGACTGGAGCTGATCTTCCGCCTCGCCGCCCGCGACGGCCTGCGCGTCGAAGCGCCCGACGCCGAGCCGTACCGCGCCCTCGCCGCCCTCTACGCCCCGCCCGCCGCCGGTGCCGCGACCGGTCCCGTCATCCTACGCGCCCTCGGCTCGCCCGAAGCCGTGGCCGAGATGGCCGAACGGGTCGCCCCGGCCTTGCTGGTCATCGATGAAGGCATGGCCGAGTTTGCGGACGCCACCTCCGCCGCGACGGCCATCCGCGACCACGCCAACCTGATCGTCCTGCGCAGCCTGTCCCTCGCTTACGGCCTCGCCGGTGCCCGTGTCGGTGCCGCCCTCGGCCAGCCGGAGACCCTCGCCCGTCTGGCCGGGGTGCTCGAGCCCTATGCCCTGCCCGAGGTCTCCGTCCGCCTCGCCCTGCAGGCGCTCGACCCCTCGCGGATGATGGAGACGACGGCGCGGACCGCCCTCGTCCGGTCGGAGCGCGACCGGCTGATCAAGGCCGTCTCCCGCGACATGGCGATCGAGCCGGGCTTCGGACCCGTGATCATGGCTCGCCCGGCCGACCCGGACGCCGTCCTCACCGCCCTCGCCCGCTTCGGCCTTGCCGCCGAACGCGCCGGCGACCGGCTGCGTCTGCCCGTCTCCGCCAAGGCCGAGGTCAACGACCGGCTCCTCGCCGCGCTCGGCCTCGGCGCCGCGTCCGGCCGCGCCCACCGCACCGGTGAGGCGGTCCGCGACACGAAAGAGACCCGCATCGTCTGCGCCGTCGACCTCGATGCGACCGGCCCGGTCTCCATCGCCACCGGCGTCGGCTTCTTCGACCACATGCTGGAGCAGGTCGCCGCCCACGGCGGCTTCTCCCTGCGGCTCGCCTGCGAGGGCGACCTGCACACCGACCCGCACCACACCATCGAGGACTCGGCCATCGCCCTTGGCCAGGCCCTGAAACAGGCGCTCGGCGAACGCCGCGGCATCGCCCGCTACGGCTTCGTCCTGCCCATGGACGAGGCCAATGCCTCCGTCTCGATCGACCTGTCTGGCCGGCCCTTCCCGCTGTTCGAAGGGACCTTCGCGACCCCCTTCATCGGCGATTACCGCACCGACCTGACGGCCCACGTCTTCCGCTCGCTGGCCGAGGCGATGGGTGCGGCTGTCCATGTCTCGGTCACCGGCGACGACGACCACCACAAGACCGAAGCCGTCTACAAGGCCTTCGGCCGCGCCCTGCGTCAGGCCATCCGCATCGAGGGCGACGCCGTGCCCTCGACCAAGGGTGTGCTGTGACCGAGGTCACCGTTCTGGCCTATGGTGCCGGCAACACCGCCTCGGTCCGGTTCGCCCTGGAACGGCTGGGCGCTGTCGTTCGCCTGACCGACGACCCGTTGGCGGTCACGGAAGCCGAACGGCTGATCCTGCCCGGCGTCGGTGCCGCCGCCTACGCCATGGCCAGGCTGACCGCGCTCGGTCTCGTCGAACCGCTCCGCGCCTTCCCACGCCCCCTGCTCGGCGTCTGCCTCGGCCAGCAGCTTCTGTTCGAGACCAGCGAGGAAGGCGAGCCGGTTCCCCTGCTCGGCCTGATCCCCGGCGCTGTCCGCCGGCTGGAGCCCGGCAAGGGCCTGACCGTGCCACACATGGGCTGGTCACGGCTGACCGCCGTCCGGGCCGATCCCCTGCTGGAAGGCGTCGAGGACGGCGCTTACGCCTATTTCGTCCACGGCTTCGTCTGCCCCGACGGCTCCGCCACGATCGCCCGCGCCGACTACGGCGGCCCGGTCCCCGCCATGGTCCGCAGCGCCAACCGCTGGGGCTGCCAGTTCCACCCCGAGCGCTCGGCCGCCGCCGGCGCCCGCATCCTGCGCAACTTCCTGGAGCTTCCCGCGTGATCGTCTATCCCGCCATCGACCTGAAAGACGGGATCTGCGTGCGGCTGATGCACGGCCGGTTCGATCAGGTCACCCGCTACGATGACCAGCCCGCCGCCCGTCTCGCCGCCTTCGCAGCGGCCGGCGCGACCTGGGCCCATATCGTCGACCTCGACGGGGCCGAGGCCGGGCGCGCGGTCCAGCACGCCCTCATTGGCGAACTCGCCCGCGCCATCGATATCCGCATCCAGTCCGGCGGCGGGGTCCGCTCCGCCGACGATGTCGCGGCCCTGATCGACGCCGGTGTGGCGCGGGTCGTGGTCGGCTCCCTTGCGGTGTCGCAGCCGGAGACCGTGGCCGACTGGCTGCGCCGCTTCGGCCCGGACCGGATCACCCTGGCCATCGACGTCAAGGCAGACGGCGATCGCTGGGTCCCGGCCCTCAAGGGCTGGACCGAGGCCGCCGGGGTCGACCTCTGGACCGCACTCGACCGCTACCCGCCCAACCTCGCGCGCCACCTGCTGGTCACCGACGTCGGCCGCGACGGCGCCCTGACCGGCCCCAATCTCGACCTGCTGGGCGAGATCATCCGCCGCCGTCCCGATCTCAAGGTCCAGGCCTCGGGCGGCGTGGCCACGGTCGCCGACCTGACCGCCGCCGCCGCCCTCGGCTGCGACGGTGCCATCGTCGGCCGCGCCCTCTACGAGAACCGCTTCACCCTCGAAGAGGCGTTGGCCGCCCAAGAGCCGGCATGACGGCCCGGCGCATCATCCCCTGTCTCGACGTCAAGGACGGCCGGGTGGTCAAGGGCGTCCGCTTCCAGGGCCACACGGACATGGGCGACGCCGCCGACCTCGCCGCGCGCTATCGCGATCAGGGCGCAGACGAACTGGTCTTCTACGACATCACGGCCAGCCCCGAGGGCCGCACGCTCGACTACGGCTGGGTGCGCGACATCGCCCGCCTGCTCGACATCCCGTTCAGCGTCGCCGGCGGCATCCGCTCGGTCGATCAAGCCGCCCGCTGCCTCGACCACGGGGCCGACAAGGTCTCGATCAACTCCCCGGCTCTCGAACGTCCCGAGCTCATCGGCGAGATGGCGGAGCGCCTCGGCAGCCAGTGCGTGGTCGTCGGCGTCGACTCCAAGCGCGCCGAAGACGACTGGCTGGTGCACCAGTACACCGGCGACCCGACCGCCAGCCGCGGGGCCGGCCGCCGCACCATGGACTGGATCGTCGAGGCCCAGACCCTCGGCGCCGGCGAGATCGTGCTCAACTGCATGGATGAGGACGGCGTCCGCCGCGGCTATGACATCGCCCAGCTCGCCGCCGCCCGCGCCCTGCTGACCATCCCCCTCGTCGCCTCGGGCGGGGCCGGCGCGGCTCAGCATTTCCTCGACGTGTTCCAACAGGCCGACGTCTCGGGGGCGCTGGCCGCCAGCGTCTTCCACACCGGGACCCTGGCCATTCCCGATCTCAAGGCGTTCCTGGCGGACGCCGGGCAGGAGATGAGACTGTGATCGACCCCTCGACCCTCGATTTCGACAAGGCCGGCGGCCTGATCCCGGTCGTGGTCCAGGACGCCGCCACCCTGCAGGTGTTGACGCTGGCCTATATGGACCGCGCCGCCCTCGACGAGACCCTCGCCTCGGGTGAGGCCACCTTCTTCTCGCGTTCGCGCGGGGGGCGCTGGCGCAAGGGCGAGACCTCGGGCGATCGGCTGTATGTCGTCTCGATCACGCCCGATTGCGACGCCGACGCGCTGGTGCTCAAGGTCCGCCCGGTCGGCAACGCCTGCCACCTCAACCGC
>JAUYAG010000122.1 GCA_030693575.1 Brevundimonas sp. | reverse complement strand
TCGCCACCGTGATCTCCGAACTGGACGAGGACGGCGACGGCTGGGTCACGGTCAGCGGCCTCGGCGACCGGTTGCGCAACGCCTATCCGGACTTCGACCAGCGCACCTATGGCCACGCCAAACTGTCGGACCTGCTGCGGGCGACGGGCCGGTTCGACGTGCAGACGGGCGCGGCCGGCGGGGCCATGCGGATCCGCGACAAGGCTTGAGGCTAGAAGCGCACCACCGTCCGCACCGCCCGCCCCTCGGCCAGATCGTCGAAGGCGGCGTTGATGTCGGCGAGGGGGATGCTCCCGCTGAGCAGCCGGTCGACCGGCAGCCGCCCCTGCCGGAACAGGGCGACATAGCGGGGGATGTCGCGGGCGGGGACGCAGGTGCCGATGTACGATCCCTTGAGGGACCGCTCCTCGGCCACCAGCTGGACGATGTTGACGGCCAGCGCGGCCTCGGGCGGCGGCAGGCCGGCGGTGACCGTGGTCCCGCCGCGCCGGGTCATCCGCCAGGCGGCCTCGAGGGCGCGGACGCTGCCGGCCATCTCGAACACGAAATCGGCCCCGCCGCCGGTCAGGCCCCGCACCTGTTCGATGGCATCGGGAGCGGCGGCGTTGACGGTCTGGACCGGGCCGAGCGAGCGGGCCAGGGCCAGCTTGTCCTCGCTCAGATCGACGGCGATCACCGGGCTCGCCCCCGCCGCCAGGGCGCCGAGCACCGACGACAGGCCGACGCCGCCCAGGCCGATGACGGCCACCGACTGGCCGGCCTTGACCTGCGCCGTATTCACGACCGCGCCGACGCCGGTCAGCACGGCGCAGCCGAACAGGGCGGCGTGCTCGAACGGCAGGTCGCGATCGACCTTCACCAGCGACCGGCGGGAGACGACCGCATGGGCCGCGAAGGCGGAGCAGCCGAGGTGATGATGGAGCTCGCCCGCGGCATCGTGGAGGCGCCGCCCGCCGCTCAGCAGCTCGCCCTTGCCGTTGGCCGCCGCGCCCGGCTCGCACAGGGCGGGGCGGCCGCCGGCGCAGGGATCGCAATGGCCGCACGACGGCATGAAGACCATGACGACATGGTCGCCGATCTCGAGGTCCGTGACGCCCTCGCCGAGCGCCTCGACCACCCCGGCGGCCTCATGGCCCAGGGCCATGGGCAGGGGCCGGGGGCGGTCGCCGTTGATGACGCTGAGATCGGAGTGGCACAGGCCGGCGGCCTTGATCGCGACCAGCACCTCATCGCGGCCGGGCGGATCGAGCGTCACCGTCTCGAGCGACAGCGGCCGGCTGTCGGCATAGGGGCGGGCGGCGCCCATGGTCCGGAGAACGGCGGCGGTGGTCTGCATGAAGGGGAGGCTAGGCGCTTGACGCCGCGTCCGCCAAGCCCAAGGCTGAGAACAGGCGCGCCGAGACGCGCGGAATCAAAACGCGCTCAGGCAGCGAGCGACCGCGTCGCGAGCGTAGCGCCAACCAAAGGGAACGACGTGACGGGTACCATCGAACGGACGAAGCGGAGCGACTATCGCCGGTTCCAGGCCATTTCCACACGCTGGATGGATAACGACGTCTACGGCCATGTGAACAACGTCGTCTACTATTCGTGGTTCGACACGGCGGTGAACCGGCTGCTGGTCGTCAACGGCATCATCGACATCCACCAGGGCAAGACCATCGGCCTGGTGGTCGAGACGGGCTGCCGCTATTTCTCGCCGACCGCCTTTCCGGACGAGATCGAGGCGGGCGTGCGGGTCGCCCACGTCGGCACGTCCTCGGTCCGCTACGAGATCGGCCTGTTCCGCAACAAGGAGCAGGAGGCGGCGGCCGTCGGCTATTTCGTCCACGTCTATGTCGACCGCGACTCCAAGCGGCCGGTGCCGGTGGATGACAAGATGCGGGGGTTCCTGGAGAGCCTGAAGACCTAGTCGTCCAGACGCCCCATCAGCGCGAGCGCGCCGACGGCGGTGAGCACGCCCAGCGCGAAGGCACCGATGATGGCACCGGTGGCGATGGCGGTCGGGACGGTGACGGGGCGGGTCTCGTACCATTCGACGATGTCGGCCTCGTTGAGGTCGTCATCGGCGTAGACCTGGGCGTCGTAGAGAACATCTTCGGCGGTCATGGCGGGCTCCGGCTGCTGTTGGGGAAAAGCTGTAGCGCAGCAGAGGTTCCTGAACCGTGACACCGCCGCCGCCATCGGCTAGATGCGCCGGTCACGACCGCGGCCTCGCGCTCACGCAGCGAGCGGCCGCGCCGCGAGCGTTAGCGCCCATACTGATGAGACCCAATCCATGGCCGGCCATTCGAAATACAAGAACATCATGCACCGCAAGGGTCGCGCCGATGCGCAGCGGTCCAAGCTGTTCTCCAAACTGTCCCGCGACATCACCGTCGCGGCCAAGCTGGGCATGCCCGACGTCAACATGAACCCGCGCCTGCGCCTGGCGGTCAACAACGCCAAGGCCGAAAGCCTGCCGCGCGACGTGATCCAGCGCGCCATCAACAAGGCCGCGGGCGGCGATGTCGATATGATGGAAGAGGTCCGCTACGAGGGCCGGGGCCCCGGCGGCGTCGGGATCATCGTCGAGGCGCTGACCGACAACCGCAATCGCGCCGCCTCCAACATCGGCGCGGCGTTCAAGAAGAACGGCGGGGCACTGAGCGAGATGAACTCGGTCGCCTTCATGTGGAACCGCGTGGGCCGCATCATCTATCCCGCCGAGGCCGGCAGCGAGGACGCCGTCATGGAAGCCGCCATCGAGGCGGGCGCCCAGGACGTCGAGAGCGACCTGGTCAAGCCGGACATCTATGAGGACGCGCCCGGCCACACGATCTGGACGACCTTCGAGGACCTCAATGAGGTGGCCGAGGCCCTGTCGAAGATCCTCGGCGACGCCAAGTCCACGGCCCTGGTCTGGCGTCCGCAGAACGAGGTCCCGGTCACCGGCGAGGCGGTCGGCACCCTGATGAAGCTGCTCGATGCGCTCGACGCCGAGGACGACGTGCAGAACGTCTATTCGAACGAGGACATCTCGGACGAAGACCTGGCGAAATACGCGGGCTGAATGGGGCCGTGGGACCCAGCGCCGCCATCGCCTGAGGCGCCGCGGCCGGAACCGAAGCGGCGCGGTTCCCGGGCAGGCCGGGTGCTGGTGGTTGTGGCGCTGATCGTCATCGCGGTGTTTCTGGTGCTGTATTTCGTCGGGGCCAGGTTCACCCTGAAGGAGGTCAGCTATCTGGACGAGTCGGTCGATGTGGAGATCATCGAGCCGCTTCCGCCGCCCGTCGCGCAGCCTGCGGTTCCGACGCCGCCAAAGTCGTCCGTCGGGCCGAACGGCGAGGTCGTGAGACACCCGGCATGGGTGAAGACGCCTGTGCCGGTCTTCCCCGTTCTGGCCATGCGCCGTGGCGTCGAACAGGGCGATGTGGTGCTTCGGTGCGAGACCCTCGCGACAGGGCAATTCGGGGCGTGCGAGGCTCTGAGCGAAACCCCGCCCGGCGCCGGGTTCGCCGAGGCGGCGATCGCGGCGACCCGACAGGCGCGCGTCAGGCCCTACAGCATCGACGGGTTTGAAACGGACAGCTCGGTCACGTTCAACGTCCGATTCCGCCCGCCGCCGGAACCGTGACGCTTCGTCCGGGTTAGCCAGCGACCTCGAACCGCGGACCGGCCCTGATGGACATCACCCAGCTTATCCTCGACGACCACGCCGAGCAGCGCCGCCTGTTCGCCATTCTCGAGCAGATCGATCCGAAGGATACGGACGCCCTGACCAAGGTCTGGGGTCGGCTGTCGGCCTTCCTCGATGTGCATGCCGAGGCCGAGGAGCGGTTCTTCTATCCGGAGCTGATGAAGGTCGGCGAGGCGGCCAACGACGCCGAGGGAAACGACGCCGGGCCGGAGACGATCGACGCCATCGAGGACCACAACAAGCTTCGCGACGCCGTGGCGGCCGTGGGCAGGCACAAGGTCGGGACGAAGGCCTGGGTCGAGGCCGTCGGCAAGGCCAACGTCGTCAACTCAAAACATATGGGCGAGGAAGAGCGGCAGGGACTGACGGACTTCCGGCTGAACGCATCGCTTGAGAGCCGCCACGCCCTCGCGGTGAAATTCGCCGCCTTCGAGGCCGAGCACATCACCGGGGTCAAGCCGGTGAACAAGGACCCCGAGGCCTATGTCGAAAAGCACGGCTGAGGCGTCGCCTCACGGCTGGCCCTTATAGGCCTTCACAAGATCGAACAGGAAGTCCCGGCCCTCGTAGAGCGAGCGGACGCGGATGCGTTCGTTCAGACCGTGGGTCCCGCCACCGTCGGGGTCGTGGAACATGCCGGTCACCCCATAGGTCGGAATGCCCGCGGCGTTGGTGAAGCGGCCGTCGGTGGCCCCCGTCGCCATGGCGGGGATCATCGGCACGCCCGGCCAGTGCCGGGCCGCCGCCGCAATGATCGGATCGACAATGGCAGGCGTCAGGCGCGGAAGGCAGCCTGATCCGGACGCAGGGCGACCGTCTGGGCCTGGGCGCGGAATGCGCCGAAGGAGATGGTGACCGCCGCGACCGCGAACAGGGCGATCACCACGCGAACCCGTCGCGCCATCGCCACGACTACCGCCCCGCTGGCACCAGACATCGTCGCCCCTCCTGACCCGACGCGGACGCGAGCGCGGAACCGGCGGCGGTGGAACAGCCGGCTCGCGCAACCGTTGCCGTGGGCTGGACCGGTCCTCGCCCGCTTGATCCGCGTCCGTCGAATGCCGATTTCACCGCTACATCCCAGACCCGCTGCTCAAGGACCCCCCATGCTAGGCTTCATCGACAACATCGAGACCCTGACTACCGGGAACACCGACTTCCGACGTGTGCTCTACACCGGCAAATATCTGCAGCTGGTGCTGATGGCCCTGCAGCCGGGCGACGAGATCGGCGAGGAGGTCCACGAGGACCGCGACCAGTTCTTCCGCATCGAGTCCGGCGCGGGCGAAGTCCTGATCGACGGCAAACGCACCCCGATCAAGGACGATGACGCCATCATCGTACCGGCCGGCGCCCGGCATAATGTGATCAACACCAGCGACGCGCCGTTGACCCTCTACACCCTCTACGGCCCGCCCGAGCATCGCGACGGCGTCGTCCGCGCCACCAAGGCCGAGGCGGACGCCAAGGAGGAGCATTTCGACGGCAAGACCACGGAATAGTCCGCGGCGCTTGATCCCGAAGCTCTGCCGGGATTAGGCTCAGGATTCGTCAGTTTGCGGAGCGATTTACACAAATGAACTGGGATCTGGTGTGGCCGGTTCTGGCGGCCATGACGGCCGGCGGACTGATCGGGGTCGAGCGGACCTATCACGGCCATCCGGCCGGGTTCCGCACCCATATCCTGGTCTGTCTGACCTCCTGCCTGTTGATGCTGGCGGCCATGCACCAGTCGACCTGGGCCTTTACCGCCCTGCCGGGGCAGACAGTGGTGATCGATCCGACGCGGATGTCGCACGGCCTGCTGACCGGCATCGGCTTCCTCTGCGCGGGGGTGATCTTCCGCGAGGGCTTCTCGGTCCACGGCCTGACCACGGCGGCCTCGCTGTGGGTCACCTCGGCCATCGGCGTACTGTACGGCGTCGGCATGATGGACCTGGCCCTGATTGGCTCGGGCGCCACCCTGGCGGTGCTGGCCGTGCTGCGTGTGCTCGACGCCAAACTGCCGCACGTCGGGGTGATGGACGTTACGCTGAGCTGGAAGCGCGGCGAGGCTCCCTCGGGCCTGGCCGTGCGGAACCTGCTGCGCGGCAAGGGGGTGAAGGTGGTGCGCCTCGGTCATGTGATGAGCCACGACGGTGCTGTCCACGAGCATCATCTGAAGGTGAAGGGACAGGTCCCGATCGACGTCGACGGACTGGTGACCCTGCTGGGCGCCGAGGCGGGCCTCGCGCGCTTCTCCATACTGCCGCGCGAGGAGTGACGGCCGGTCATTGTTCGTCAACCTCGTTTGAGGCATGAATGGAACGAATGACGAACGGAACGACTCGAATCCTGGGACTGGACCCCGGTCTGCGCCGCACCGGCTGGGGCGTGGTGGCCGCCGAGGGGGCGCGTCTGCGCTGGGTCGCGCACGGGGTGATCGCCCCGCCGGAAACCGCGCCGTTCAGCGAGCGATTGCTGTTCCTGCTCGAGGCCGTCGGTGCGGTCTGCGCCGCCCATGACTGCGACGAGGCGGCGATCGAGGAGGTGTTCGTCAATATGAACCCGGTCTCGACCCTGAAGCTGGGTCACGCCCGGGCGGCGGTGATGCTGGCGCCCGCGCGGCACGGGCTGTCGGTCGCGGAGTATTCCCCGAACCTGATCAAGAAGGCGGTCGTCGGGGCCGGCCATGCCGACAAGACCCAGATCGCCTTCATGGTGAAACGGCTGCTACCCGCCGCCGGGGATGTGAAGGCCGACGCCGCCGATGCCCTGGCCGTGGCCATCACCCACGCGCAGATGCGCAAGCGGGCGCTGCTGACGACCCTTCGGGGGGCGGCATGATCGGCCGTCTCAGAGGCGTGCTGGCCGAGGTCGAGGCGGATCACTGCCTGATCGACTGCGCCGGCGTGGGCTATGTGGTGGCCTGCGGGGCGAGGACGCTGGGCCGGCTGCCGGCGCCGGGCGATGAGGCGACCCTGCATATCGAGTCGAACTGGAACGCCGAGAGCGGGCCGCGGCTGTATGGCTTCCTGACCCGCGACGAGCGCCGGGCCTTCACGACGCTGACCGCCATCCAGGGCGTGGGGCCCAAGGCGGCCCTGTCGGTGCTGGACGTCCTGCCGCCGGGCGAGCTGGCGGCGGCGGTGGCGCGCGAGGACAAGGCGGCGGTGGCGCGGGCCAATGGCGTCGGGCCGAAGCTGGCCCTGCGCATCGTCACCGAACTGAAGGGCAAGCCGCTGGGGGATGCGTCGTTCACGCCCTCGGCCCCCGGCGTCCATGCCGAGATCGCGCCGCCGACGCCGAATGTTACGGGCGAGGCCGTGTCGGCCCTGCTGGGTCTGGGTGTGGCCGAGGTCAACGCCCGCCGCGCGGTCGATCAGGCCCTGATCCGGCTGGGCGATGAGGCGGACCTGTCGGCCGTCATCCGTGCGGCCCTGCAGGAGCTGGGGCGGTGAGGGCGCTCTTCCAACCTGCGAAGCAGGTTCATCACAACGGGCACAACGAATTCACAGCGAACACAACGAGAATTGCGCCTGGCTTCGGCCCCGCCGTGACCGTTGTGCCTTCCGTTGTGTTCGTTGTGACGAACCCATCTTTCTCCGGCTTCGCCGGAAAGGGCGGGGTTGAGCATGACTGAGGACAGGCTGGTGGATGCATCCCCCGCGCCCGGCGAGGGTCACGACCGCGCCCTGCGGCCGCAGACCCTGTCGGAGTTCGTCGGCCAGGAGCAGGCCAAGGGCAATCTCAAGGTCTTCATCGACGCGGCGCGGGGACGGGGCGAGTCGCTGGACCACGTCCTGCTGTTTGGCCCGCCCGGGCTGGGCAAGACGACCCTGGCGCAGATCGTGGCCCGCGAGCTCGGCGTCGGCTTCCGCGCCACCTCGGGGCCGATCCTGGCCAAGGCGGGCGACCTGGCGGCCATTCTGACCAATCTCGAACCGCGCGACGTCCTGTTCATCGACGAGATCCACCGGCTGGCCCCGACGGTCGAGGAGATCCTCTATCCGGCCATGGAGGACCATGTGCTGGACCTGATCATCGGTGAGGGGCCGTCGGCGCGGTCGGTGCGGATCGATCTGGCGCCGTTTACCCTGGTCGGGGCGACGACGCGGGCGGGTTTGCTGGCCACGCCCCTGCGCGACCGGTTCGGCATTCCGCTGCGGCTGGAATTCTACACGCCTGAGGAACTGGTCCGGGTCATCACTGGTGCGGCACGCAAGATGGGCGTCGGCATCAATGACGAGGGCGCGCGCGAGATCGCCAGCCGCTCGCGGGGCACGCCGCGCGTGGCCGGGCGGTTGCTGCGCCGGGTGCGGGACTTCGCCGAGGCCGAGGGCTCGCCGGTCATCGACCGGCTGGCGGCGGCGCGGGCGCTGGCGCGGCTGGAGGTCGACGAGGCCGGGCTGGACAGTCTCGATCGCCGGTTCCTGAAGGCCCTGATCGAGAACTACGGCGGCGGGCCCGTGGGCATGGATACGCTGGCGGCGGCCATCGCCGAGGCGCGCGATGCCGTCGAGGATGTGATCGAACCCTATCTGCTGCAGCAGGGCTTCATCCAGCGCACGCCGCGCGGGCGGATGGCCTGCGCCCGGGCCTATGCGCACCTCGGGCTGGCGGAGCCGCCGAAGCCGGCGGGGGCCGGGCAGGCCGCCCTGTTCGAATAGCTACGGCGCGGTCGGCGTCGGGGTGAAGCGGAAATTGATCGCCTGGATCGTCGCCGGGTTGGTGGGCGCCAACAGAAGCCGGCCTTCGACCACGCCCTTTTCGCAGATCCAGCGGAACGTCCCCGAGAGGCTGCCGGTCGGCGTGATCGGCGCGGCGGTTGCGCAGGGGCCGGCGTCGGTCTTGAGCGCGCCCAGGACGGTCCGCCAATTCTCCGCCGAGCGGTCCATGAGGAAATTCATGGCCAGCCGGAGGTTCGCTGCGTCCACGTTCACGTCGCCGGCGGCCCAGATACGGCCGAGGTCGGCGTAGCGTTCGGCGAGGATGTCGCTGGTCGCCAGCGGCCGCACCGGCGCCAGACCGGCGCGCACGAGGGTCGAGGCGGCCTCGGTCAGCGGGGCCGAGGGGCCGGCGTAGGTGCGGTTGGCGAAGGCGAACAGGCCGGTCCGCCGGTCCGGCATGAGGATCATGTAGGAGCCGTAGCCGGGATAGCCGCCGCCGTGGGCCAAGACGGCACCGAGCTCGCAGTCGGCCGAGACCCTCAGCCCCATGCCGTAGGCGACGGCGACCGGGCAGGACGATCCGTCGGGCAGGGTGCGCACGCTGGCGGAGACGAAGTTCGAGCCGGTCGCCATCTCGCGCACCGTCGCGCGGCGGACGGGACCGGTCTCGGGATCATCGCGAGCGGGCCAGGCGGACAGCAGGAAGGCGATCCAATTGGCATAGTCGGGGGCGTTGGTCTGGACCCCGCCCATGGAGCCGAAGACGCCGTGGCGCATGTCGGGCTCGCGCGACCAGGCGTCATTCTCCCAGCGGTAGCCGATGGCGCGACGGTCCTGCGGTGAGGCGAAGACGTCATAGCCGCTGGAGGTCATGCCCAGCGGCCGCATGATCTCCGCTTCGATGTAGTCGTTGTACGGCCGGCCCGAGACGTTGGTGACGATCCGGCCGAGCAGGGCGTAGCCGAAGTTCGAATATTCGAAAGCGGTCTGCGGCGCGCGGGTGAAGGGCACGCCGTCGGTGAGCATGCGGGTGAACTCGGCCTCGGTGATGACCTGCTGGCGGTCGCCCCAGGGATCGTCGGTGACGAAGCCGCCGGTGTGGTTGAGCAGGTCCCGGACGCGGATGCGCGGGGCGTCGGCGGTCGGCCAGGTCCAGCCGCGCATCTCCGGCACATGGGTCCCGGCGAGGTCGTCGAGCGAGAGCCTGCCCTCGTCGCGCAGCTTGAGGATCGCGAGCGCGGTGAAGGCCTTGGACATGGAGGCGATGCGGAACAGGGTGTCTGGCGCGACCGCAGGCCCGTCGACCGTGCGGACGCCCGCCGTGCGCAGATGGATGATCCGCCCGTCCTGCACCACGCCATAGACCAGACCGGGCGCATGGGCGTTGGCCTGCCAGCGGTCGAAGGCCGCGTCGATGACGGGGATGGCTTCTTCAAGGGTCGAGGGCGTCGGGGCGGCGGCCGACGCCGCTGCGGGTGTCTGCGCCTGCAGGGGGATCGCCGTCCCCAGGGACAGGGTCAGGGCCAAGGCCAGAGCGTTGCGTCGCATCATCCCCTCCGTTCGAACGGGCAAGGCGTAGCATCCGCATCGCGACGGTCCAATCCATCGCTCCGGGCTTCACCTTGCGTCCGAACCCCGGCATGGTCGCGGCTCAGGAGGCCGCATGGCGCGACGGGCGATACGAACCGACAGACTGATCGCCGTGCTGGGCGTGGCGGTGGTCGTGCTCGGCGCCCTGGCGCTGTGGTTCGGCACCCAGGGCGCGGGCGGCGGCTTCACCGAGGAACCGGCCTCGCGCCGTGTGCTGCGGCAGGCGCGCGAGCAACTCGGGCGGACCGCCGAGGTCCAGCTGATCGAGCCGGGCCGGGGCCGGGTGGTCTGCGGCTATATCGCGCCCGAACGCGGTGGACGGGCCGTGGGCTTCATCTCCCGTCCCAAGCGGATGCTGCTGAGTCAGGACCCTTTGAACGGCGAGTTCCGCGCCATGATCGCCGCTGACTGCCCCGGTTTCCCCGAGCCTCCGGCCGTGCAGGCCGTGCCGTGACGGCGTCCGATACTCCCACCGCCGGCCGCTTTGAGGGCCGCGAGCATCGCCTGCCGGTCCGGGTCTATTACGAGGACACCGACTTCACCGGTCTGGTCTATCACGCCAACTATGTCCGCTATTTCGAGCGGGGGCGGTCCGACTGCCTGCGGCTGATGGGGATCGGTCACGCCGAACTGCTGGACGGCGACCAGCCGATGGCCTTCGTCGTCTCGAAGATGGGGCTGCACTTCCTCAAGCCTGCGCGGATCGACGACCAGCTGGTGGTGCGGACCCACTATGACGCCGTGAAGGGGCCGCGCCTGTTGATCTCACAGGCCATCACGCGCGGCGATGACGTCCTGTGCCGGGCCGAGGTCGAGGTGGTCTGCATCTATATGGACGGGCGGCCGCGCCGGCCGACACCGGCCCTGCGCGAGAAGGTCGGGCCATGGCTGGCGCGCGAAGCTTGACCATTTCGCCCGCCTGTCACGTGCAGACAGGTGACGTCGCGGCCACACCTCGCTAGACCCGGCTCAAACCGCCACACAACCGCCACGCCCGTCCGGTGCACAGTGGACGGCCAGACGGAAGGACGCCTGAATGACCACCGCCGCCCACGCCTCGATGATCAACCCGGTCTCCCTGTTCATGGAGGCCGATATCGTCGTGCAGGCGATCATGATCGGCCTGGTGATCGCCTCGCTGTGGTCCTGGGCCGTGATCATCGACAAGGCCATGCGGTTCGGCGCGCTGAACAGCCAGGCCAACACGTTCGAGGACGCCGTCGGCTCTGGCCGGTCGCTGGAGGACATCGCCGCCCAGGCCGGCCCGAACCCGGTGCATCCCCTGCCGCGTATGCTGGTCATCGCCCTGGCCGACTGGCGCGAGGCGCGGACGCGCGGCCCGCTGACCGAGAACCAGGCCAATCTTCTGATGTCGCGCATCGACCGCGCACTCGACAGCCTGATCGCCCGCGAGGGCCAGCGCGTCGAGAACGGTCTGGGCGTGCTGTCGGTGGTCGCGACCTCCTCGCCCTTCATCGGCCTGTTCGGCACCGTCTGGGGCATCATGAACGCCTTCGGGGCCATCGCCTCGTCGGGCAACACCAATCTGGCGACCGTGGCACCGGCGATTTCCGAGGCCCTGTTCGCCACGGCCCTCGGTCTGGCCGCGGCCATTCCGGCCTATATCGCCTACAACAAATTCTCGATCGACGCGGGCAAGTTCACCGGCCGGCTGGAAAGCTTCGCCGATGACCTGCAGGCCGCCGTCGCGCGCCGTCTGGGCGGGCCGTCCAGCGCCGCGCCGCAGCCGACCCGGGAGCTCTGAGCATGGCCCTCGCAGGAGGCGGCGGCGGCGGACATGTCCGGGGCCGCAGGCGGCCGCGCAAACAGCCGCTGAGTGAAATCAACGTCACGCCGCTGGTCGATGTGATGCTGGTGCTGCTGATCATCTTCATGATCTCGGCACCGCTGCTGAACGTGGCCGTGCCGGTCGAACTGCCCAAGACGGACGCCAGCGCGGTCGACGCCTCGGACGATCCGGTGGTCATCTCGATCAAGCGCGACGGGGCCATCTATGTCGGCGAGGGCGAGGTCAGCTTTGACCGTCTGGTGCTGACCGTGGCGGAAGCCGCCGGTCCGGACGGCCGGGAGAAGGCCGTGTCCGTGCGTGGCGACGGCCGGGCGCCCTATCAGGCCGTGGCCCGCGTCATGGCGCGCCTGTCCTCGGCCGGCTTCACCAAGCTGAACCTCATCACCGACACCGCCGGCGGCGCCCCGACGGACGTGGAGGGCTGACGGCTTGGAGAGGCCCGGCTCCTCGCTGCTGGCATCGATCGCCGTCCACGCGGCGGTGGTTCTGGCCGTGGTCGGCTACGGCCTGCTGGGCTTCACGCGTGAGCCGCTGGACGTCGAAAGCGCCGTGCCCGTGTCGATCATCTCCGAGACCGTGATCGAGGCCGCCGCGCCCGACAATCCCGACGACGAACTGATCACGGAAGACGCCGCGACCGCGCCCGTCGCCCCGACCCCGCCCGAGCCGGTCCCGCCGGAACCCGCTCCGCCGCCGCCGCCGCGGCCGACCCCGACGCCGGCC